>DASPMW010000048.1:0-4795 GCA_035626855.1 Patescibacteria group bacterium
AGGGCCATGGTAGGGTTGGTTTCAAGGTAGGAATACGCGATCTCCTGCGCATCCGCTCCCGTTTTCGCCCCGACTGCAGCACTGCTTAACAGATTGGACATCCCGTAACGCTCCTTCCGGTATTTCTAGCCTATGCGACTATTAGAACCGAATAAAGTTAATTTTATGTTTACATAGAACACCGGTCGCGCGCGTCCAGTTCCCGTGCTAAGTATTTGTCAGAGCGAGGGTTTTTTCGGGCGGCGGGGGAGGTCGTCGATGGGGCCTGTATTAACGCTGGCGGCTGGCGCGGCTGCGCAGGTTTCCTTCAGCGCGGCGAGCTCCTTCTGGGTCGCGGCAAGCTCGGCTTTCAGCCGGTCGGCCTCGAAATCCTTCTCCATGTAGCGGAGCTGGGAGACGTAGGAAGCACCGTTTTCGGACGGCACGGCGGCAGCGAAATTCCAGCCGGCATCTTTCAGCAGCCGGAACATTTCCGTCTTGCCGTTATAGACGACCGAGCGCAGATGGCTATGGTCGAGCGTGCGCGAACCGGGCGCGTCGATCAGCAGTTTCGCCATGCGGGTCTGGTTATTGGCGACGGCTTTCACCAGCGCGGCGTCATAGACCGCGGGCGGCGCCTCGATTTCTTTTTGCAGCAGCAGGCGGAGACCCTCGATATCGCCTTCCTTCACCGCCGTGACGAGCTGGGATTTATAGGCGGAAATGGGATCTTCCTTGCCGCCGAAAAAACTGCGGATGCTCATGACTGTCCTCCCGGCGCTTTCAGTTTCGGCTTCAGCACATTGCCGCCTGTGACCGCGCGCTCGGTGAGGCGGCGCACAACCGCGATGTCATCGGCGATTTCCTGCTGCAGGCGCACGGCCTCCAGCGGCGCGATTTTTTCGAGGTAAAGCTTCTCGTAATCGCGGATCGTCTTCATCGTCACGGTGATCTGCTTGTAGCGGCGCTCGTCCGCTTTCGATTTGTAGGTGTAGGTCGTGCGGTCCCAGTAATCGTCGTAATTTTTCTTGCGGGTGATGCCGCCCTGCTCGGTCTCGAGCGTCGCGATGGCGGTCTCGATATCCGCGCCGCGTGTCAGCAGCTTGCGCATAAACAGGAAGTTTTTCTCCTGCGCCGCCTGCGCGAGCGGCCGGCCGCCATTGGCATTTACATCCGCGCCCTCGCCGATTGCCTGTTCGAACATGCGCGGGTCATTGGCGGCGATAGCCCCCAGCAGCAGCGTGTCCGCCGTTTTCTGCGCCGCGATGTCGAGCGTCTCGCGCGCTTCGCGCTCGACAGGCGAGGCGAGGTCATTGAACAGCGCGGAGAGCAATAGGCGGCGATTGTCGGGCATGGCGATACTCTTACGACAAATCCCCGTATTCTGTCAACGGCGGGAAAGGTTTATGGCTTCGGCTTATTCCCCTGCTTTTTCGGGGTCTTAGGCGTATTGGCCGCGACGCGGTTTCGCAGCTCGCGCTGGCGGATGTGGAACAGGGCCGTATCGACGATCGACTCCATGGCCTGGTCCGCATTGATGAGGTGCCAGTTGAGCTCGCGGAAGGATTTCGGCTGGTTGAGCGTGATCTGGCGCTTGAGGACTTTTTTGTCGGCGTCGGAAACGCTGTCCTTGCGCTTGCTCACGCGCTCGAACAGCACGGAGGCGGAGGCATGCAGGTAGATGCCGATGAAGTCGCCGCCGTTGCGGCGCGCCAGGTCTTCCTGGTTATGCCGCGTGACGGTGTCGAGGAAAGTGCCGGAAACAATGACGCTTTTGCCCGCGCGCAGGTTGCGCTCCGCCTCGCTGTGGATATGCTTGATGAAGGTCTGGATGTTTTCCTTGGTATAGGCGGTGTCGGGCAGGGGCGATTTCGGGTCGACGCCATGCATTTTCTTGTGGACGACATCGGAATCAAACACGACCACGCCGGGGATTTATTTGCCGAGTTCATCGGCCAGCGTCGTCTTGCCGCTGCCCGACATGCCGCCGATTGCGATCATCACGGGGGTCTTGCGCCGCATAAGCGAAGTCATGCGCGCCCGCCCATATAAAAAGAAGAAACCACCCTGAAACCCCCAGCCCTGTTCTTGTTTTCGGGCAGTATAGATAGTTTTTCATAACGGGTCAAGAAAATCTCTAACCCGTTAGAATACAATCATATTTAAGCCGGTTATTCGACCCAGGCGATGCGCAGACTGTTGGTCGAGCCGGGGGTGCCGAACGGGACGCCTGCGGTGATGACGAGGCGCTGGCCCCTTTCCGCGATCTTATGCTCGGTCGACAGCTTGCAGGCCTTCTTCACGACATCGCCGAAATTATCGACGTCTTCGGTATGCACCGGGTAGATGCCGTAGGAAAGCTGAAGCCGCCGCGCGACGATCGGGTCGGAGGTGAGGCAGAGGATCGGCACCGCCGGACGCTCCCGCGCCGTGCGCAGCGCGGTCGAGCCGGAGGAGGTGTAGTTCACGATCGCCGCCGCCGAAATGGTCGACGCGACGGTCGACGCCGCCGCCGTGATCGCATCGGGGGAGGTCTTGTCCGGGTCGGGGTGTTCCGCATCCATGATGCGGCGGTAGAGCTCGTCCTGCTCAACATCGACCGCGATGCGGTCCATGATCGAAACCGCTTCGACCGGATATTCCCCGGAGGCCGTTTCGGCGGAGAGCATGATCGCATCCGTGCCGTCATAAATCGCGGTCGCGACGTCGGAAGCTTCGGCGCGCGTGGGCCGCGGCGAGTTGATCATGGATTCGAGCATCTGCGTTGCGACGATCACGGGCTTGCCCGCCTCGCGCGCCGCATGGATGATGCGCTTTTGCAGCGCGGGGACTTTTTCGGCCGGCAGCTCGACGCCGAGATCGCCGCGCGCGACCATCAGCGCGTCGGAGAGGTCGATGATCGCCTGCAGATGGGTGATCGCGGAAGGCTTTTCCAGCTTCGAGATGATCTTGGCGCGGCCGTTCACGAGCTTGCGCGCCTCCGCCACGTCTTCGGGACGCTGCACGAAGGAAAGGGCGATCCAGTCGGCGCCCATATTGCACGCAGCCTCCAGGTCGCGGCGGTCCTTGTCGGTGATGACGTTCTGTTTCAGGATGACGTTGGGCAGGTTGACGCCCTTGCGGTCGGACAGCCTTTTCCCCGCCACGACTTCCGTATCGACCCAGTCGGGGCCCTTCTTGATGACATGCAGGTGCACCTTGCCATCGTCGAGCAGCACATCCGCACCCTCGACCAGAACTTCCATGACTTCGGGATGCGGCAGGCAGACGCGCGTCTTGTCGCCGGGCGCGGGATCGGAATCAAGGCGGATGCGCATGCCCTTTTCGATATCGACGGGCCCGTCCTTGAAGGTGCCAAGCCGCAGCTTCGGTCCCTGAAGATCCGCGAAAACGCCAATCGGGCAGCCGCATTCCTTTTCAAGGTCGCGGATGATCGTGATGCGCTTCTGGTGGTCTTCGTGGTTGCCGTGGCTGAAGTTCAGGCGGAATACGTCGACGCCGGTTTCATACAGCGTACGTACCATTTCCGGCGTTGAAGATGCGGGGCCGAGGGTGGCGACGATCTTGGTTTTGCGGTTGCGTTTGGCCATTTACTGAAATCCTTCCAAGTCAAAGGATTCATACAAGGCCGTGCCGCATCCGACAAGGTCGATTATGTCGTCTTACCAGGCGGGGACCATCATGGGCGCGCGGCCGTCGTCGCGGGGGCCAACATTGAAATGTACGCGCGTGTAATCGAGGCCGTGGCGCGGCTTCTGCACATGATGATGGCGGGCGCTGATATATTGCTGGCTGGCTTCGCTTGCCTTGGTCGCGGTCGTGAAGGCCGACATGATCGAGGTGGAGAAGAAGTTCGCGTGATGGGAAGGTTCGTTGTTCATAGGCACACTCAGGTCTTTCTTTGTTTGGCCGCTGCAGCTTTTTTGCTTTTTCTTAACAGCGACATTTTGTTTCGTGAGCGGAACATGCTGTTGCGGCGCGTCAATGTCAACAACCCCCTGTAAATAAACCGAAAGTGACCATGAACAGTCGTTCTTCGGCAAGTTTAAACCCCACCCCGCTTGAAAGCCGGAAATAAAATTAGTATTCCGTAATAATGCTGTGGCGAATCATACTTTTCGGCTAGGTTCGGGGCATGACGGCTGATCGCGATACATTGCTGGAGCAACTGCTGGGCTTCGCCGAGCGCGGACATCACCAAGGCGTGCGCAATATACTGGCGCAGCATCCCGAGCTCGCGAAGGCCGCTGTCGCCGCGCCGACCTCAAAACATATCAAGGGCACGACCGCGCTCCATCTCGCCGCGCATAAGGGCGAAACGGTCGTGATGAAAATCCTCATCGATGCGGGCGCGGATATAGAAGCGCGCAACGCGGTCGGTGAAACGCCGCTGATCGATGCGGCAGGGGGATCGCGCGATGCGGCGGTAGAACTGCTGCTTGAAAACGGCGCGAACCCTGACAGCGCGACGCCGCAGGGCTTCACGCCCCTGATGGCGGCTGCGCGGCGCGGCTGTATTTTATGCGTCTATCCGTTGCTGGCGGCCAAAGCGAATCTCCATGCGCTGAACGCGCAAGACCAGAATGCACTGCATTTCGCCGCCATGGCGGCGGACGCGCAAAACGGCGAGCTCGTCGCAAACGCCCTTGTCAAAGCGGGAATCGACTATCGTCAGCGCGACAGTTTCGGCGAGACGCCCGTCGATGTCGCGCGCAGCAGCAACGGCCCGATGGCGATGCGCCTCACCCTTGTCATTGACGAGGACGTCGCGCGGCGCGCGGAGGAATCGCGCCGGACCGGCATCGCGCAGGAGTTC
>DASPMW010000049.1:0-19362 GCA_035626855.1 Patescibacteria group bacterium
TCCGCCAGTTTTTCAAGCCGGTCCATGCCCCGCAAAATCCCGTCACCCGGTATCCTGCATGAATTGCCCGACGACCTGCGCCGGATGCTGCAGGCGGATGCCGGCGCGCTTAACGGCTGGGAAGAAACGACGCCCATCGCGCGCAACGAATGGATCTGCTGGGTCTCCTCCGCCAAAAAGGACGACACCCGCGCCAAACGCATCTCCCGCGCGCGCGAAGATCTGGCCAAGGGCAAGCGCCGCCCCTGCTGCTGGCCCGGCTGCCCGCATCGCTAGGGCAGCCATATTGCGAAAGGCAGCGCTGTTTGCAAAGATAGGGCATGAAAAAAACGTTTTTATTGTTATCGGTTTTCCTCGGCATTCTCGCCCTCTGCGCTTTCGCCAAGGAGGCGCATGAGAAGCCCGATTTTGACGCGGCGCTACAAAGCCATTTCAGGTCCATCCGCGAGCGCGATATCGGCGCCTTCCGGGCCCATCTGACAAAAAGCGAGACGCTGTACACGATCGTCCAGAACGGGCACGCCTTCACGACACCTGCGGAGATCGCCGCCATTCATGAGGAGTGGTTCCGGGACGGCAACTGGGTCTGGGAAGGAAAAGTGGTGCATAAGGTTGTTGGTGAAGACATGGCCTTAGCCGTGGTGAAATACAGCTACCGCGCGAAGCCGGCGGACCCACCCGTCGAATCATGGCTCACTTATGTCTTTGCTCTGGAAGACGGCGCGTGGAAGATCATTCATGACCAGAATACCGCGCTGGATTTCGCGGCCTTTTCCAAATCCCTGTCCTCCGGAACCAAGTGACCGCCCCGGCGTAAGCGAAGGATGATGTCGCAACCCTGCATCCTCATGGTCGAATCAGACCCCCTGATCCGCTTCCCCGTCGCCGAATACCTGCGCGACTGCGGCTACCGTGTCGTGGAAGTGGTGAGCACGGACGAGGCGGAGGCGGTGCTGACGCAAGGCGGGCTGAAGGCGCATGTGGTGCTGGCGCATGTCGAGAGCATCGGCAAGATGGATGGCTTCGCGCTCGCGCGCTGGATGCGGGAAAACAAGCCCGATGTGCGGGTCGTGCTCTCGGCCACACCCGAGCGGGTGACGACCGAGGCCGGGAAACTCTGTAGCCAGGGCCCCGCGATCGAAAAACCCTATCATCACCAGTTCGTGCTGGAGCGCATCAAGCGCGAGCTGGCCGAACGCGAACGGCAGAAGCACAAGCAGCAGAATCAGGCGTCCTGAAAATTGTCATCCTGAGCGCAGCGAAGGATCTCTCTTTATTTACGAGGAGAAGGAGACCCTTCGCTGCGTCAGGATGACAAGGTTACTGCAGCTTCATCCCGAAATCATTCGGCCCTTTGTCGCCCGGCAGGCCGAGGATCTTCCGCTGGATCCAGTCGCCGACATTGTCCTTGTAATGGTCGGTATCCCAGAAATATTTCATCTGCGTCGTTTTGTCGCCGGGCGGCGGCAGCTGTTCTGAGGTCACGCTGTTTTCGGTGGCGAAATCCCAAAGCGGATAGGGTGTACCGCGCGTGATGGTGGCAACGCGCCTTTTCCAGTCTTCGAACATCTCCCACTTCCCGTCCTCCCGGATGCGGTCGAGGTTGGAGCGGTGAACGGGGTTGATGTAAATGACGAGGTCTATTTTATGCGCCTCGCAAAAATTCAGGATGGCGCGGTACTGGGCGAAAGTGTCGTCGCCGGGCGCGTCAGAATAGTTAAAGCTGAATTCCTTCGCGCCCAGGATTTGCGCGTTGGGCGAGCGCATGAAATGCGCATGCACGCCGTCCTTCTTCTGCCGCCATGCCGCCTCGTTATGCAGCTTGTGGCCATTCGCTTCCGGGAATGAATGGCGCTCGGGATGCTTGATGTAGCGCAAATGCTTCAGCGCGACGCGCAGCGTGTCAAGCGTGACGAGCGTGCCGTAAGTATTGGCGAAGGCATTGACCGGGTCGAGCGCATCGGCCGCGACGCGCGCCTCGTCGAAATTGCGGTTCTCCAGCTTCATGGTATTGAAACCGATGAAGTCGAGAGCCAGAACGGCCTTTTTCAGCGGATGTACTTTTTGCGCAAATTCCAGCATCAGCCGCAATTCACGGATCGTGGTCCCCGAGAGCGCGGCGTTGTAAACATTCAGCCCCGGATAAAATTCAGCGCGTGGATTGATGCCGATATCGGTGCGCGACGAGCCGAGGATAATCGCGTCCGGCTTCACGCGCTTGATGCGCTCCGTCTTATGGATGCGGGCATAGGTATCGGACGCCGGATAAATTTCTCCGGGCTTCCAGTCGCGATAGATGCCATAGGGATCAATCAGGTAATTCGCAGCTGCCAGCGTGCCGACCACGGCAATCATGATGCCGAGCACGAATTGCAGGTAGCGGATGCTTTGCTTTTCCACAGGTGTTTCCATGGGTCAGAACTGGAAGTAGATAAAGGCGTTCACGCGGGTCAGGAACAACAGCGCGACAGTACCCATCACCGCAACCGCCGCGCCCCAGGCAAAGCCGGGCTGCCAGGTATAGCGCGACGGTTTGTCCCCCTTCGCGGCGCCCGTGATGTCGAGAGCGAGCCGACGGCCCATGAGGTCATGCGCCGTCGGGCCGAACAGTGCGACCGCGAACACCGCCCAGAACAGAAGCCAGCGGTCGCTGAGCTGCAGCAGCTTCGAGCCGGTCTGCGCGACGTTGAGGCCAAGATGCGACAGGGCCGTGCCCAGCCCGCCGGAGGGGTTGCGCAGCGCGATGCCGTTCATATTCGCCATGCCGCGCAGCATGCTTTGCGCCGTTTCCATGCTGTCGGCGCGGAAGAACACCCAGGCGCAGATGACCGCGACCAGCGTAATCGCGCGCGCGAGTCCGCGCGGCAGGGTTATTCCGGTTTTTTCCCAGGCATGATGGATGCCAAGGAATATGCCGTGTAGCCCGCCCCAGACGAGAAAGGTCCAGTTCGCCCCGTGCCACAGCCCCCCGAGCAGCATGGTCAGCAGCAGGTTTGTGTAACGCCGCAGGCTGCCGCGGCGGTTGCCGCCCAGCGGGATATATAGATAGTCGCGCAAAAACCGCGACAGCGTGATATGCCAGCGCCGCCAGAATTCGGTGATGCTGGCGGATTTATAGGGCGCGTAGAAATTAAGCGGCAGCTGGATGCCGAACATGGCCGCAATGCCGATCGCCATTTCGGAATAACCCGAAAAATCGAAATAGATCTGCAGCGAATAGGCGACGCTACCAAGCCAGCTTTCAAAAAAGTCCGGCGCGGCGCCGCGCGCGACGGCGGCAAAGATCGGGTCGGCGATCTCGCCCATATTGTCGGCCATGCAGACCTTCTTGAACAGCCCGATGATGAACAGGCTAAAGCCCGCCGCCACCATGTTCCATTGCACCCGCCCCGCGTCGCGCTTCATGAATTGCGGGATGATGTCGCGGTGATGCACGATCGGCCCCGCGATCAGCTGCGGGAAGAATGTAATGAACAAGCCGTAATGCAGGAAATTCGGCTCCTCCGTCTCCCGGCGGTAGCTGTCAACGAGCCAGGCGATTTTCTGGAAGGTAAAGAACGAGATGCCAAGCGGCAGCAGGATATCCGGAACGGTGTATTCTCCGCCTGCCATGTTGAGCGTGCGGAAGAAAAGCCCGGTATATTTATAATAGAACAGCGCGGCGAGGTTGGCCGCGATCCCGAAAATCAGGAGATTGCGCCGTTTCACGCGCCCCATCCTCCGGCGCGACAGCGTCATGCCGACCGCATAGTTGAAGGCGAGCGAGAGAAGCACGATGACCAGGTAGACCGGCTTGAACCAGCCGTAAAAGAACAGCGATGCCGCGAACAGCCAGGTGAACGCAACCTCTCGGCCAGCCCGCGCCTGCAGCGCGTAATAGACGCACCAGGTCACGGGCAGGAACAAGCCGACGAACATCCATGAACTGAACAGCATCTGATTGCCCTGCCCTGAAACGGCCCTCAACTTAATCCTGCCTCCGCAGGCTCGCAATACCATAGTAAACGAAGGGCTGAATATGAAAACAGCCCTACAAATCAGGGCCGGTTTCGTCCTTTAAGAAGGAACATGAGGAATGATAGCCGGTTAGCGCCGCGGTACCGCAACCAGCACGCAACCGGTGCGGTTTCAAGTGCGGGAAGTGCTTGCAGCGCAAGCATTGACAGCCTGTCGCAACGCGTGTCATTGCTGGGGCCGGAAGGGGAATTCCATGAATATCGACAGTCTCGACCCGCTGCTGCTCGCGCGCATCCAGTTCGCCTTCACGATCAGCTTTCACATCGTCTTCCCGGCCTTCACGATCGGGCTTGCCAGCTTTCTGGCCGTGGTCGAGGGGCGGTGGCTGATGACAAGGGATGACCGCTACCGCGACATATATAAATTCTGGGTCAAGATCTTCGCGGTTGCCTTTGGCATGGGCGTCGTCTCGGGCGTGGTCATGTCTTACCAGTTCGGCACAAACTGGTCGGTATTTTCCGACCGCGTGGCGAATGTGCTGGGGCCGCTGCTGGCCTTCGAGGTGCTAACGGCCTTTTTCCTCGAGGCGTCGTTCCTTGGCATCATGCTGTTCGGCTGGGGCCGCGTCAGCGAAAAAATGCATTTTGCCTCGACCTGCATCGTCGCTATCGGCACGCTGATATCCGCCTTCTGGATCCTGGCCGCGAACAGCTGGATGCAGACGCCGCAGGGGTTCGAAATCGCGGCGGATGGCCGCCTCCACCCGACCAACTGGCTCGAGATTATTTTCAACCCGTCTTTTCCGTTCCGCTTCGCGCATATGGTGACGGCGGCATATCTTGCGACCGCCTTCGTCGTCGGCGGCGTCGGCGCCTTTTACCTGTGGCGCCAGCGGCACTTGCCGCAGGCGCGCGTCATGCTCGGCATGGCCGCGATCATGGCGGCCCTCGTCGCGCCGCTGCAGATCTTTATCGGCGACCTGCACGGCCTCAATACGCTCAAGCACCAGCCCGCCAAGATCGCGGCGATGGAGGGCCTTTATGAAACCGGTAAATCCATTCCGCTGCTGCTGTTCGGCTGGCCCGACGAAGTGGGCGAGAAAATGAACCACGCGCTGGAGGTACCTGGTCTCGCGAGCCTGATCCTCACCCATAGCTATGACGGAGAGGTGCGCGGATTGAAGGACTGGCCGAAGGCCGAGCGCCCGCCCGTCGCGCCGGTGTTCTGGTCGTTCCGCGTCATGGTCGGCATCGGCGTCCTGATGGCGCTCATTGGGTTCGCCAGCGCGGTTGCCCATTTCCGCCGCCGCCTGTTCGACACGGGCTGGCTGCAACTCTGGTGGATGGGCATGATGCCGACAGGGTTTATCGCGCTGCTTGCCGGCTGGTTCGTGACCGAGATCGGCCGCCAGCCCTGGGTCGCCTATGGCATCATCCGCACGGCGGAGAGCGTCACGCCCGCGCTCGTCGGACCGCAGGTCGCCTGGTCGCTCGTGTCTTTCATCGTTATGTACACCTTAGTCTTCGGTGCGGGCAGCTGGTATATCCTGCTCCTCATTCGCCGCGGCATCCCCATGGCGGAAGCGAAGGAGCAGTATTACAAGCCGGGCATGGAGGCGACTGCAGCCAAGGGCGCGACAGGGGAGAAGCAGCATGTTTGATTTTTCATCCGCCATCGACCTGCCGTTCATCTGGGGCGGGCTCATCGCGGCAGCAGTGTTTTTATATGTGCTGCTGGACGGCTTCGATCTCGGCGTCGGCATCCTGTTCCCGTTCGCCCCGTCGGATAAATGCCGAAACCGCATGATGAACTCGATTGCCCCCTTCTGGGATGGCAATGAGACCTGGCTGGTGCTGGGCGGCGGCGGGCTGTTTGCGGCCTTCCCGCTCGCTTATGCCGTGCTCATGCCGGCGTTTTACATTCCCGTCATCATCATGCTGCTTTGCCTCATCATGCGCGGGGTCGCGCTCGAATTCCGTTTCAAGGAAGACGGCAGGGCGCGGCGCATCTGGGATTACGCCTTTCACTTCGGCTCGCTTGGCGCAGGGTTTTTCCAGGGCACCATTCTCGGCGCCTTCGTGCAGGGGGTCGCGGTGACGGGTCGCGATTTCACGGGCGGTCCCTTCGACTGGGCGACCGGCTTCAGCGTCATGACCGGCATCGCGCTGGTCTTCGGCTATGCGCTGCTCGGGTCATGCTGGCTGGTGATGAAGACCGAGGACGTCACGCAGGACTGGGCGCGCCGCGTCGCTGCCTATGTGCTTGGCTTCGTCGGCATCTTCATGGCGGCAGTCAGCGCCTGTATGCCGCTGATCAACGACGACATCCGCGTCTTCTGGTTTTCGATGCCGAATTTCTGGCTGCTGCTGCCGGTGCCGGTGATTACCGCCGCGCTGTTCCTGCTGATCTGGCGGGAGCTGCGGCTGGCGCGGAATGATGGGCGGCCGTTCCTTGCGGCGATCGGCGTGTTCCTGATGGGCTATGCGGGTCTCGCCTTGAGCCTCTATCCCTATATCGTGCCTTTCCAGTTCACGCTGAAAGAAGCGGCGGCGGGCGGACCGAGCCTCTCGCTGATGCTGGTGGGGGTTGCGCCCTTGCTGCCGCTCATATTAGGGTACACAGGTTATTGCTATTACCTCTTCCGCGGGAAGGCTTCGCATGAAAACGCTTACTGAAAAACAGCGGCAGTGGGCCTGGTTCGGCGCGCTCTGGTGCGCGGGCCTCGCCAGCGCTTACCTGATCGCAGGTTTCCTGAAACTGCTCATGCATATCGGGCGCTAGGATGCAGGGCGAGACTTTTACTTATCCGCTGACCATTCTCGAGCGCCATCTCGACACGTTTTCGCATGTCAATAATGCGACCTACCTTGAAATCCTTGAGGAAGCGCGCTGGGACATCATTGCGAAGCGCGGCTATACGATTGACGATATCCGGCAAAAGGGCATCGGCCCTGTGATCCTCGGCTTTACGGTCAAGTTTTTGAAGGAGCTGAAGCTGCGGCAGGAGATACGGGTGGAAACCCGCGTGGTGTCCTACGCCAAGAAAATCTGCACGATGGAGCAGAACATCTATAACGCAGCGAATGAGTTATGCTTTGAGAGCAGCCTGACCCTGGGGTTGATGGACATGACCGCGCGGAAACTGATCCTGCCGACGCCCGACTGGCTTCATGCGATCGGCGTCGCGCCGCAGGCCGCTTAAGCGCTATTCGTCGAACAGCACGGCCACCGTGTTGCCAAAGCCGAAGCCGCGCTTGCCGATGGCAACAGGCACGCCGTTGCCGGCGGCGACCGCTTCAGCGAGCAGGGTCGGGTCGACCGTCACTTCGCTGCCGGCGACCATGCCGATATCCCGCGTGATGGCGCGGGCGAGCGCCGAGCGCGCCGCCGGCTTGCGCTTGCCGCCCATCACTTCGACGAACAGCTCGCGGCCCTTCCAGCCCAGCTTGTAATCAAGGCTGACGATGGAGACGGGGGTACCGACCGGCACCGAATGGAACAGCGTTTCGATATCTTCCGGATACATGCGCATGCAGCCATGGCTCGCGCGGCTGCCGATCGAGCGGGGCGCAAGCGTGCCGTGGAAGCGGTAGCCGGGAATCCCGAGGTTCAGCGCATATTTGCCGAGCGGGTTATCCGGACCGGGCGGAATGAAGTCTGGCAGCGTCGGATCTTCCGCCTTGATCGAATCCGGCACGACCCAGGTCGGGTTTTCGCGCTTGAGGGCGATTTTGGTGTTGGCGGTGGGCGTTTTCCAGCCGTCCTTGCCGGCCGCGATCGGGAAGGTCATCACGCGGCCCTCCGGCGTGAAGTAATACAGGCGCAGCTCGGTCAGGTTGACGACGATACCTTCGCGCTTCGGCGGCAGGGTGTGCAGCGAGGGGATCAGGATGGCGCGGCCGGGGCCGGGTTTCCACGCATTGACGCCGGGGTTGGCCGCCTTCATCTCGTTGATGCCCATGTCATAGGCGCGTGCGATGTCCCACAGCGTTTCGTCCTTCTGGACGGTATAAACCTTCAGCTCGCCCACCATGTCGCCGCGTGCGACATACTCGGCAGCCTCAGCCTTTGATGTGGGAAATGCGCCCGAAGCGGACAGGAAAACCAGCGAAACCAGGAAGGCCAAAAGGCGCATCGAAAGTACTCCCCCTTGAATTTTTCAACCCCGCTTATTTGAACATGCGAGTCCCTAACCCAACGGCACGAGTCAGAGTCTTGTTTCTCAGTCTCTGTAACCTCTTGTATTAACTTATCAAATTTCTCTTAAGAAAGATTTAAGCTCTTTTCCCTAACATGCGAGTCGGGTTTACAAAGGGGTATCCATGGGCAGGTCACTCGCCGAATCTTTCAGAGCTGTCGCAATTTACAACGCCACGGGAAAAGAGCCGCCGCTCGCGGATTTCAAGACGCTGGTGGCCGGTCTGCGCGGACCGCAGCGAAAATCGCTGTTCCTCCACGACATCCCGAACCAGATTGCGCCCGACTATCCGATGACGCCGGAGGTGAAGGCTGCGATGAAGCTCTTGACCCAGACCCATGCCTCTGGCTTCAGCCTCACGATTGTCGAAGCCTCGCATAACGGCAAAAAGGTGTATCTGCCCGTCATCGACGACGCTGTCGCGCGCAAGACGCTGGTGATAGGCCCCGTTCATATCGCGGCCGGCATCGCGGGCCCCGATACCGTCTATGTCGCCGCAAACGATGCAGGTGCCGCCAAGGTCGTGAATGACTTTCTTAAAAGCGGGGCGACGCTGCGCGGCGAAAAGGGCCTGCTGCACCCGACGCAGGTGAAGGCGCTGATCGCAAACTTTTTCGATGCCGCCGCGCTGATGACCGAGCCGGGGCCCGGCCGACGCCCGACCTTGGGCGATTTCCTCGTCCCCGTCGCCAAGGGCGAAATGCCGGTCGTCGCCTATAGCATCGCCGTCAAGGCGCCCGCCGCCTAAGCCACGGCGCCACGCTAAGACTAGCCCATCCCGCCGGGGTAGCGCTTTACCAAGACATTGATCTGGAACGAAAACGCCTGGTTGCGTGTTAACAGGCGTTGGCGCATACCCAAAATAACCATAAACTGCTAGACTCGAAGGGTGACGCCCCCCGTGATGACCCGGATTTGGAAAGTAATTCAAGCTATGACCACGCCGCCGACAGCCACTGCCCATGCCGCCACCGCCGAGCCAAGCCTGGGCGCGGCACATGCCAGCATCGCGGTGCCGCGCGGCAAATCCTGGCTGCGCAGCTTCCTTGCGTTCTCCGGTCCCGGCTATCTCGTCTCCGTCGGCTATATGGATCCAGGCAACTGGGCGACCTCGCTCTCGGGCGGCTCGCAGTTCGGCTATACGCTGTTGTCCGTCATCCTGCTTTCCAACATCATGGCAATCGTGCTGCAATCGCTCTGCGCGCGGCTTGGCATCGCCACGGGGCGCGACCTTGCGCAGGCCTGCCGCGATTATTACAGCAAGCCGGTCTCGATGGCGCTCTGGCTCATCTGCGAACTTGCGATCATCGCCTGCGACCTCGCCGAAGTCATCGGTACCGCGATCGCGCTCAAGCTGCTGTTCGGGATCCCGATGATGCTGGGGGCGGTCATTACCGCGCTCGACGTATTCCTGCTGCTCACCTTGATGAATAGGGGTTTCCGCTGGCTCGAGGCCTTCGTCATCTCGCTGCTGGTCGTTATCTTCAGCTGTTTCATCATCGAAATCGCGCTGGCGCAACCGGCCGTCTCTGCCATCCTTGGCGGGTTCTTCCTGCCGTCGAAGGACATCGTGACCAACCCCGCGATGCTTTACATCGCGATCGGCATCATCGGCGCGACGGTCATGCCGCATAACCTCTACCTCCATTCCTCCCTTGTCCAGACGCGCAATTTTGACCGGACGGAAGAGGGCAAGAAATATGCGCTGAAGTGGGCGACGATCGATTCGACGCTTGCGCTGATGCTCGCGCTGTTCGTCAATGCCAGCATCCTGATCGTCGCGGCCAGCGTCTTCCACGCGACCGGCAAGGGCGAGGTCGCCGGCATCGAGCACGCCTATGAACTGCTTGCCCCCGCGCTTGGCGTGGCCATGGCCTCCACCTTGTTCGCGGTCGCTTTGCTGGCCTCGGGGTTCAACTCGACCGTTACGGCGACGCTGGCGGGCCAGATCGTCATGGAGGGTTTCCTGCATATCAAGCTGAAGCCTTGGATCCGCCGCCTCACCACCCGCGCGCTCGCGATCCTGCCGGTCATTTTCGTGATTGGCTATTACGGCGAGCAGGAGACCGGCAAGCTGCTTGTCCTCAGCCAGGTCGTGCTGTCCATGCAGCTGCCCTTTGCCGTCATCCCGCTCATCACCTTCGTCAGCAACAAGGCGAAGATGGGCAAGCTCGTGATATCCCGGGGCTTGGCCGTCGCCTGCTGGCTGATCGCGGGCATCATTGTTGCCCTCAACGTCAAGCTGCTCGCCGATACGCTACTTGGCTGATTAAGGCGCATGAAAAAAGCGCGGGAGACGTAGAACGTCATCCCGCGCTTTTCATTTCGGGGCAAGCCCCGAAAAATCAATTAGCGACGATCAACATCGACCTTCAGGTCGACGGGGTTCGACACTGCGTCCGAGGTTTTCTCGATCGCGACGCTTGCGCCGCTGCGGCCATCATGGTCGCCGCCGAAGTACATATAGCCCATTACGCCGACCGCGATTACGAGCGCGCCGACGATGAAGTACAGGCCGCCGTTGTTTTCAGTGTTGTTTGACATGTCATGTGCTCCTTTATTAACAATTGTCGGCTTGCCAAAGCACCAGACCGCTCTTAGTTCCCCAGCAATGCGCCGGAAAAACTGTAAATTCGAGCAGATCCAAGCACATGCACCCTATATTCCGCCCTGAACAGCTGACGTAGGGCAGGATCCGTGACTGTCAGGCCCCCGGCATAGGCGCCGAATGCCGGCATCACGAGCCGCTGGCCATCCTCCACGAAGCAGGGCCGCTCCAGCCGTCCGCCCTTGTGGCTGATCGGCGCCTTGGGGTGGTAATGGCCGCTCACCTCGAAAATTTCCGGCGCCTCCGCCGCCTCGTGGCGGAACAGGAGTCCGTCCTGCGCATGCTCGAGGCAAGGCCGGAACCCCTCCGGCGCGAAATCGCCGTCATGGTTGCCGCGCACCCAGACGCAGTCGAGCGCGGCCAGCTGCGCCAGCAGCGCGCGCGTCGCGGGCGCGAGCCGCTCATGCGCTGTCTTGTCGTGGAAGCTGTCGCCGAGGAAGATCACGCGGCGGATCTGGTGCTGCGCCAGCGCCCCGAGCAGTTTTTCCAGCGTGGCCTGACTGTCATAGGGCGGCAGGTAATAGCCGCGCCGCGCGAAGTGGGAGCCTTTTTCAAGGTGGAGGTCGGAGACAATGGCGGTATGGGAGGCCGGCAGGACCGCCAGCCCCGAATGGTGCAGGGTGATATCGATGCCGCCGAACCTGATCTTCACGGCGACTCCTTCAGCCCGACCTCGGCCAGGAGCGTTTGTTCGAAATCCTCGAGGTAGTATTCCGCCCGCTCTTTCCGCGGCGCGCTCTCGCGGGCGATGTCGAGGATCAGCGGCACGGACAGGGGGGAAACGCGGTCAAGCTCGCGCACCACGACCTTGCCCTGCATCTCGACGAGCATTTCGGACAGGCGCCCGGTATCGATCAGCCCGCCCGTCGCGTCCTGCCGCGCTGCGCGCAGCAGGATATGGTCGCGCTCGTATTTATACAGCACGTCATAGATCAGGTCCGAACTGAAGGTCATCTGCCGCCCGGTCTTGGTCTCGCCGGGATGGCGGCGCTCGATGATGCCGGCAACGACGGCGGATTCACGGAAGGTGCGCTTTAACAGGGGGGTATCTTCCAGCCAGTGATGCAGCTCCTCGCCCAGCAGGTCGACCGATAGCAGATCTTCTACCTGCTCGGGCGGACGCAGGGACCAGATGACGAGCGCGTAATCGCTGGCAACGAAGCCGAGCGGCTTGTCGCCGCGCCGCGCCATGCGCCGCATCAATAGGAAGCCGAGCGTCTGGTGCGCGTTGCGTCCCGCGAAGGGATAGATGACGGTGTAATATTTGCCTGCGCGCGGAAAAACCTCGACCAGCAGCCGGTCGGGAGAGGGAAGGAGGGAGCGCTCCTCCTGCAGCTCCAGCCATTCGGCGACGTTGGGCGGCAGTTTCTTCCAGTGCTGTGGCTTTTCCAGCAGTTCGCGCACGCGCAAGGATAAATGCGTGCTCATCGGCAGCTTGCCGCCGTCATAGCTCGGGATCTTGGGCGCGTCGGCGGTGGTGCGCGATACCATCACCGTTGCATCGCGCAGCCCGTCGAATTTCACCACCTCGCCCGCAAACAGGAAGCTGTCGCCCGGCGTCAGGTGGTTGATGAAAAACTCCTCGATCTGGCCGAGGTATTGGCGCCCGCGCTTGACCTTCAGCATCGGTGCTTCGACGATCGTGCCGATATTCATGCGGTACTGGCGCGCGACGCCGGGATTGGCCAGCGCATAGCTGCCGTCGTCCTGCTTCACCAGCCGCTTGAACCGCTCATAGGCCTTCAGCACATAGCCGCCATCGACGACCAGTTGCAGCGCTGCGTCAAAGTCCTTGTAGGGCAGGTTGCGATAGGGCCATGCGGTTTTAATCTCCGCATAAAGTTCTTCGGGCTGGAACGGGGCGGAACAGGCGGAGCCGAAAATATGCTGGGCCAGCACGTCAAGTCCGCCGGTGCGCGCGGGCGTGCCGTCCAGTTCCTGCCGCTCGATCGCTTCAATCGCCGCCTCGCATTCAACGCATTCGAAGCGGTTGGTCGGCACCAGCAGCGCGCGGCTGGGCTCGTTCAGCCGGTGGTTCGACCGGCCGACGCGCTGCAACAACCGGCTGATCCCCTTCGGCGCGCCGATCTGCACGACGAGGTTTACTTCCGCCCAGTCGATGCCAAGGTCAAGTGAAGAGGTCGCGACGACGCAGTCCAGCCCGCCATTCGCCATGCTGGCTTCCACCTTGCGGCGCAGTTCCGGCTCCAGTGATCCGTGATGCAGGCCGATTTTCAGGTTCTTGTCGTTCATGCGCCAGAGGTTCTGGAAGATCAGTTCCGCCTGCGCGCGGGTGTTGACGAAGACGATGCTCATGCGGCTCTGCGTCAGTTCGGCATAGACTTCCTTCATGGCATAAAGCGCCATATGCCCCGCCCAGGGGATATGCGCCGCCGATTTCAGGATGCGGATATCGGGGGTCTTGCGCACCGGCGCCTTCACGATCACGCCCTGCGGCCCGCACAGCCAGTCGCGCGCGAGCTCGGGGTCGGGAATGGTGGCCGACAGGCCGATAAATTGCGCCTTGGGCGCGAGTTTTCGCAGGCGCGCGAGACCGAGCGACATCAGGTCGCCCCGCTTGGAGCCCATCAGCGCATGGAGCTCGTCGATGATGATGAAACGCAGGTTTTTGAAATATTCCGCCGCGTTGTCATACGAAATCAGCAGTGCCAGCGATTCCGGCGTGGTCATCAGCATCGCGGGCGGCTTGGTCTTCTGCCGCGCGCGCTTGGACGACGGCGTGTCTCCCGTGCGTGTTTCAAAGGTGATCGGCAGGCCCAGCTCCTCGATCGGCTTGCCGATGCTGCGATGGACGTCGACGGTCAGCGCCTTCAGCGGCGAGATGTAGAGTGTATGCAGCCCCTCGCGCTTTTCCGTCGCCAGCAATTCCGAGAAGGCGGGCAGGAAGCCGGAAAGGGTTTTTCCCGCACCCGTCGGCGCGCAAAGCAACACATCGCTTCCGGCTTTCGCGGCCTTGAAAACAGCGAGCTGGTGCGGGAACCAGTCCCAGCCTTTTGCCTTCAGCCAGCCGGTGAGCGCGGCGGGGGGAACGGTTTTGGCTTCCCTCTTGTTTTTCAAGGGGATTGGAGCCATTTGAGATTCATGCAGCTGCTGCGTCATGACCTTTATATAGAGCCGCTTCGCGCCTATATCGACCCTCCCGAACCGGTCGATCGCGCGCTTATTACCCATGCCCATGGCGACCACGCGCGGGGCGGTCACGGCAGCGTCCTTGCGACCGCGGAAACCATCGGGCTCATGAAATTACGCTATGGCGAAGACGCGGCGAAAAACTGGCAGGTCGTGGCCTATGGCGAGCCGGCGCGCATGGATGGCGTCACCGTCACCTTTTACCCCGCGGGCCATATCCTCGGCTCCGCGCAGATCCTCCTCGAAACACCGCAGAAGCGCATCGTCGTTTCCGGCGATTACAAGCGGGTGCCCGACCCGAAAATCCCCGCCTTCACGCCTGTCCCCTGCGATATTTTCGTGACGGAGGCGACCTTCGGCTTGCCCGTCTTCCAGCACCCCGACCCGCTTTCCGAAGCCAAAAAACTGATCCGCTCGATCGGGGCCTTCCCGAACCAGAGCCACCTGATCGCCGTCTACGCGCTCGGCAAGGCGCAACGGTTGATCGGGCTGTTGCGGCAGGCGGGCTATGACGCGCCGATCTACCTGCATGGCGCGATGGTCAATATGTGCAATTTTTACCAATCAATGGGCATCGACCTCGGCGAGTTGCGCAAGGCGACCGACATGCCGAAGGGATCGCTCGCAGGCTGCCTCGTGCTCGCCCCGCCCTCCGCGCTGAAAGAGGTTTGGTCGCGCCGCCTGACCGAGCCGATTACGGGCATGGCGTCGGGCTGGATGACGGTCAAGCAGCGCGTGAAGCAAAAGGGCGTCGAGCTGCCGCTCGTCATCTCCGACCATGCCGACTGGAACGAGCTCACGCAGACCATTGCCGATACCGGCGCGCCCGAAGTCTGGGTGACGCACGGGCGTGAAGACGGCCTGGTCTACTGGTGCCAGCAGAACGGCATCAAGGCCGCGCCGCTCCACCTGCAGGGCCGCGAGGACGAGGAAGGGGAAACAGCATGAAGCAGTTCGCCGAGCTTCTCGAAAACCTGCTGCTGACGCCATCGCGGAACTCCAAGCTCGCGCATATGGTGCGTTATTTCCAAAGCGCGCCCGATCCCGACCGCGGCTATGCGCTGGCTGCGCTGACGGGCGAGCTCAACCTGCAGAACGTCAAGGCCAACCTGCTGAAAAAAATCGCGCTGGAGCGCGTGGACGAACACCTGTTCGACATGTCCTATGATTACGTCGGTGACCTCGCCGAAACGATCGCGCTCATCTGGCCGGAAACGGGCAGGGGCGAATTGCCGTCGCTCTCGGGCATCATCGCCGAGCTGGAAACCATTGCGCCCCCGCGCCTGCCCGGCGTCATCGCGGGCCACCTGACCGCCGGCACGCCGACCGAGCGCTGGGCGATCATCAAGCTCGCGACCGGCAACCTGCGCATCGGCGTGTCGGCGCGCCTTGCGAAACAGGCGCTTGCCGATTTCAGCGCCGGTTTTGGCGACGCGAAAACCATGGACGATATCGAGCATATCTGGCACGGCCTTGCCCCCCCTTATGCCGAATTGTTCGCCTGGCTCGAAAACCGCGGCGCCGCCCCCGAGATCCACCGCCACCGCGTGTTCCACCCGATGATGCTGTCCCACGCGATCGACGAGGAAAAGGATTTCGCCGCCATGAACCCCGCTGACTGGCAGGCGGAATGGAAATGGGACGGCATCCGCGTGCAGCTGAGCCTCGGCCATGACGAAAAAACCATGTTCTCGCGAACGGGCGACAATATCGCGCATACCTTTCCCGATCTTTTGAAAACTATCACCGGCGCAGGCGTGCTCGACGGCGAATTGCTGGTCGGACGCGATTTCTCGCCGATGACCTTCAACGACCTGCAGCAGCGCCTCAACCGCAAAACCGTCAGCGCCGCGATGCAAAAAGATTATCCCGCCTTCGTGCGCGTCTATGACATGCTGTTCGACGGCGACGAGGATATCCGCCACCTTCCGCTCGTGGCGCGCCGCGCGCGGCTGGAAGCCTGGCTTCAGCGTTACCCGAACCCGCGGCTCGATCTCTCAGCGCCGCTGCCGTTCCAAACCTGGGATGAACTTGCCGCGATGCGCATCCGCGGCGCGGAGGAACAGGGCCATGAAGGCATCATGCTGAAATGCAAAGACAGCATCTATCAGCAGGGCCGGCCTAAGGGTCTCTGGTATAAATGGAAGCGCGACCCGCGCCTCATTGACGCGATCCTCATGTATGCGCAGCGCGGCCATGGCAAGCGCTCGTCCTTTTATTCCGACTACACCTTCGGCGTCTGGAAGGGGAACGAGATAGTGCCCGTCGGAAAGGCCTATTTCGGTTTTACCGACGAAGAACTGCTGCGGCTCGACAAATGGATCCGCAGCCATACCACGGAAAAATTCGGCCCCGTACGCGAGGTGGAAAAGCAGCTGGTGTTCGAGGTCGCCTTTGATTCGGCCCACGACAGCCCCCGCCATAAGTCGGGCGTCGCGCTGCGCTTCCCGCGCATAAACAGAATCCGCTGGGACAAACCGGCGCAGCAGGCAGATACCCTTGAATCTGTGCGCCAATTCGTGACCTGACGGAACCTGAATCGCCCTTGGCGGTTTAGGGGATTATGAAGATCGGCTATCACGCATCGCATGAGCAGTTCACACCGCGCGCGTTGCTCGACTATGTTTCCCGCGCGGAAAAGGCCGGTTTCAAGGCCGTGATGTGCTCCGACCATGTTTCGCCATGGTCCGTCCGGCAGGGCCAGTCCGGCCACCCTTGGCCTTGGCTCGGCGCGGCGTTGCAGGCAACATCCAGCATGTCCTTTGGCACCCTGTCCATCCCGGGCGGCATGCGCTATCACCCGGTCGCAATCGCCCAGAATTTTGCCACCCTTGCCCAGATGTTTCCCAACCGCTTCCAGTGGATCGCCGCCGGCAGCGGCGAGGCGATGAATGAAACCGTGACGGGCGAAACCTGGCCTGCGCGGGAAGAGCGCATGGCGCGCATGAAAGCGGGCATCGATATGATCCGCAAGCTGTGGCGCGGAGAAACAATCACGCAGAATGACGGACCGTTCAAGGCAGAGAACGCGCGAATCTGGACGCTGCCAGAGACGCCGCCGAAAATTTACGCGGCGGCGATCGGCCCTGAAACGGCGCGTGACGCCGGCGCCTGGGCGGACGGCCTTATCACCGTGCGCAAGGACGTTGACACGCTGAATTCTATTATTTCAGCCTTCCGTGAAGGCGGCGGGGAGGGCAAGCCGCTTGCGCTGCAATTGCAGGTCGCCTGGGCGGAAGATGAAGACACCGCGCGCACCGAGGCGCATGACCAGTGGCGTCATACGGCTGCCGGCGCGCAACCCTGGCAGGATTTCAGGACGCCGGAAAGCATCGACCGCGCAGCCGAGCATGTCGCGCCCGAAAACATGGACGAAGGCCTGTTCATATCAGCCGATCCTGCCGCGCATCTCGCGCATATCCGGGAACATGCCGCTTTCGGTTTTGACGAAATCTACATCCACAACGCCGCACGCAACCAGGCGCAATTCATCGAAGTCTTCGCACGGGAGGTACTGCCATCATGCTAGACGGAATTATCGCAGGCGCATTCAACGACGGACGTTTCTTCAAGGTGTATGGCACGCAGGTCGATATGGCTGCATGGGCCTCCCCGCTCGATGCGAAGCCAAAACAGCTGCGCGTTTCCAACCAGAATCTGGAAGCGGAGAACTTCGTGCGCGCGCTCGAGGCGGATTTCCGCGAGCAGCTGCGTGCGCATTTTTCCGGAAAGCTTCCGGAAAATTCCGAGTCGGTTGCGATAGCGCCGCGCGCCTGAGAGTCAAGATTCAGCCGCCTTATTTTCTTCACCGCGCTCGCCGGAACCGCGCCCCCTTTCTTTCATTGTCCTCGGGCACAGCAACTGCCTGTAAACAATTCTTGAAAGGAAAACACCATGCGTAATTCTGGACAATCCCGCGGCGGCAGCCGCGGCAACCAAGGCGGCAACCGAGGTGGCCGCAGTGGCGGCATGCGCGAGCGCGACGACGAAGGCCGTTTCATGAGCGATGATCGCGGCGGCAGCCGTTCCCGCTCGATGGAATTCGACGATGAAGATGACGAAGACCAAGGTGGACGAGGCGGGCGCGGCGGCAACGGCGGCGGCCGGGGCCAAGGCGGCCATGGTGGTTGGTTCGGCGATTCCGAAGGCCATGCCGAAGCGGCACGGCGCGGCCGCTCGGGTTCCCGCAACATGGAAATGGACGATGACTTCGACGACGAGGACGACGACAGCGGCTATTCCGCGCGCGGCCGTAACGGCGGCCGTGGGCGCAATGGCGGCAATCGCCAGCGTGACGAAGAAGGCCGCTTCATGAGCGATGACCGCAGCTATCGCGGCTCCAGCCAGTGGGACGACGAGGACGAGGAGGATTTCGAAGACGATGATTTCGATGGTGCCTCCTCCCGCGAGCGCGACGAAAACGGACGCTTCCTGAGCGATGAAGACATGGATGACGATCTCGGCATGTCCCGTGGGCGCTCCGGCTCCCGGAACGGCGGACGCCGCCAGGGCCGCGGCGGCCATGGCGGTTGGTTCGGCGATTCCGAAGGCCATTCGCGCGCGGCAAGCCAGCGCAACGGCCGTCGTAGCCGCTCGGCGGGCGGCAATGGCGGCAGGTCTATGTCGTCACGCGGCGGCAGCAGCGAGGGTAACGGCGGCGGGCGCTCCTCCCGCAGCGGCGGCAGCCGTAACGGTAACGGCAGCAGCCGTGGCGGCAACAACGGCGGTCGCGGCCGTGGCTGGTTCGGGGATTCCCGCGGCCATGCCGAGGCCGGCCGTCACAGCCACGACAACGACTAACCTCTTCTAATCAGGCAGTTCCGGTGCTCCCGGGAGGCGCTCCATAACAGGGGTGCCTCCCGGTTCTTTTTAGCGGGGAACCGAATATGTCGCCTGCTTGTTTTTGGTGTATCGGCAACCCCTGTGCCGGAGCGAGATGAAATTGGAGGAAGAACATGCGTAACAATCAGACCACCGGCGGCACGTCGAAAGGCGCTCCCGCCCCGGGGCAGAAAGCCGGCAAGGCCAATGCCCGCGAAAACGCCGAGGAAGCCCTGCTGGGCGGCGCCGATGACGAAGACGAGGAATCCGTCGGCGACAAGGACGAAGAAGACGAAGAGCTGGAGCTCGATGACGAGGACGACGAAGACGACATCGACCTCGATGACGACGAGCTCGACGAAGATGACGAGTTGGAAGCCAGCGACGACGAAGATGACGAGGAGCCGGAAGAAGACGACGAGGAGAACCTGCTCGACGAGCCCGATCTCGACATGGGCGAAGAGGAAGAGCAGTAACAGTCGATACTACCCTGCATAAACGAAAAAAGATCCGGGAGGCGTTGGTGAAGCGCCTCCCGGATTTCGTTTTGGATTCCTTATCATACTGAGCGAAAGCGAAGGATCTCCCTTTCTCGCCGCAATCAAGGGAGATCCTTCGCTTACGCTGA
>DASPMW010000050.1:0-3229 GCA_035626855.1 Patescibacteria group bacterium
CGTGCTGGCTCTTGCCGCAGAAGGAGCAGTACAGCGTATTCTTCGAATCTGTCGACCCGGTCTTGCTGCTCATCCGAATAATTCCCTTCTTTACCTGTATGGGCCCTTTGACAGGGCCTCCGTTCCCTTAAGATAGAACACCTGTTCGGTGTTTGCCAACCATCGTTTATTCAAGGATTTGGCGGGGTTGTGGATAACGTATTTGGTCTTGGTTTCGACGGTGTTTCACCCTATTTTAGCACCGCTCGGCATTAATAAAGGCTTACCGTGAATATGTCTATAGATGATCTTGTGGATAACTTCACCGCGCTTGAGGACTGGGAGGACCGGTACAAATACCTGATCGACCTTGGAAACGCCATGCCGGCGATGGAGGAATCCCTTAAAACCGAACATGCGAAGGTCCGCGGCTGCATGAGCCAGGTCTGGCTGGTGATGGGCTGGGACGGGCAGGGGCGCCTGACCATGACAGCCGACAGCGACGCGCAGATCGTCAAGGGGCTGATCGCCGTTCTGGTCGCGATATTCGCCGGTCGCAACCGCGCGGAAATCAATGAAATAGATGTCGAGGCGACCTTCGCCAGGCTCGGTCTGGACCAGCACCTGAGCCCGAACCGCCGCAACGGATTTTTCTCGATGGTCGAAGCGGTGAAAGCCTTTACTTCAGGCCCGCATACTTGATCGATTTCGACATTGTGTCGTAATAGCCCTGGAATTTCTTGTTCTCGACGTTATAGCGGCTTCGGACGACCATCACGCTCGACAGGCCCGTCAGATAATGCGCCGAGTTGAATAAAAGGTTGTTGTTTTCATCAACCGTGAAGCCCGTCAGCGTCGCCCATTTCAGCGTGTCGGAGCCGGCGGAGAAGCTTTCCTGCTTGTTATCGAGGTTCATGTCCTTATAGACATTGTTCAGCTCCTCCTTCATGCGCTCCTGCGTCATGGAGAGAAGGAAATCGCGCTCGGCCTTGAGGAAGGTGATCTCGACCTCGAATGTGTCGCCCGTATCTATGTCAACGCGCTTGACCCGCGCGATTTCGCCGATCGAGCCGAATTTCGGCGCGTTCTCGATAAACGGAATCGGATCTTTCTGGTCGGCCCATACCGTTTCGCCGACCGGCGCGTCGGGCAGGTCGATGCTGTATTCCGCTTCGTTGTGGATGTAGGTGTAGGTGCCCTTGTCGATGAAGGCGTAGCTGCGCCCTGCCATCAGGCCGTAGAGGCCGAGGCCGAAAACGGCGGCGTAGATCGAAATTTTGCTGAAACGGTTCATGGTATCCCCTTAAGGCGCTTTCAATGATAGTAGCACAGCAGTGCCTGATGTGGAGAGGGTCACGGCATCCAGTTTTGCGGATCGGCCGGCGTCTGTTGGCCGTTTGACATATTCTTGACCTCATGCGGCTGGCCGTCCTTGAAGGGCGGGAACCAGACGAAGGGAATCCCCTTTTTCTCCGCGTAGGCGAGCTGGGTCTTCACCTTGGCGTCACGGTGATACATTTCAACCTTCAACCCCTTGGCGCGGAGCGCCTGGGTGGTGGCAGACACCTCCGCACGCCGCGACTCTTCCGGCAGCACGACCAGCACCTGTGTCGGCGCTTTCTGCCCGGGCTTGATCTGGCCTTGGTCCATGAGCAGGCCGAACAGGCGGGTGAGGCCCATCGAAACGCCGATGCCCGGCAGCTTCTGGTTAATGAAGGAGCCGGCAAGGGCGTCATAGCGCCCGCCGCCCCCGATCGCCATCGGGTTTCCTTCGCGGAAGCGGGCTTCCAGCACGGTGCCTGTATAGTAATCGAGCCCGCGGATAATACCGAGATCGGCAATGACACCGCCTTTGGGGAGGTGCTTCAGGTTATCGGTGACGAAAGTCAACTCGCTCAGCCCCTCCGTCAGCAGCTCCGAGGTCACGCCGAGCGCCTTGACCTGTTCGGCGAAGCCTGAATCGGGGGTCTTGATGTTGACGAAGGCAAGCGCCTTCTGCGCGACATTGTCGGGCACGCCGGCTGCCGCCAGCATTTTCAGCACGCCGTCAGGGCCGACCTTGTCGAGCTTGTCGAGCGTGCGGGTAATCGCGCCAGGCTCGTTGATCCCGAGCCCCGCGAGGAAGCCCATCACGATCTTGCGGTTGCTGATGCGCAGTTCGACGGGCGGGATGTCGAGCGCCTGGTAGGCTTCGAACAGTACTGCTGGCAGCTCGGCGTCGAAATGCAGCGGCAGTTCGTCGATATTCACGACGTCGATATCGCATTGGTAGAATTCACGGTAACGCCCTTTTTGCGGCCGCTCGCCCCGCCAGGACCGCTGTATCTGGTAGCGCTTGAAGGGGAAGCTGAGATTGCCGAAATGCTGCGCCACATACCGCGCCATCGGCACGGTCAGGTCGAAATGCAGCGCAAGCCGCGCTTCCTTGTCGCCATCCTCGGCATGAAGGCGGGCGAGGGTGTAGATTTCCTTCTCGGTATCGCCGCCCTTCGCAAGCAGCGCGTCGATCTCCTCGACCGACGGGGTTTCGATGTTGCAAAAGCCGTAGCTCTCGAATACGCGGCGGATCCTGTCCATCCAGTCCAGTTCCACCGCGCGGAATTCCGGCAGCCACTCGGGAAAGCCGCTGATCTGTTTCGGTCTGTGGATTTTCTGGTCGGACATGAGTCACCTTTGTTGTCTGGCGATATTAGCCTAGCCAAACAGGTGAATAAAGCCCTCTCTCGGCGCAGGGGCTTGACGACGGTCTAACGCGCCCGTTTCTTGCCCTTCACGGATTTTTCCTCGAACAGCTCAGCGAGCTTTTCGGTGATCGCGCCGCCGAGTTCTTCGGCGTCCACCAGCGTGACCGCGCGCTTGTAATAGCGGGTGACGTCGTGGCCGATGCCGATTGCGAGCAGCTGGATCGGCGTCTTGTCCTCGATGAAGTGGATAACGCGGCGCAGGTGTTCTTCCAGGTAATTGCCTTGGTTTGCCGAAAGAGTGGAATCATCTACCGGGGCGCCGTCGGAAATCACCATGAGGATCTTGCGCTGCTCCGGCCGGCTCATCAGGCGCTGATAGGCCCAGAGCAGCGCCTCACCGTCGATGTTTTCCTTCAGCAGCCCCTCGCGGAGCATCAAGCCGAGATTGGCGCGCACGTGCCGCCACGGGCTGTCGGCGGGTTTATAGACGATATGGCGCAAATCGTTGAGGCGGCCCGGCACCTGGGGCTTGCCGTCGGAGAGCCAGCGTTCGCGCGACAGCCCGC
>DASPMW010000051.1:0-3930 GCA_035626855.1 Patescibacteria group bacterium
GAGCGGCGTCCAACCCTTGCCCTTGTTTTCGGCATTCACGTCGGCGCCCGCCTTGATCAGCAGCTCGGTGATTTCGGTCTCGCCCCAATAGGCCGCCTGGTGCAGCGGCGTCAGGCCGTGATCGTCGGCGACATCGGGATCCGCGCCTTCGCGCAGCAGCTTCTTCACCTGGTTGACGTTGCCGCTGCGCACCGCGCGATAAAGCTTCGTCTCGCCGGCGCTATTGCGCTTGTCGATGCCGTTGCATGACAGCGAATTGAAAAACTTGTTCAGGCCCAACATGTGCATCCCCGTCTCCCCGTATTCAACATAGCGTAAAAGATCGGTTCGCGGCAAATGTCCGCGCATGATGACAATAGAAAGAGAGGGCTTAAGGTTTCGTTAAATCGAGCCCGAGCATGAGAACGCAATAAAGATCGCGCGTTACGGCAATATGCAGCGCAGCATTTCGTGATCGGCGTTATCGCTTCGACCTAAACTTTGCGACGGGCGGCGCCTTTTCAGGGCCGGAGACAAACGGCTTCTTCGCAGCCGCTGGTTTTTCTTTCTTCACCGCAACCGGCGGGTTGTCCGGCCTTTGCACGGGGCTCGTCGGCTTGGGCGGTTTCTGTGCCTTGGGCCGCGGCAGGTTGATATCGGCGCCTGATTTCAGCAGCTGCTCGACAACCGCCGTATCACCGCGCGCCGCGACGGCATTGAATAATTCCGAAAGTGATCCTGTCATGGCGATAACCCTGACCTCCGTTTGAAACGTGCGGTGGCGGGCGCGTACGCGCCCGGCTGAAGCGGTGACTTTGCCGCTTGCGCGGCATCCTGCCCCGCCTGCGTGCGGCTCAAAGCTTCACGCGCCGGCGACAATTCGGCCAGCCATTTCTTCACCTGCGGCGCGTTCAGGAAGCGGCCAAGATGCACCGGCACCGCGCCGTCGGATGCGAGCTTGCGAATGTCGCGCAGGTAAATCGCAGCGGAGCCGTCCGGATTGGGCGAGGTCGGGCTGCGTTCCTGGATGATCATGGCAAGACGATGCAGCGCGTCCTTTTCCGCCAAGCCCCCGCCATCCAGCAGTTGCGTGATAACCGCCGCTGCCGATAGGGCGGCCGGCGCGATCATGACAACTTTAAGGGTTTGCGGCTGAAGCGCGCGGTCTGCGGCGCCTGTCCGCAATCGCCCGCGCCCTGTTGCATCGCCGCGACAACCTGCGTCACCGGGGAGTTGTCGACCAGCTTCTTTTCCCAGTCGGGCGTCATCGGATGCTGGATGTATTCATTGACGAAGCTGCGCAGGTTGCCCAGCCCGTCGGCCGGCTTGAATTTACCTTCTTCCATGCCGCGCTTGACGATCGCCCAGAGGCCCTCGCGCATGTTTTTCGGCAGCACCGTTTCCTCGACCATGCGCTCGGCGATGAGAGGGAACATCTTGTGGTTAAACCCCGCCTGCACGACCTCGCCGAAGCGCTGCTTCAGCTTGTCGGCGGTGTCGGTCTCGCGGCTGTCCTGACCCATATATCTCGTGACGACCATGATTTCCTGCGGGGCATTGCCGCGCGCGGGGGTGTTGAAGACTTCCAGCAACTGGGCGGATTTTTCATTTCCCGGATTGAAGTCGCCGAAATCATCGACGAGCACGACCTTCGCCTTTGAGAGATCGCCGAGGTCGCGCAGTGCCTCGTCCAGCACCTCGTGAACCGGTTTGGCATGTCCGTTGAATGCTGTCATGAGATCCCCATCCCCTTGTTCTGCTACATATTATATATAATATGTAAAACTATGTCCAGCAGGGAGTGGCGGCGTAATTATCTGTAATTACTGGTCTTTCTTGGCCTGCTTCTGGAACGTGTCCGAGGAGAACAGCTTATCCGCGCCTTTCAGGAAGTCGTCCGGCGAATCTGCCGAAGCGAGCTGCGAGAAATAGGGCTGCAGCTCGGCCGAGTAAGAGGGCGCCGGATCGAACTTGCCCTCGTTCACTTCCGCCATGCCGATGGCGGCGATCGCCATGCCAAGCGCGAAGAAGAAGGTCCAGACGCGCCGGCGGCGCGCCGTCATGTCAGTTGCGAGCGTCAGCGCGCCATAGAGGAGCGCGAGCACGAGACCGGCATTGAGCGCGAAGCCGGCGAAGGCTGCCGGCGCGCTGTCATTGCTGACGAAGCTTAAGTAATCCTGCAGGAAGGCGGCGACGCAGACGGCAATCACGAACAGGCTCGCCAGCGCGACGTGGCTGCGGAAGCGTGACTTGTGCCGCGCCAACCGCCCGGCGACGCCCCAGAGCGCCGACCAGACCATGATCGTGACGATCACGCTGATGCCCGTGCCGATCAGCGTTTCCCCGACGTCATAGGCGAAGGTGTCGAGATATTTCCAGCCGACGGAGGCGACGGCCGCCAGCAGGAGCGCTGGCCAGACGACGACCGAGCGAGACAGCCAGGCCAGGAGCGGGTTCTGCCGCGCGATGCGCCGCGCGGGCGCGACCGGATGCGCGGGATCGAAGATGCGGATATCGGTATGGCCGACGCGCACGACATCACCCGATTTCAGGTGCGCATGGGATGACTTGTGGTGCTTGGCGTTGACCGTCAGCCCGTTTTCCGAGCCGAGGTCGTGGATCACGAAGTCATTGCCGTCGAATTCGATGCGGACGTGCTGCGCGCTGACATGCGGGTCGCCGATGATGATGTCATTGTGGTAGCCACGGCCGAGCGTCGCAGGGAAGGTTTCGATCGAGCGGTGGGTGATCGTGCCGTCGCCCGAGTGATTGGTGATTTCAAGGACCAGACGTTTCATTTTGCACCTTCCGTCGCCTGCGCGGGGGCCTTCGGCGTTTTCGCGGATACCGGCGCCGCCGCGGGCGATGCCTGCGGACCTGACGCGGACTTGGAGCCCGCCTGCGGGCGCGGGCGGATTTCCTGCATGAATTTCTGCGCAAGCTTGAGCGCGTTATCCTTCGACACACCCTCCGCGATCTGCGTCACCATGAACCCCTCGCGGTTGCCGCTGACAAGTGCCATGTAGAGCTGCATGTCGTAGAGCTGCGGGTATTTCTTGTACTGGCGTACGCAGAAGGACGCCTTCCAGCGGCCGCCGGCCAGGTCGACGAAGCGGTCGTGGCAGTCGAAATTGGTCAGGTCGTCTTCCGACGCGTTGCCGGTGCCGAGGGGCATCTCGTACTGGTTCTCGTAATAGCTGAAGAAGCGCGGCAGCGAGAGGCGCTCGTTCGCCTGCAGATAGTCGTAGCGATACATGAACACGCCCGTGTCGAAATCGCTGTCGAGGAACAGCCGGTCCTGGTTCTGGCAGGTCGAGCGGGAATAGAATTTATAGGGCTGTTTTTCCTCCTGCATCGTGTCGCCCCAGCACTTGAAGGCGGTGTTGATGCGGCCCGGCACGAGGAACGGGCCGAAGGGGACGGATTCCCATTTATCGGCCATGAGCTTGTCAACGACGCGCGCCTGCACGTCGAGCAGCTGGTTCTCGATATATTGTGCCGCGCTTGCGGTGAAGTCGTATCCCGGCTTCTGCGCCAGCAGTTCCTGCTGCAGTTGTTTCAGGGGCTCGACGGGGACGAGGAAGCTGATCTGGTTGCCCGCGGTCGAGACGTTGACGCCGACCACGCGGCCGTCATGCCCCAGCACCGGCCCGCCCGACATGCCGGGGTTGAGGGAGCCCGAGAAGTGGATCTTGTCGATGAAGCTTTCGCGGTTGAGGCCGTTATGCGTGCCCTCGATGATCGTGAAGGTGATGTCGTGCGGGTTGCCAAGCGCGAACAGGCGCGTGCCCTTCGGCCGGTCGGATTTGCCAAGCTCAACGAAGGCGGGGCCGGGCGGATCCATCTGCAGGATGGCGAGGTCATGGCCGACATCGGCCACCAGCACCTTCAGCTTGCCGCGCGTGCCCTTCTCGTCGAGATATTCGAGCCGGTTGGAATCGTGGCGCTGGA
>DASPMW010000052.1:0-2864 GCA_035626855.1 Patescibacteria group bacterium
TCCGAAGTCGGCGCACATATTATGTCGGGCGGCGTGCTGGAGCCGCGCGCGCTCAACGAGCTCATCCCCGACTGGAAGGAAAAGGGCGCGCCCCTCACCTGCGCGGCGACCGACGACAAATTCCTGTTCCTGACCAAAAAACACGCGATCCGCCTGCCGACGCCGCCCCAGATGCACAACAAGGGCAATTATATCTTCAGCCTCGGCGTGCTGTGCAAATGGCTGGCCGAGCAGGCACAAGGTTTAGGCGTCGAGATCTATCCCGGCTTTCCGGCTGCGGAAATCCTGTATTCCGAAGATAATTCGGTCAAGGGCGTCGCGACGGGCGATATGGGGATCGGCCGGGACGGCAAGCCCACCGCCGCCTACCAGCGCGGCATGGAGCTGCATGCGAAGCAGACCCTGTTCGCGGAAGGCTGCCGCGGGTCGCTGACGCGCATCCTGTTCAACAGATTCCAGCTGCGCAAAGACTGCGATCCGCAGACCTATGGCCTCGGCATCAAGGAGCTGTGGGAGGTACCGGCGGAGAACCACAAGCAGGGCCTGACGATGCACACCGCTGGCTGGCCGATGACGACCGAGACCTATGGCGGCAGCTGGATGTATCATGCCGAAAACAACATCATCTCGATCGGCTTCGTGATCGGGCTCGATTACAAGAATCCATACCTCTCGCCCTACCATGAATTCCAGCGTTTCAAGACGCATCCCGCGATTGCCAAATACCTGAAAGGCGGCAAGCGCATCCAGTACGGCGCGCGTGCGCTGACCGAAGGCGGGCTGCAATCGCTGCCGAAGCTGACCTTCCCGGGCGGCATGCTGGTGGGCGACACGGCGGGCTTTCTCAACGTGCCGAAGATCAAGGGCACCCATGCGGCGATGAAATCGGGCATGCTCGCGGCGGAAACGCTCGCCGAAATGTTCGCAAGCGGCGACCCGAGCGGCAAGGAAGGCATTGGCTATACGCACCGCTTCAAGACGAGCTGGCTGCATGAGGATCTTTACCGGGTGCGCAACGTGCGCCCGAGCTTCCACAAGGGGTTCATCTGGGGATTCCTTTATTCCGCGATCGACACGGTGCTGCTGCGCGGACGCGCGCCGTGGACCTTCAAAAACAGGGCAGACAACCTGTCGCTCGACAAGGCGAAGGACGCGAAGCCGATCGACTATCCGAAACCCGACGGCGTGCTGATGTTCGACAAGATGTCGTCCGTGTTTATCTCGAACACCAATCACGAAGAAGACCAGCCGAGCCACCTCAAGCTCAAGGACCCGGCTATTCCCATCGACTATAACCTGCCGAACTATGCCGAGCCCGCGCAGCGTTATTGCCCCGCCGGCGTTTACGAGGTGGTGAATGACGCAGAGGGCAAGCCGAAATTCGTCATCAATGCGCAGAACTGCGTGCATTGCAAAACCTGCGACATCAAGGACCCGACACAGAACATCGTCTGGACCACCCCGCAGGGCGGCGGCGGGCCGAATTATTCGGGGATGTAGTTTTAAACGAGGAGAAAACCCATGCGCGTGATGGTGCTGGTAAAGGCGACAGCGGACAGCGAAAAGGGCTTCAAGATGACGCCCGAGAACATGAAGCTGATGGAAGCCATGGGTAAGTTCAACGACGAGCTTCAGGCCGCGGGCGTTCTGGTGCTTGCCGACGGGCTGAAGGAATCTGCAGCCGGCAAGCGCGTGAAATTCGACGGCGCGAGCCGCACTGTCATCGACGGCCCCTTCCCCAACCCTAACGAGCTTGTCGCCGGCTTCTGGATCTGGGAGGTCAAGGACATGGATGAAGCCGTCGCCTGGGTCAAGCGCTGCCCGAACCCCATGCCCGGTCCGAGCGAGATCGAAATCCGCCCGTTCCATGCGATGGAAGATTTTCAGTAGTCCACGCGCGACGCTATAACGCGCGCCACACCGGCAAAGGCCGGTGTCCAGTTCATAGGACTTTTATTGCGTTTAAGCCTTCGGTGCCTTTGGCCCCGGCGGGGCTTTCGGTTTCTTGATGCCGTCGAACAGGGAGGGCGTGGCCTTGCCCGCCTGCCAGGCGGGATTGGCCGGCAGCTCGGCATCGTCGACGCCCTTGGGCCAGGGCAGCATCGGGTATTTCGATTTGTCAAAGGGCTGCCACTCCCCTTCTTTTTGCGCGAGGCGGTCGAGCACGGCGGCCGCAGTGAGGGCGTTCACGGTCATGCCCATATGGCTGCCATAGACCTCGATGTTTTCGGTCAGCGGCGTTTTCGGGTTGAGCGTCGCCTGCGGATTGACCACGCCGTCGTTGCGCGAAAACAGCGAGGTCGTCGGCACAGAAGGCGGCGTCAGGCCGCGCGCGCCGATATCCGCGATATCGTCATGCACGCTGGACGGGTTGAAGAAGCCGTAGAGGTTTTTCAGGTGCTCCGAGGTCGCCTTCGCCGTATCGTCGAGCGAGCCGACCGGCGTGCCGAGCGTGATCACGTCGCGCACCATATCGGGGAATTCGCGCGCGAGCTCGCGCGCATAGATGCCGCCGAGGCTGTGGCCGACAAGCGTGACCTTCTGCCCGCCATTGGCGTCGAAGACATCCTTCAGGCGTTTCTTCAGATGGGCTGCGGTCTTTTCATCGAAGCCCATGTTGAAGCCGTTGTCCCAGCCATAGATCTTGTAGCCCTTCTCCTCGACACGCGTCTGGAGCGGATAGGTGAACACGTCGCTTGTGAGGAAGCCGGGGAAGAAAATCACCGGGTGACCGTCGCCCTTTGGCAGCTTGTCCTTGATGATTGGCCATGTGGTCGCGAGCGCGGCGTATTCCAGACCGGCGCGGTGCAATTCAGTGACGGAGTTAAATGCTTCTCTCAGACGTTTAAGCATGACAGGCCCCG
>DASPMW010000053.1:0-4529 GCA_035626855.1 Patescibacteria group bacterium
TTGTTCAGGGTGCGGCCGCGCATGTAGCCGATCGGCGCAATCTCCACCTCGCCGGTATCGAGGCATTGCTTGAGCCGCTTCAGCCCCATGCGGTCCTGCAGGGCGTCGTAAAGCGGGCGCAGGTAGGGCGCCATTTTGTCCTGCAGGTCGCCCGGCAGGAAGCCGATCTTCTCGCCCGCTTCGACGGCGGGGCGGGAAAGAATGATGCGCTCCACCTTGCCGTCAAGGAAAGCCTCGACCGCCGCGGTAACGGCAAGGTAGGTCTTGCCGGTGCCGGCCGGACCGATCGCGAAGACGAGGTTATGTTTTGCGATCGCCTCCATCAGCTTCTTCTGGCCGTCGCTGCGCGGTTTGACTTCTTTCACGAAGCCTTCGGCGCCGTGGCTGGGCGCGAATTTCTGGTTGTCGAGCGGATCCCAGTGGCCGCCAAACAGCTGGTGCACGCGCTCGAGCGACGGTGCGCGGTTCGCGCTATAGCCGGCGACTTTGGATTTTTTCCCCATCGATTATTTTCTCCCCTGTGGTGTGTGCGGCGTTTTCTTTTTCTTGTGCGGTCGGTAGTGAATTGAAAACTTCTCCGCGTCTTCCGGGCGCAAAAAAACCTCCCAGGGGGAGGTTACGGTCGATTTGACGATGCGCGTGCGGGGCGTTGCGATAATCAGCTGCGGCAGGATTTCGGTGCCGCGCCTGGGTGTAAAGACATTCAACCGGATGAGGTCCAATGTGGGAAGAACTCCCTGTTAGGTGTGAAACCAAAACCCTCAACGCAAATATACGATAAACCGATTCGCCTGTCATCAAGATTTTGCGCAGCGCAAAATTCCGGCGCACAAGATGTTGTGAAAATTATTTATGACAGCGCAGAGGAGCGGAAATATTTTGCGGCGCTAGATGATGTGCTCATCCGCGATCGGCGCGTGATCGTCGCGCCGCGTTGCATAGCGGCGGAGGTCCTGCACATGCGCCGGAATTTTTTCCATGAGCATCAGCGCGAGCGGCTGGTCGCGGCAGTCGATCGCGAACTTCACCATCGCTTCGTTCGGCATCACATGATGATCAAGGCAGATGCGCGCAAGGTTCTGGTCGCGAAAGCCGACGGCGACCTGCAGCATCTCCGGCGTGAAGCGCGCGCCCTGCGATGCAAGATGCGACACCGTATTGAACTCGCGCCGGTAAAACGCCTGCAGCATGTCCTGCGTGAGGTTGAGCGCGCGCAGGTCGTATTCAACCTTTGCGTTGAACACCGAAGTGATAAACCCGTCGACCAGTGCTTTCATGAACACCCTCGCCCTGATGCAATTATACATAATACTGGTTAAGGGGCGGTGAAAGGCGGGAGAGGTCGTAGCGTAAGACATTGTAAAGGCTGGTGGTTAAACTATCGAAGGAACGCTATATCTATCCACATGACAGAGCGATTTACATTGCTGGAAAGCTTCGACGCGCTCGCCGCGCAGTATGGCGCGCGGCCGTTTCGCGGCGAGGATTGGGCTGCGAACTACAACATCTCGCCGCGCGCGCTCATTCCCGTGATCGTCGAGGAACCGGAGGGCCGTGAACTGCGCCTCATGCAATGGGGGCTGGTGCCGTTCTGGGCGAAGGCCGACAAGATCGGCGCGTCACTGATCAATGCGCCGGTTGGCGAGCTTGCCGAAAAGCCGGGCCTGCGCGATTCATTCAAGGACAAGCGCTGCCTGATTCCCGCGAGCGGTTTTTACGTCTGGCAGAAACTCAGCACGGTGAAGAAACCTTATTACGTCGCGCCCGAAATGGGGCTGCTGACCTTCGCCGGTTTATGGAGCAGCTGGGTGTCGCCTGCGAGCATCGAGGTTGAAACCTGCTCGATTGTCACGATGCCCGCGACAGGCGCCGTCAAGCCGGTTAGCGACACGGTGCCGCTTGCGCTCGCAAAAGAAAATTTTGATCTGTGGCTGTCGAAATCCGCCAAGCAGCGCACGATGCAGGATATGCTGGCGGCATCCGCGCTGCCTTGCGTGACGATGGTGCCCGTATCGAAATACGTCAATGCCGCGAAAAGCAGCGGGCCGAAATGCATCGCGCCCGTCGAGACGCAATAAATAGCTTGTCATACTGCGCTGCGCTCATGATGACAGCGGAGTGATTTATTTATGCTCCGAAATAACGCCGCAGGCGACGCGGTCGCCGGAATCGCCGGAAGGATCCGTCGCGTAGTCATCGGGCTTCGCATGGATCATCAGGGCGGAGCCGTCGGCATCCATCAGCGCGTCGAGGTTCATGCGGCTCGTGTAAAACTCTGCCGCGCCCGCGCCGTCGCCCGCGACGAACAGGTTCGGGAGGTCGCCGTCATGCGGGCCGCCCTCCGCGAAAAAGCCGTGCTTCTGGCCGTCCTTCGCGGCATGGCTGCCTGCCGCCTTGAACCCGTCCTCATGCGTGCAGTGGCCCATCGCATGGAAATGCACCCCGTGCCAACCGGCCGTCAGGCCTTTCGCCTCGATCGTGACGACCAGTCCCGCGGTCCCCTGCCGGAACTTCGCCGTGCCGGCATCGCCGCCTTGCACATCGGCAAGCTTCACCTCGATCTGCGCCGGCGCCTCCGCCGCAAAGGCGGGGAGGGAGAGGGTAAGAAGGAAAGCGGTGAAGGGGATAGAGTGTTTCATGGCGTTGCTCCGTTATTGTGTAGCCGAGAGCATAGCGAAAAACGGCCGGTTAATGAAGGGTCAGACGGGCTGCTTTTTCCGCCGCGGTTTCTTGGGTGTAGCCGCATCCAGCGGCGCTGCCAGCTTCTGGTAAAGCGCGAACAGGAAAGCGACGCGGTCGGAATCACCTGAAAATTTCTTTTTAGAATAAGCCGCGTCAACCGCCGCATCCAGCATGCGGTGCGCCTTGACGAGGTCCGGTGGCATGGTGTTCGGGTCGTAAAGATCTGCCAGTGATGCGCCTTTGTGATTGTCGCGCGCATCCAGCACGCCCTGCGCAGCTTTCTCGATTGCTGCCTTTTGCTCCTTCGTCGGTTCGGGCCAGGGGAAGTTATTGTAAACAATGCCGGCAGAGTAGCGGTATCGGCTTTCCAGGCGACCGCAGACAGCGCGCACCCATGCCATGTGCATGGAGGAGCTCATAATGCCCAGGTCATAGATGGTCGCGCCGTCCATCGCGTATAAAAGATTACTGCTTATAACATCGGGAGATATGTATCCCACCGGCAAATAATCCCTTCGTTCTGACGATACTTCCGGAATGGCAAGATAGTTCTTTTTCGGCTGACGAATTTCTGCAAACAACATAGGCGTGTCCGCTGTCTGGCGTGTAGCGTGCTTCTGGCTGGATTTTCTGAAAAGCCGGACTTGTTCGAGTCTGTGCAGGACTGCAGGCATTGACTTGATCTCTGCCGGACTTGCGCACTCCAGCCAAAGGCAATATCGCGGAATGTTGTAAAGAAATTCCTCTGCGCCAATAAATCGTCGGAAAAATTTTCGTGCTGCCGGCTCGCCTTCGAGAAGCTGGTTTTTCTCGGCTTCATCAAAAATCAGGTGCCCGGCGTCTACTGGCTTATTGCCGTATAGTAAAGGCCGTTGACGAGTGAGCGGTTCACTCCGTCGCATGAGAACTAGGTTGGGCGCGTCAACCAGATATGGATTGATGTTGGTTGCCGGGTATCCATGCGGGTCCGCGTCCGGTCTGGCATAATCGAAAATTGTCTTCTTTGTTTTGGAGGAATTTGAAAATCCAATTATTACGCAATGAACTGCTGCTTTTCCCTTGGCTTCGTTTGTCCAATTAAAGGTTCGATGTGCAAAGTTAACCACCACTCCCAAACGAAACAATTCCCGCCATAACACACCAACTTGTTCGCCTTGCGTGATAGAATTGGTTGACACGAAGGCGCAGGAAATTGATGCTCTGCTCTGTATTAATTTCGCTGCTTTTATGTACCAAGCCGCGACGAAATCGAGAACTCCTGCTCCTTTGACCGCAAAAAATACTTTCGCCATTTCAGCTTTTTGGCCAGACGTTTGCATTTGTTTGCCGACAAACGGCGGATTGCCAAAAATATAATTCAGTTCCGTCGGCTTGACGACATCCGCCCAGTCGATTTCAAGCGCGTTGCCGTGGACGATTGTTGCTTTCTTCGTCAGCGGCAGGCGCGCGACGTAGCGACCGAACTCGTTGCCGACTTTCATGTTCATCTGGTGGTCCATCAGCCACATCGCCGTGCGCGCGATCTGCGCGGGGAATTCCTCGATCTCGATGCCGTAGAACTGATCGACGTTGCAGTGGATTTCGGGCGCGATGTCGAGCAGCAGCGTGTCCTTCTTCTTCAGCAGGATGCGCAGCACGTTCAGCTCGATCTCGCGGATCTCGCGATAGGCGATGATCAGGAAGTTGCCGCAGCCGCAGGCAGGGTCGAGGAACTTCAGTGATGCGAGCTTGCGATGGAAATCCTTCAGCTTCGCCGTGCTGTTTTTCACGGACTCGAACTCGGCTTTCAGGTCGTCCAGAAACAACGGCCCGATCACCTTCATAATGTTCTTTTCAGAGGTGTAATG
>DASPMW010000054.1:0-13938 GCA_035626855.1 Patescibacteria group bacterium
TCGTCGCAACGCGAAGAACCTTACCAGGCCTTGACATGCCCTCTATGGGCCCCAGAGACGGGGTCCTTCACTTCGGGTGGGAGGGACACAGGTGCTGCATGGCTGTCGTCAGCTCGTGTCGTGAGATGTTGGGTTAAGTCCCGCAACGAGCGCAACCCCTTTTGTCAGTTGCCAACACGTAATGGTGGGAACTCTGACGATACTGCCGGTGATAAGCCGGAGGAAGGCGGGGATGACGTCAAGTCCTCATGGCCCTTACGGCCTGGGCTACACACGTACTACAATGGTGGTGACAGTGGGCCGCTAGTCAGCGATGACCGGCAAATCCCTAAAAGCCACCTCAGTTCAGATTGCACTCTGCAACTCGAGTGCATGAAGTTGGAATCGCTAGTAATCGTGGATCAGCACGCCACGGTGAATACGTTCCCGGGTCTTGTACACACCGCCCGTCAAGCGATGGGAGTTGGTTCCACCTGAAGGCGGGGCGCTAACCGTAAGGGAGCAGCCGACCACGGTGGGATCAGCGACTGGCGCTAAGTCGTAACAAGGTAGCCGTAGGGGAACCTGCGGCTGGATCACCTCCTTTCTAAACGATGTTCTATACGGTCTGGCACGTGATAGTGCCGAGGCAACCGCTGTCTTCGTATCTCTTCTCGTATCCTGCTACTAGATCTTGGGACAATTGTTCACCAGGGGCTTGTAGCTCAGTTGGTTAGAGCACGCGCTTGATAAGCGTGAGGTCGAAAGTTCAAGTCTTTCCAGGCCCACCACTTTTCAAGAACGGCGACAATGACTACTGAATGAATATGGGGGTGTAGCTCAGCTGGGAGAGCGCCTGATTTGCATTCAGGAGGTCATCGGTTCGATCCCGTTCACCTCCACCATTCACTTGGTGGACTGAAAAGACAGCAGGATACAGTAAGAGTTTTGATTTTTCAGGCGGCAACGCCTGGGATGTCGACTTCTTGTCGATCAGCGGCTTCGGCCGCAAGGTTATTGGACATTGTGAATAGGTTAACGACACCGTAATTAAACAACTAGCCGCAAATCTATAGTCGGGCTTTGCCGTCCGGCTGTACGATATTGCAAATAAGCAACTTTGTTGACGAAGTTCAAATCGTCGTGCGGATTTATCTCTGTACACGATTTTCGATTCAAGCGTTAATAAGGGCATCTTGTGAATGCCTTGGCTCTAAGAGGCGATGAAGGACGTGATACGCTGCGATAAGCCATGGGGAGCTGCGAATAAGCTTTGATCCATGGATCTCCGAATTGGGAAACCAACCACGTAAGTGGTATCATTCAGTGAATACATAGCTGTATGAAGCAAACCTAGGGAATTGAAACATCTCAGTACCTAGAGGAAAGGACATCAACCGAGACTCCGTTAGTAGTGGCGAGCGAACGCGGACCAGGCCAGTGGTCGTATGGTAAGAATTAGAACTGTTTGGAAAAGCAGGCCAAAGTGGGTGATAGCCCCGTATAAGTAGAAAGCCATTCGATCCTCGAGTAAGGCGGGACACGTGAAATCCTGTCTGAACATGGGGGGACCATCCTCCAAGCCTAAGTACTCCTTAGAGACCGATAGTGAACAAGTACCGTGAGGGAAAGGTGAAAAGAACCCCGATGAGGGGAGTGAAATAGACCTGAAACGAGATGCCTACAAGCAGTCAGAGCCTCTTTATGGGGTGATGGCGTACCTTTTGTATAATGGGTCTGCGAGTTAGTCTTACTAGCAAGCTTAAGCCGATAGGCGAAGGCGAAGGGAAACCGAGTCTGAATAGGGCGACAAGTTAGTAGGATTAGACCCGAAACCCGGTGATCTAACCATGGCCAGGATGAAAGTGAGGTAACACTCACTGGAGGTCCGAACTCGTAACCGTTGAAAAGGTTTGGGATGAGCTGTGGTTAGGGGTGAAAGGCCAATCAAACCGGGTAATAGCTGGTTCTCCGCGAAATCTATTTAGGTAGAGCCCTATGTTTAATTTACCCTCGGGGGTAAAGCACTGGATAGACTAGGGGGGCGCGAGCCCTACCAAATCTAACCAAACTCTGAATACCGAGGAGTACTATCATAGGAGGCAGACAGTGGGTGATAAGGTCCATTGTCGAGAGGGGAATAGCCCAGACCGACAGCTAAGGTCCCTAAGTCATGGCTAAGTGATAATCGACAAGGATGTGATAACTCCAAAACAACCAGGAGGTTGGCTTAGAAGCAGCCATCCTTTAAAGAAAGCGTAATAGCTCACTGGTCTAATTAAGAGTTTTCGCGCCAAAGATGTATCGGGGCTAAAGCCATGCACCGAAGCTTCGGGTGTCATACTTAACTGTATGATGCGGTAGCGGAGCGTTCCGTAAGCCTGTGAAGTAAGATCGTTAGGTCTTATGGAGGTATCGGAAGTGAGAATGCAGACATGAGTAGCGATTAACAGGGTGAGAGACCCTGTCGCCGAAAGACCAAGGGTTCCTGCGCAAGGTTAATCCACGCAGGGTGAGCCGGTAACCTAAGACGAGGCCGAAAGGCGTAGTCGATGGAAATCACGTTAATATTCGTGAGCCTGCTGAATGTGACGGACGACGAAATCAGTTTCCTCTTATTGGATTGAGGGGGCTGGCTGGTAGTTCCAGGAAATAGCATCAGCATTATAGTCCGTACCCGAAACCGACACTGGTGGTCAGGTAGAGTATACCAAGGCGCTTGAGAGAAGAATGTTGAAGGAACTCGGCAAATTACATCCGTAACTTCGGGATAAGGATGCCTCATTAACGCGCAAGCGATTATGAGGGACACAAAAATGGTGGTGGCGACTGTTTACCAAAAACACAGGGCTCTGCAAAGTCGTAGAAGACGACGTATAGGGTCTGACGCCTGCCCGGTGCCGGAAGGTTAAAAGGAGGAGTGCAAGCTCTGAATTGAAGCCCCGGTAAACGGCGGCCGTAACTATAACGGTCCTAAGGTAGCGAAACTCCTTGTCGGGTAAGTTCCGACCTGCATGAATGGCGTAACGACTTCCACACTGTCTCCAACATTTCCTCAGCGAAGTTGAATTCCTCGTGAAGATGCGGGGTACCCGCGGCTAGACGGAAAGACCCTATGAACCTTTACTATAACTTTGCAGTGGCATTAGAGATGCCATGTGTAGCATAGCTGGGAGACTTTGAAACCTGGGCGCCAGCCTGGGTGGAGTCGAAATGTGAAATACCAGCCTTGTTATTTCTGATGTCTAACCGGGACAGTTATCCTGTTTCGGGACCCTGCATGGTGGGTAGTTTGACTGGGGCGGTCGCCTCCCAAATTGTAACGGAGGCGCGCAATGGTCGGCTCAATCTGGTCGGAAATCAGATTTAGAGTGTATTGGCATAAGCCGGCCTGACTGCAAGACTGACAAGTCGAGCAGAAACGAAAGTTGGTCAAAGTGATCCGGTGGTCTCCGAATGGAAGGGCCATCGCTCAACGAATAAAAGGTACTCTAGGGATAACAGGCTGATACCACCCAAGCGTCCACAGCGACGGTGGTGTTTGGCACCTCGATGTCGGCTCATCTCATCCTGGGGCTGGAGCAGGTCCCAAGGGTATGGCTGTTCGCCATTTAAAGAGGTACGTGAGCTGGGTTCAGAACGTCGTGAGACAGTTCGGTCCCTATCTACCGTGGGTGTTGGAATATTGAGAGGCGCCGTCCCTAGTACGAGAGGACCGGGATGGACGTACCTCTGGTAGATCTGTTGTCACGCCAGTGGCATAGCAGAGTAGCTAAGTACGGACAGGATAAACGCTGAAAGCATCTAAGCGTGAAACCTACCTCAAAACAAGTATTCCCTATAGAGTCGTCGAAGACTACGACGTTGATAGGCCAGATGTGTAAGGGCAGCAATGCTCTCAGCTTACTGGTACTAATAGCTCAATCGGCTTGAATCTACTATCGTGTGCAGTGATAAGCTCGCTGTACTGTAGGTTTGAGCTTCGAAACAAAAGTTGCTTTCGCAACTTGTATAATTACGGATGTCGCCGCTTATTTGTGAGTTTGGATGATCTGGTGGTCAGAGAGAGGATGAAACACCCAATCCCATTCCGAACTTGGCCGTGAAAAGCCTCATCGCCGATGGTACTGTGTCTCAAGACCCGGGAGAGTAGGACGCTGCCAGATCTTCCAAACTCACAAGTGACGACGACAAGTTAACCTATTCACCATGTCCGATATCGGACAGCAGAAAAAGCCGCCCCTTCACGGGGGCGGCTTTTTGCTGTTCCGCGTCTGCGCGGGCCGTTTAGCCTCCCGGTGTTCCCGGCTTTGGCGAGCGTTTATCCTTCGCGTTTTCCGGCCTGATCACGATGATCTTCTGGCCGACGATCTTGTTGAGGAAGCTGCTGATGATCCCCGGCTTGTGGTTTCCCGGCTGAGGTTCCGGCTGCTTAGGCTGCCGTTTCCTTTCTATCTCCGTCTGCCAGGCTGTAATACGTTTCGCGTCGGCGCCGGTCAGACGGAGCGTTGCGCCCAACGTGGCGCTGTTGCCGCGCTCCGGCCGGAAGCCGTTTTTGACGAGCTCTTTCTCAAGCGCGGCCACCTGCGATTCCCGCATCTCGCCGACGGCGATTCGTGTTACAGGCAGGCCATTCTGCAAAGTCGCCTCGTGCCACAGGCTGCGATCGGTGACGTAATCAATCGGCGCCGGCGGTTTTTCCGGCAGCTTCGGGGCATTGATTCCCTCGACATGCTGCGCGGCCGCCGCGCCGTAATGTCGCACCAGGCTGGCGGCGTAACCCGGATCCCGCGCCAGCGCACCGTGCAGATACGGGGCTTGTTCCTGCCGAACGTAAAGGTAGAGCTTTCCAGGATTGCTGACGCTGTCCTTAACCTCGGCGTGGACGCCGTTTCGCTTCAGGACATCCTGCAGGGAGGCAAGTTCCTGGGGGGCATATGCGCCCGGCTTTGACCGATAGACGCCCTGCATGCCGCCGCCGGCCTTGCCGATCGTGGCATATTCGTAGTTTGCCGTATCCGCCATCTTCGCGAAGGCCTGCACATCGAGATAGGCCTTCGCGTTTTCCCCGACCTTGCGATAGGCGGCGCCGATGGCGCTGTCGTCCTTCGCCAGCGTCTCGTTGATTTTATCGGCGTTCTCCGGCGCAACATAGAGATAGAACTGGCCGGGCTGGCTGAAGCTTTCGCGCACCGTCGCCTGCAGCCCGTTGCGTGCCAGCGTGTCCTGCAGCGCCAGCAGCTGGTCTTCGCCGAGCAGTCCTGGCGACGTGCGATAGACAGGCATGAAACCGCCGCTGTCGAGTCCCAGCGAAACATGCTGGAAATTTTCTGGCTTCACCGCCTTAAGAAAAGCATCCGGGTCAAGCGAAACGCAAAACGCGCCGGCGCTGCAGGACTGCAGTTTCTCCAGATGCGCAACGCGGGCCTGAAGCGCATTCTTGATGTCATCCGTCGAGGTGCCGTCGACATTGCTCGCAAAATCATAAAGCGCCTCCGACAGCGCCGGGTCCTGCAGGATATCGGCCGCCATGATCCGCTGGCCCCGCGTCGTGCAGTTGTGCTTCCGCTGCCCGTATTCTTCCTCGGCGCGGAGAGGGGGATGCACAAGCGCACCGTCGATAAGACCTTTTGCGGCCGCATATTCGGAACTATTCGACCATGCGCCTTTTTTCGCGACATCCGCTTCGATCAACGCCAGCATATCGGTCCCGGGCCGCAGCTGGAATTCCTGCACCGCCTGGATGACCGGCCGGTCGCCCTTCCAGTCGATCACTTTTGATTCATGCCCAGCGTCGTAGAGCGTGTAATTATAACTGCCGTCCGGCTGGCGCGTAATCCTGGTTATGTTGAAATGCTCGACATGCCCCGACACCAGGTAAATCGTGCCGTTTGTTTCCAGCTGCTGCAGCTTCATGGCCGCGAAGCCCGGGATGCGCGCCGGATCCGGCCTTTCGCCAAGCAGCCGCTGGTCTTCCTGCATCTCGCTCAGGACGCTTGCGACCTTGTGAAGCCCCGAACGCTGTTCCGGCGTGACGTTGCCGATGAGGGAATAGGCGTTGACGATCTGCATATAACCCTGCAGCGCGGGCAGCCTGTAGTAGCCTTCGCTGCGGTCCTGCTGCGGCGTCATCATTGTGCCCATCTCGAGCTTGCGCACGCGCTCGATCTCTGCGCCGAAGACCTGCCAGTGATCCAGAACCTGCTTTGCCTGCTCGATTTCCTGGCCGATCGTGCGGTCGGGCACTTACATCACCGATAGATACTGTCGATTGAATGGGTTACAGATATTTTGACGTAATATGCTTAACGAAAAGTTAAGCCATACGCCTGCTATTGCGCCGGCGGAGCAGCCTCCTGCGGAGTCTCAGTCACCGGCTGCCAGCTCTTGGCGTCTTCGGGGTTTCCGCCAAGATATTTCTGCACCGTGCCATCCGGCATGTCATAGAGTTCGCCGACGGTGTAGTCCGAAGGCTGGGGCGCCTCATCGGGCACGGTAGATTCGTCAAACCTTTCAACCTGCTGGTCCTTCAAGGGGATTCCCAGTTTTGACAGGAAGCTGCCCATGCCCTGTGCCGCGAAGGCAATGAACAGAAAATATAAAACGATGACCGAAGTAACGGTCAGGCGCGGCACGAAGGCTGCGAACACGAACGCAAAAATATTGCGCGAGGGAATTGCCTCGGTACCATTCGGCGAGATGCGGGCATATCGCTTGACGAGCCACGGGTACGACCCGATCAGCTCATGGAAGGACATCCAGAAGCCCGAGGTTTCTCCCGACTGCGCGAGATACTCGCCGATGTTCAGGTTCTTGTAGCGCTTCGGTCCGACGCCCAGGATGGCGAGGCCCTGCTGTGCCGCCTCCGGCGCGCAGCAGAGGGCGCCGTACATGTCGCAGGTATATTCACGCGCGCGCGAATAGGCGGCGCCCAGCAGCGGCAGGCACAGCGCCGGGGCGAGGAACGGCTGCAGCAGCAAGTGCTTGCGGTCGATATGGCCCATTTCATGACCGATGTAGAAGTTGAGCGCTTCCGGCTTGTCCTCGCAGGCGTCGACGACATCCGAGAGCAGCACGATATAGGTGCGGCGCAGGAATTTCGTTGCATAGGCATTGAAGCTGCCGTTGCCGTTGAGAATATAAACCCGGGGCGTGACCTTGAGACCCGTCTTTTCGGCGCAGAATTCGACGCGCGCCTGGATGTCCGGGAATTGCGCCATGCTGACGAGAGCGCCCGTGCCGCGCAGGTACGATATGAAGGCAGACTGGGCGAAAAGATATACGAGATAGAAGAACGGCAGTACCGCGAAAATGATTCCGTTGGTCTTGAGCGCGAGGAGCGCCCAGATGGCGAGAGATATCAGCGCCGCAATCGCCAGCAATACGCGCTCGTTCGGATAAACCGGCTTGCTCATAAAAATCCCCCTGCCAAAGCTGCCCTCGGGCCACCTTACAGCAGGGGGATTAATTTTGGTTTAAACGCCGGGATTTCCCCGTTATGCGGCGAGTTTATGGGCCTTCGGCTTTGCCGTCACCACGACGCTTTCGCTCGCATACAGGGTGAAATGCGACGCGCCGCCGATGGTGCGGATTCCCGGATGGCCATGAGGACCATGCGGCGAGCGGTCCTTTGGGCCCTCGTTGACGGAGAGGGACGTTACGCGCACCGCGCCGGCGTAACGCTCGACCTCGATCGCGTCACCAGAGAATATCGCCCCGGCGAGGCCATGTGTATCGTGTTTCTGCGTGAAGGCGATGGCCGCATCGAGGTTCGCCGCGCGCGGCACGATATGCAGCAGCGGGCCGAAAATTTCCTCGCCCATAAGCTTTTTCAGCTTTTCTGAATTTTCCGCCCTAGTCGTATCGGCCTTGGCCCAGTCAATCACGACAGGCGTGACCCAGAACGAATTTTCGTTGTTCGCTTGCGGCACTGTTTGGCTGGAAACCTTTTCGCCGCCATAGACGGTGGCGCCGAGCTCATGCGCGAGGGCGATCGCCTCGTCCATCTTCTGATGCGCGCCGCGGTCCACCAGCGGCCCCATCTTTGTTCCTTTCGAAAACGGGTTGCCGATGCCATGACTGCCGCTCGCGGCGAGCCGCCCAAGCGCCGTCACCACGTCTTCCGCGCCTTCTTCGGCGCAGAGCATGCGGGGCGCTGTGCAGCGCTGGCCCGTGGCAGGCGCGAAGCCTGCATAAATCGTCGCCGCGATTTCCTCCGCGGTCGTATCTTTTAGTGCAGAGGCCATGACGGCGACCACGTTCGATCCGCCCATTTCAAGGATTGTCGGCTTGGTCCCGCGGGATTTGCTGATGATGTTGCCGGTGACGTCGCCGCCAACGAAATGGACGATATCAGCCTCTGCCGTCAGGTTGCGGTTAACGCCGACGCTCGGCTGGATGAGGCCGCGCGCGCAGGCCGCAAAATCGGCTGCCCAGGGCTTGCCAGCCGCGGCCGCGCTGGCTGAAAATTCCTGCACAGCCTCCTCGACCGCCTGCATGAAGGGGAACACCCAGTTCGGCGCTTTCAGCGGCGCCGAGACGATGACGCCATTGCCCGCGGCCAGCGCGCCCACGATGCCGCCGATCGCGAGCGCATAGGGGTAATTATAGGCCCCGATAATTTGCGCGACTCCGAGCGGGCGCGAGACGGTTCGGCTGTCGCCCGCCGTCTTTACGCCGATCTGCACCTCGGCGTTTTTATAGGCGAATTCGAACCATTCGGCCCCCTTCGCCATTTCCTTCACAGAAAGGTCCACGGGCTTGCCCGTATCGGCGGAAATCACCAAGCCGATTTCCTGTTCCTGCACCTTGACCTTCGCCTCCAGCACTTTCAGGAAGCCAAGACGCTCTTCCACGCTCAACCGCGCGAAAACCGCGCTTGCGGCGCGGCCCTCCGCGAGCAGGTCTTTCGCCTGAAGATCGTTCGTCTGCTTCAGGTAAAAGGCTGTGCGGCCGAAAATCGCGCTGTGCACCGCAAGATCCGTCGGCACCGGCGAAAACGCGGCATTGAAGGAGGGGTACTGCGCGAGGAAAGCTTTGTAATCGTCGCGAAACCGGTTGAAGTCGTTCTGGTTGACCGCTGCTTCGAATTTCATGGACAGCTCACCCGCTGGTAACATCGCCATTTTATGATCCCTTCCTTTATGCCGTTTCTGGAGCGTTATGCTCACATTAAGCATAAGTATGGGATATGTCAAGTCTCGTCTCGGTCTTTGGAAAAACACACATTACTGGCGTTTTCCTGCTGCGACTGCCGCATGCGCCAGCGGGAAATCATCTCCTGGATTTCGAGCGCCTGGGCAGCGTCGGGAAACCAGTGGTCTCGCTGCACACGCCAGAGAACGTGCCCCAGATCATCCTCAAGTCCAAGCTGTTGAGCAGCAACGACGCAGTTAAACAAACCGGCGCCGGCATCCCATTCAACAGCCACGATGGGGCCCGAGGAAAAATGGCGTACTGAATCATTCTTCGCTTTGTCGCCCTGTTCGAAATTCACTTTGGCAGCATCATAGGCGACCGACAGCCCGATATAGGGGGCAAAGGGCAGGGTGACATGATGCGACAGGCGGTATGAATACGTGCCGCTGCTCTCCACCGCCCAATCGGGGCCTTGTTCATGGGCGAACACGACATCTTTGATGAGCGTAACTTTGAACTCTGCCGTCATTTCTTGAACGTCTTCTTGATCGATTTCCACACGGCGTAATAATTTTCCTGCAACCCGTTCTTCAAGGCCTGCGGCGTGGGTTTCAGGATGAAGCGTGATTCAAACATGAAGGCGGTGGCTCCTTTCATATAGACGGGTGCCAGCTGCGCATTGCCTGCCTTCTCGACGACGGCCGCGTCCGGGCCATGGGCCGACATGCAGTTGTGGAGCGAGCAGCCGCCGGGCTCGAACCCGCCGCCTTCCTTGCCGTCATAGACGCCCGATATTAGCCCCATGAACTCGCTCATTACATTGCGGTGAAAGTAGGGCGGGCGGAAGGTATGCTCGGCCACGCTCCAGCGGGGCGGGAAAATGACGAAATCGACATTTGCGACTCCCGGCATCAGCCCGCTCGGTGAGGTCAACACGGTGAAGATCGACGGATCGGCATGGTCGAAGCTTACCGTATTGATCACCATGAATTTCGACAGGTCGTATTTATAGGGCGCATAATTGCCGTGCCAGGCCACGACGTCGAGCGGTGAATGCCCGATCCCGGCTTCCCACAGGGCGCCCGAAAATTTAGCGACGACCCTATGCGCGCCTTCCGTGTCTTCATACGCGGCGACCGGATAAAGGAAATCGCGGGGGTAAGCGAGGCCATTGGAGCCGATCGGCCCGAGATCCGGTAGCGTGAAATGCGCGCCGTAATTTTCGCAAATATAGCCGCGCGCATCACGCTCCTGCAGGTCGACCGCGAATTTGACGCCTCGGGGTATGACGAGAATCTCGCCGGGCGCAACGTCCAGCACCCCCATTTCGGTGCGAAAGGTGAGGGCGCCGCGGTCCGGCACGATCAGCATTTCACCGTCAGCATTGTAAAAGAAGCGCTTCTCCATCGATGCGTTCGCCGCATAGCGATGCACGGCAAGACCTGCCCAGTCGTCCGGGCGGCCGTTGCCTGCCATCGTGACGATGCCGTCGATAAAATCAGTCTTTTTCCGGGGCAGCGGCAGCGCATCCCAGCGCATCTGGTTTGGCGACGCAGGCGCCTCTGCCTTTGGCGCGGCGAAAGCAGGGTGCTCATACCGCGCGAAGGGTTTGTGCATCACGGAAGGACGAATGCGGTAGCACCAGGTGCGCTTCTGCTGCTTGTGCGGCACCGTGAAGGCGCTGCCGCTCAGCTGCTCGGCATAGAGGCCGTAGGGCGGCTTCTGTGGCGAATTTTGCCGCTCCGGCAGCGCGCCCGGCAGCGCCTCGCTTGCGAATTCATTGCCGAAGCCGGACAGGTATTGCAGGTTTTTGCGGTTTCCCATGTGTCGCTCCTCAGGTCAGTGCATATTTGTAACGGAACAGGCCGTAAAAAACAGCCAGCATAATGCCGATCAGCACGATCGTCACCAGCTTGAATTCGTCACGCGACTGGAAAGCGTCAGCGCGGATAAGGCAGAGACTGTCGCCATCGGCCTTCAGCATCGCGCCTTTGCGCGCGTTCTTCTGGTCGAAAATCGCAAAAAAGATAAAGACGATTGCTCCGCCCATGATGAAGGCCATCATATCCGGCCATAATCCTTCCGGCCGGTAGCCGAGAATGCCGAAAAAAGTGATGCCGCCGATGAGGCAGAGCAGCACGATCTCGCTCAGCATGATGTCCTTTGTTTTCGAGAGTATCAGGCTGTCGAGGTCGCGGAAGACTTTTCCTGCCGAGCCCCGCGCGCCCAGTTCTGCTCTCAGCTTTATAAGCGCGTGATAGGCGTCGCGGATCGCAGTGCGGTTGGTCGTCTCGATCACGCTTGCCGCGGCCGAGACCAGGCGTTTCAACACCGTGGGCTCCGGTTTGGTGTCAGCCTTGAGCGCCTCGATGCCATAGGCGATATCCAGCGCGAGGCTTTCCTCCTGCTTGGCGCGTTCCAGCACGCGATCCCAGGCAAAAGCAATCAGGATGGCGTAGAAGACCGCCGACAACGACACCGCGTCGTAAAAATCGGCGAGCGCGCCGCCTTGCGTGAAATAGCACCAGGCGCCGCCGAGCAGGATCGTGAGGATGCTCGCCGTGTAGGCAAAGCCGTCCTCGGCGCGCACGGTCACCAGCAGGTTGGCAGTGATTACGAACAACCCGCCCAGCACCGCGAGGTCGCTCAGCTGCGCCACTCCCGCCAGCGTCAGCCACAGGACGGAGAGAACCGGGGCCACGAAATCCGGCACCGGAATGGCGGGGTTTGGATTGCGCAGCACGCTGAAGAGATAAAAGAGGCTGCCGAGCAGCTGAATGCCGATGCCGGTGACAACGGCAATTGCCGCCCCCTGCAACGTGATAGTCGCAGTGGTATCCAGCAGCGCATAGCCAAGGGCGAAAACAGGAAGGGCACCGAGGCGTGTAAAGGCGCTGGCAAGGCACACCCCGATGACGCGGTCGCCGCCATGCGCCGCTGTCAGGCGCTGGCTAAGGCGTCGCCGCAGCGCCGTGCTGATCGCAACCCCTGCTGCGCCGATAAAAGCCAGGCCGTAGCCCGTCAGTCGTTCGGCGGGCACAGCGGCGAGCAGAGAGAGATCGATCCGCGTCAGCAGGCCATGACTTCCTCCGGCAATGACGAAGGCAATTCCAATCAGCGCAAAGAGCCCGAAAAGGTAGTCGCTCCGGCGCCCGGCGGCGCCGGTTTTTTCCAGCAGAACGGGTGCGAGCCAGGCGCCGATGATGGGCCAGGTCTCGTAGATGATCGTCGCGCCGGATGGCGAGGTCTTGAGCAGCGCGAACATAAAGCACATATGATTGACCGCGCCGGCGACCGCCGTTGCCGCGATATAGAATATGGTCGGCCGATCAAGGCCATGGTTTTTCGGCGTGCGTTTCGCGTCGCGTAAGCGCTGCCCGGCCAGGATTGCGGCCACCAGCCCGCAGGATATATGCGCCACTGCGACAAACAGGATCGGGTCGCTTTCCCGCAAGCCGATTACCGCGAGCAGCGGATAAAGGCTGAACATCCGCACCGACAACATCATCAGCAGTGGGGAGGTCACGCGGGGGATTCCGGGGTTGAATGGCTGTTGGCCATATCGTAACCCGCCGTGTGAAGGACGTAAAACCCTGAAATCGATGCCAAAAAGACTTGAATCGAGTGCTTGACCCCACCATATAAAGTATCTATAACTAGCCTTCTTGTCGCGGGGTGGAGCAGCCCGGTAGCTCGTCAGGCTCATAACCTGAAGGCCGCAGGTTCAAATCCTGCCCCCGCAACCAATCTTTTGATTACCGTGTACCAATAAGCCCGGCAGTAGTGCGGGGCTTTTATTTATGGGCAATGGGCAGCCTGGCTCCGCGGTGGTTTAATCATGCCGAAAATTTTTGCGGCACTGCGCAATTCCAGAACACTTTCCACGGGGTTTTTGAAAGCATATTGCAATCATCCCCCCGGTTGTTAGTATTTACTTCCTCTCTCAATTAGGCATGACCCGGCTCACCACTCAGGGTGGCGGCCATGAAGTTAGGGATTTAAATGACAGCTTCTCCTGCGCCCGCGTCAAAACTTCAATCCGAAACGGAAGTCGAGCCCAAGCGCCGCGTTTTAGAGCAGCTGCAATTCCTGAAGCCATATTGGGCTTCCGAGCAAAAGTGGAAGGCGCGGTGGCAGCTGGGCGGGATCCTTGCGCTAACGGTTGCCGAGATTGGCCTCACCGCCGGGGTGGGGCTGGGCTTTCAGGCCGCCCTGAATGCTCTCGTCGCGAAGAACGCCGCGACTTTCGCGCTTGCAGGGGCGGCGACGCTGGGCGGGATTGTCACCTCTGCCTTCGCTGGTAACGGCCGCGAGTATCTTACCTCGCATTTGGGACAGAACTGGCGCGGCTGGCTGACGAAACAATTCAGCGAAGCTTGGCTGAAAGACAAATCTTATCTGCGCCTGCAACACAACAAAAAATATGCGCAAAATCCTGATCAGCGCATATCGGAAACCATTGGTAACGTGACTGGCACAACCCTTGGCTTGGGGCTGGGGCTGTTCCGTTCCGTCCTCAGCGTCGCGACTTTTTCGGTGATGCTGTGGCATATTTCGCCGTTGATGGTGGGGGCGGCCGTGGTTTGCGCAGCGGGTTCGCATGCAGCGACCCACTGGGCGGGCGGTTCGATGAGAAAAATCTGGCGCGGTCTGATGGACACCGAGGCGAAGTTCCGCCACGCGCTGGTGCGCGTGCGGGACAATGCCAAGCCGATCGCGCTTGCGGGCATGGAGCCGGTTGAATCAGAGACATTGAAGGACGAGTTCAACAAGCTCGATGAAAAGCGTCGCGAGCTATACGGCGTCAGTTTCAAGACCGGC
>DASPMW010000055.1:0-2337 GCA_035626855.1 Patescibacteria group bacterium
TACCTGCAGGAAGCGCCGCGCCCCGGCACGCGCCGCAGCATCAGCGACATGCCGGCCAAGCCGTTCGAGGCGCCCGTGCCTGACAATGGCTATGCGGCGGGGAGCGAGGAAGTCGCGAAGAAATCCGTGACCGGCCTCAACCTTGCGAATGGCGACATCGTCGATTGGGTCGCGCGGCATCCCGCGCTGAACGGCATCAAGGACGCCTTTGGCATCTATGTGTTTTCGGATTCGATGGAGCCGCGCTATTTCCGCGGCGAGCTGATCTACGTCCACCCCGGCCGCCCGGCGGAGCCGAACAAGGACTGCGTGATCGAAATGAAGAACGGCGACGCCTATATCAAGCGCCTCCTGAAAGTCGGCGACCAGAAAATCCGCGTCCGCCAGTTCAACCCGCCCGGCGACAGCGACGTGCCGCTGAAAGACGTGCAGGCGCTGTATTCGGTGATTGGGCGGGGATAACCCGCCCCCCCCCTGCGGAAACAAAAAAAGCTCGCCGGGTTTCGGCGGGCTTTTTTCTTGTTCGTTGGCTCAGAAGCGTTTCGAATTGTCGCGGCGGGCGCGGTTCTTCTGGCGCTCGATTTTGGCCTTTTCAAGGGCGTCGCTGTTGCTGTTCGCGGCAGCCTTGGGCGGCGGGGCGGTGTCGTTGAAGTCGAAGCTTTTCGCGTTGCCCGGCTTGAACACTTCGCCCTGCGAAATCGGTTTCGCGCCGTCGGACGGCTTCTTGAACCTGAAGGGCGAATTGGCGGGATCGCGGCGCTTGAAGGACGCGTTGGCGCCCGCGAATGCGCCGATGCCCGCAACCGGCAGCGCCAGCGCGGACACGCCGACGGCCGTGGCCGTGGCCGCCGCCGCGGTCAGGCCGATCGCAGCCCCGGCTTCAACAACTGAAGCCGCGAGCGGCGCCAGCGACGCAACACCCGCATAGGCGCCGAGCGCGACCGCGCCGCCAAACCCGAGGCCGGCAACAGCGACCACGAGGCCGGTAAACTTCAGCGCCGTCATGACCGGGCGCGGGATCGCGTCGATCTTCGCGTTGATCGCGGTCTTTATGCGGGTCAGCAGGGGCTTGCGGATTTTCTTCTCGTACCACTTGTCCTCCTGGCGGCGGACGAAATTGGTGACGGCCGCGGTTTCCTTCAGCGCGCCGAATTTCAGGTAGGCGTCGCGCCCGTATTTGAACGCAAAGTAAAACGCGGTGCCGCCGATGATCCAGGGCAGGATCGGCACGGCCATCAGGACCGGCGTCGCGAGCGCGAAGTTGCCGACGAGAAGGACACCGGCGGTCTTGCCCGCGTCCTTGCCGAAGCGGCCCGCGTCTTTGCGCGTGGTGACGTTGAAGGGCGTGGTCACCAGCGCCTTCGTTTTCTGCCAGAAATACCAGAGCTTGCCTGGCGATTTGCCGTCGTACTGGACGCCCATGTGAATGACCTTTCGGGTTGGAATCGCTGAAAAAATCCTGCGCTCAGTATATTGTCATAACAAGAATTGTCAAACGCTTAAACGAGCGTAGTTTCAAGGGCTTGCGAATGCAAGCGCCCTTACGGCAGCGGCTTTTGGGATTTTCTGCGGAAGCTTGCGGTATGCGGCGCGGCGATGGGCTTGGTCAGAGCGCCTGCGCCATGGGCGATTTCTTCCTGCGCGGCTTTTTGCGCGCGCGTGGCCGCGTTCGCCGCGGCGCGCTGCGCGTCGACCGCGTGCATGAAATAGCCGAGATCCTCACCGGCGAACTTGAGCTTCGCGAGGCTGAGCGCCGTGTCGCCCCGGAAATCTTTCAGGGTGTCGAAATCCGCGCCGGCATCGACGAGGCGGCAGGCGGCCCAGATATCTTCCTTCACGATCGCGGTCATGAGCGCCGTGCGGCCATGCTGGTTTTCCTGCGCGTCGAACGGCGCGCCCATCACGGCCCAGCGCTGCACCACCTGGTTCATCTGCTTGCGCGCGGCGATGATCAGCGCAGTTTCGGCGTTGCGGTTGGTCGCCGACAGATCCGCCTTGTGGAACATCAGCATCAGCGCCGCTTCCTCGCCGTCATTGGCGACGCCATAAATCAGCGCGCTCGACCCTGCCGCGTCCTTTGCATTCACGTCATGGCCCTCGGCCACCAGCTCCGCGATGCGGCTTGAATCATTCGCCGCCGCCGCGCGCATCAGCGGCGTAATGCCGTTCAGGTCAGGGATGGCAGGCGTCGGCATGCTCAGGGGCGCGGCGCGGCGGGGGCCGCGTTACGCTTTGGGGCGGATGGCGCCTCCACCAGCTCTGTCGTGACATGCGGGCCTTTTTTCAGCGTCTCGAAAATCGGGCAGCTGTTCGCGACGCTCAGCAGGTCGAGCCGCT
>DASPMW010000056.1:0-5528 GCA_035626855.1 Patescibacteria group bacterium
GCGGCGCGGGCCGGCGAACATTGAACCTGATCCTGATTCCATTTTGGGGGCGGTCGGCTCTTCCATCTTCATCGACATCGCGCCGAGGAAATCGTTCGAGCGCTCCGCGCCTTTCAGCATCGTCATCGCGCCCGTGAAGCTGCTCATGCTGTGCTTGACCGCGCCGTCGATCGCGCCATTAATGGCCGCGTCCTTCTGCTGCAGGTCTTCCGGTTTTGTCTGCTGGTTGCCGACGCCGAGATCAGTCATGCCTAATTCCTCTTTAACCCGTTACAAACGCAGGGCGTTCATTACCATTCCAGTGTAGCACCAATATACTGCGGGAGTCTTAATTTATGGCTAATACTGGTTTTAAGCCGTTGTATTTGCGAGAAGATGTTATTCACCATAAAAACGTAAACAGACGCAAAACCGCCTTAACGCCTTGATTCTCCACGCCGCTATGCCGCCCGGGCCGTGTCCTGCCGCAGACGGCGGTAACTCAGCGCCTCGGCTATATGCGTCGTATGGATCATCTCGGCCTGGGCAAGGTCGGCAATGGTGCGCGCGACGCGCAGCACGCGGTGGTAGCCCCGCGCGGAAAGCTTCATTTTTTCCGCCGCCTCGGTGAGCAGTTTTTGCGCGGGCGCGTCGAGCGGCGCGATCTGGGTCAGCAAATCGCCATCCGCATCGGCATTCGTCAGCAGGTGCGCGGGCGCATTCAAGTCGCGCAGGCGATCCGTCTGGATCTGGCGCGCGAGATCGACGCGCAGCGCAACCGTGGCGGAGTTTTCGCGCGGCGGCGGCAAAGACAGGTCCGATGCCTTCACCGCGGGCACGTCGATATGTATGTCGATGCGGTCGAAGACGGGGCCGGATATTTTCGCCTGATAATCCGCAACGCATTTCGGCGCCTTGCCGCAGGCAAGGCCGGGATCCGCGACATGACCGCAGCGGCAGGGGTTCATCGCCGCGACAAGCTGGAATTTCGCGGGAAAGGTGACATGATAATTGGCGCGGGAGACGAGCGCGCGGCGCGTCTCGAGCGGTTGGCGCAGCGCCTCGAGCGCCTGACGCTGGAATTCCGGCAGCTCGTCGAGGAACAGCACGCCATGATGCGCGAGCGAAATTTCGCCGGGCTTCGCGCGGATTCCGCCGCCGATGATCGAGGGGGTGGAGGCCGTGTGATGCGGATCGCGAAAGGGCCGCGTCTGGATCAGCCGCCCGCCCTCAAGCTGGCCGGCAATCGAATGAATCATGGATACTTCGAGCGCTTCCGCCGGCGAAAGCGGCGGCAGGATGCCGGGCAGCCTTGCGGCCAGCATCGATTTACCGGAGCCGGGCGGGCCCATCATCAATAAATTATGACCGCCTGCCGCCGCGATTTCGAGTGCGCGTTTCGCGCTTTCCTGCCCCTTCACGTCGGCGAGGTCGAGGCGCTGCGTGTTGTCGTTCGCCATCACCGCCTGCGGTCGGGTCAGCACTTGCGTGCCCTTCATATGATTGAGCAGGGTGACGAGGTTGGCAGGCGCCAGCACTTCCAGATCACCCGCCCACACCGCCTCTCCGCCGCAGGGCTCGGGGCAGATGATGCCGCGTTCGTTCGCGGAGGCCGAGATCGCAGCCGGCAGCACGCCCGCAACAGCGCGGATCGTGCCGTCGAGCGACAGCTCGCCCAGCACCGTATAATGCGACAGGTCCTCGCCCGGAAACACGCCCATGGCGGCAAGCACGCCAAGCGCGATCGGCAGGTCGAAATGACTGCCCTCTTTTAAAACATCTGCGGGTGCCAGGTTGACGGTGACGCGCTTTGCGGGGATGGAAAGCCCGATGGCATGGATCGCGGCGCGCACCCGCTCGCGGCTTTCGCCAACAGCTTTATCGGGCAGGCCCACGATATTGAATTGCGGCAGGCCCGGCGAGATTTGCACCTCGACATCGATGTCGAGAACTTCCACGCCCTGAAAGGCGACCGTGCCGACGCGCTGAACCATTGATTCCGTCCTTAACTTTACGAAATATAAAAACTTGTACCGCAAATGTTCCCACCAGTAAAGCTGTGCGCACACGCGGTGATGACGGGCCCGCATTATATTTTCCTTAATATTGCTGCGAGATAATAGCGCAGGATCATTTTTTAAAGGAGCATTGCATGGGCGTGTCGGAATGGATGGAGCAGGATGCCGCAACAGGGGCGGATCTGGTGACAAAAGACAGGTTGGTGACCGCCTTCCGCGCAGCCCAGAGTGCGCACCACGAATTCGAGGAACACACGTTGAAAGGCCAGCGCGATGAGCAATGGGCAGGATGGTATGCCGGATTCGTTGTCGGCCGCCTCGGCGATATCGCAAAGCCGTCCGAGCTGACGGAATGGCTGCAGGAGCCGACGAGCGGCGACGACTGGCACGCCAGCGCCGCGGAAAACGTGCTGAAACACCTGAAGCCGCCCAAGGCGCCCGGCCGCTGAAAAGCGCACAGTGTAACCTTTGTGGACTTCCCCTAGAATAAAGGGGAAGCAGCAAAGGAGCCGCCATGCGTCACGCCGTCACTGTCCTGTTATTTCTTGCCCTTCTCTTACCGGCCGCGCCCGCCCGTGCGGCGAATGGCTATGACGCGCTGTTCGGTGCGAAGAACGAATGGCTCAATGCCGCGCGCCCCCTCACCGCCGCAGATGCGAAGGGTCGCATGGTGCTGCTGGATTTCTGGACCTATGGCTGCATCAACTGCATGCAGGTGGTGCCTGATCTTGAAAAACTGGAACACGAATTCGGCGAGCGGCTGCTGATCATCGGCGTGCATTCCGCCAAATTCGCCGGGGAAAAGGGCAGCGCGCGAATCCTTGCCGCCGCAAAAAGATTCGGGCTGGAGCATCCCGTCATTAATGACGCCTCCTTCGACGTGTGGGATGCCTTCGCCGTCAATGCCTGGCCGACGCTCATCCTGCTCGACACTGAGGGGAATGAAACGGTCCGTTATGCCGGTGAAGGCCATTACAAGGAAATCCGGACGGATATTTCAAATGCTCTCGCAGGGCACAAAAATAACGCCGCGACGAAACTCTCCGAACTGAAAGCCGCCAATGAAAATACCGGCACGCTGAATTTTCCCGGCCGTCTTGGCTTCGCGCCCGACACGCCTTGGGGAGAATTGCTGTTCGTTGCGGATAGCGGGCATAACCGGCTGCTCGGCCTGACGCTTGACGGAAAAGTGAAAGTCACGATCGGCAGCGGCGCGGAAGGCTTTAAAAACGGCGGCTTTGAGGAGGCAAGCTTTAACCAGCCGCGCGGCTTCGGCGTCGCGAAAGACGGTATCTATATCGCGGATACGCTGAACCATGCCATCCGCTTCGCCGATTTCAGGACCCGCAATGTGTCGACGGTCGCAGGCACGGGCCAGCAAGGCTATGACCGCCGCATCAGGGATGCGAATGCGCTCGACACGCGGCTGGCTTCCCCTTGGGACGCGAAGCTCCTTGAGGACGGCAGGACTCTCGTCATCGCGATGGCTGGGCTGCACCAGCTCTGGACGCTGGATACCGTGGCAGGCACAGTTTCTGCACTTGCCGGAACCGGCAAGGAATCGATCGATGACGGCAATGCGCTGTCCGCCTCGCTCTCGCAGCCGAGCGGAATCTCCGTCGCCAGGGATGCGGTTTATTTCGTTGACGCGGAGACCTCGTCGCTGCGCGTACTGAAAGATGGCAAGGTCAGGACGCTCATCGGCACGGGCCTGTTCGATTTCGGCCTGCTGGATGGGGCCTACCCCCGCGCGCGGATGCAGCATGCGCAAGGGCTTGACGCGAATGGCGGCCGCGTAGTGATCGCGGATACATATAACAACGCCTTGCGCCTTTACGACATTTCCTCGGGCAAGCTCAGCACGCTGCCACTGGAAAAAGGCGCGGTGGAGGAACCCGGCGACGTGTTGCAGCTGAACGGCAAGATCTTCGTTGCCGACACGAATCACCACCGGATCGTGACGGTTGACCCGGTCACCGGCAAAACCGCGCCGCTTGCCATTAAGCCCTGACGCGGGTTAATCACCGTTGCGAGCCCGCACCTGTGGTGATAGCATACGCCCGCATTTTTAAAGGACTTTGGGCATATGACCACAGCATCGACGCAGCGGATACCCTCGACCAGCGACAACATCAAGTTCAAGCTTCACTGCCTGAACCGCAACCTGTTCGCGATGTCGATGTTGAAATACCGCGACTTCCAGGGTTATCTGGTGACCGGCCAGCATTCCGGCACGCATTGGGTGAAGTGGATGCTGAGCCATGCGCTGGCCCATCGCTATGACGTGCCGCCGCCGAAATTTTTCAACAACGCCTCCGCGGCGTCGAGCGACCTGATCGGCCACCCGAAGCTGCCGCGCAAATATCCGAACCTGCCGCGCATTGCGAGCTCGCATTCCATCCCGCCTTATGCGCTCGGACTGAATATCCTCAAGACCCCGCCCTATGCGCTTGTCGTGCGCGATGTGCGCAAGGTGCTGGTGTCGCACTACGAGAAGTGGAAGCATAAATACACAATGCCGTTCAGCGAATATGTCGCGGGCGATCCGCGCGGCGACCGGTATTATTGCGACGTCTATTGGTATATCCGCTTCATGAACCGCTGGGGCGATGTCGCGCAGGCGCTGCCACAAAAAGTGATGGTCCAGCGCTACGAGGATTTCCAGTCAGACCGCGTGGCGGGGCTGCGCAAAATCTCCGACCATTTCGGCCTCGCGCTCCCCGAGGAGTCGCTGCAGGCGGGCGCTGCGGCCGGCGCGAAGGAATTTATGTCCGCCCATCACGACCCGGCTGTCGAGCCGCGCGCGCTGCGCCCCGACGGCCAGGGCGATACGGCCTTTACTGCGGAAGACACGGCTTTGCTGCTGTCGATCCTCGACAAGCATCTCAAGCATGACTTCGGTTATAACTTCTTCGCGCAGCCACGCGGCTTTCAGGGCCGGTAAGGCTTAGTCCTTGCGCGCGAAGGCCTTCATGCCCGGCTTGAAGGCGAACTGGAATTTCTTCACCGTAAGTCCATGACGCGCGAGCATCGTCTTCAAACCCTTGCGCGAGAAATAGGTCAGGTGCTGCGGCGGGCAGACCATGCCCCATGAGGCAAAATCACGCGGCACGCCGAAATGCGCGCCGTCCGGGGCCGTCAGGTAGAGCACTGCGTCCTTGTTCATCACCGCCGCGACAGCCGCCATGAAGCCGTCGGGATCCGGCACGTGTTCAATAACCTCGGACATATAAACCATATCGAATTTATCGCCGCGCTTTGCAAGGTCAGCGATGTCGATGGTTTCGAATTTGCAGTCTTTAAATGTTTCTTTGGCGATGCCGACCGCCTGGTCGTCGATATCGATGCCATAGGCCTCGCAGCCTGCGCGGCGCGCGGCTTCGGTCATGAAGCCGACGCTGCAGCCGATATCGAGGAATTTCCTGCCCGGCGGCTTTTCGGACAGGATGCGCTTCGCGCGGCCGAGGCTGCGCTTCAGCTTGCTGTCCTTTTTCTTCATATAGGTATCGGTCTTGGCGTAGCCTTGGTAAT
>DASPMW010000057.1:0-8840 GCA_035626855.1 Patescibacteria group bacterium
AGGTGCTCCATATCCGTCTTGCGCTCCGCTGGGGTGCGCGCGCCGAAAACGATGCCGATCACGCGCTCGTCGCCTTGCTTGGCGGAGGCCGCGAGGTTCCATCCAGCCGCGCCGATATACCCCGTTTTGCCCATATCGAGACCGGGATAAGCGCCCAGCAGCTTGTTCGTATTGTTATAGGTGTGGTTGTTGAAGGTGAAGCTTTCGGTGCGGAAATAAGGCAGGTAATGCGGGAATTCCCGCAACAGCGCGCGATTCAGAAGGGCAAGATCCTCGACGGTCGTTTTCTGGCGCGTGTCCGGCAGGCCGTTCGGGTTGGTGTAATGCGTGTCTTTCATGCCGAGCCGCGCGGCCGCCGCGTTCATCATCTCGGCAAAGCCGGCCTCCGAGCCGCCGATCGCCTCCGCTAACACAACCGCCGCATCATTTGCGGAATGCGTCAGCATGCCGCGGATGGCGTTTTCCACTGTGATTTTGGTCGTGTTCTGGCGCAGCGAGACACGGCCTTTACGGTCCTTCGACGACGACATCATGGCGAGGTTGGTGCGGGGCTGCATCGCCGCGTTGCGCGAAACGGTCAGGATCTGGTCAGTTTTCAGCGTGCCGCGCTGCAGCGCGTCGAAGACGATGTAAGCGGTCATCATCTTGGCAGTTGAAGCCGGGTAAAGTTTTTGAGACGCGTCGTGCTCGAACAGCACCTTGCCGGAATTGGCATCGACGACGATCGCCGCATACCTGTCGGGCCGCGCGGGCTCCGCGGGTTTCTTTTGCGCCATGACGCTGCCGGCAGCCGCAGCATTGAAGGCCAGCGCCAGCACAGCGCCACGCAAAAATCTGTTCTTTATGAGCTTGCCAGGTTTCATCCGTTTCAAGCCTCGTATTACAATAGGTCGCCGGGTTATTTTATTACCCGTATTTTCTGATAATTTTCCGACTTTATGGGAAGCTTCGGCGGCTGGCAAGGGTTTTTTCGGGGGGTACCCATCGTTTTGCCGATATACTATATTTCAAAGGTCAAAAACGTGGTGTGGTGTGGTTCAACCGTTAACCTATATGAATGCAGGCAATGATGACGAGCGGGACAACGGCCGCCCGGGGCGGACCGATGTCGGCCTGCTGACGCGCACGCGGGCGAAGACCAAGAAACCCTCCATGTACCGGGTGCTTCTGTTAAATGACGACTTCACGCCCATGGATTTCGTCGTTCATGTTTTAGAAAAGTTTTTCAGCAAGAATAAGCAGGAAGCGACGGAAATAATGCTTCAGGTCCATCGCCGTGGCGTCGGCGTCTGCGGGACCTATACTTATGAAGTGGCGGAAACCAAGGTGAACCTCGTTATGGACTACGCCCGCAAGAACGAACATCCACTGCAATGCACGATGGAAAAAGAGTGACGGTTAACGTCGCGGAAAAAAAAGGAATAAGGGGGAAGACATATGCTGTCACGCCAACTCGAACAGACCCTGCATCGCGCGCTTGCCCATGCCAATGCGCGCCACCATGAATTCGCGACCCTTGAGCATTTGCTGCTCGCCCTGACTGACGACCAGGACGCCGTCGCCGTCATGCGCGCCTGCGGCATCGATCTCGACCTGCTGAAGCAGGAAGTGTCCCATTACATCGATACCGAGCTGCAGAACCTCGTCCACCCCGCGTCGGAAGAAGCCAAGCCGACCTCGAGCTTCCAGCGCGTGCTGCAGCGCGCTGCGATCCATGTCCAGTCTTCGGGCCGCGAGGAAGTGACTGGCGCGAATGTGTTGGTCGCCCTCTTCTCCGAGCGCGAGAGCAATGCCGTGTTCTTCCTGCAGGAACAGGAAATGACGCGCTTTGATGCCGTCAATTATATCTCCCACGGCATCGCGAAGGTGCCCGGCCAGTCGGAAAACCGCGCCGTTCACGGCGCGAACGACGACGCGCAGGAAGAAAACGTCATCAAGAAGGGGCGCGAAGCGCTCGACGCATATTGCGTCAACCTGAACAACAAGGCGATTAACGGGAAGATCGATCCGCTGATCGGCCGCGAGAGCGAAGTCGACCGCACCATCCAGGTGCTCTGCCGCCGCTCCAAAAATAACCCGCTCTATGTCGGCGATCCCGGCGTTGGCAAGACAGCCATCGCAGAAGGCCTCGCGCGGCGCATCACAGAGAACGACGTTCCCGAGGTGCTGAAGCACTGCACAATCTACGCGCTCGACATGGGCTCGTTGCTCGCCGGTACCCGCTACCGCGGGGATTTCGAGGAGCGCATCAAGGCGGTTATCACCGAGCTGCAGGCCATCGAAGGCTCGATCCTTTTCATCGACGAAATCCATACCGTCATTGGCGCAGGCGCGACCTCGGGCGGGGCGATGGACGCATCCAACCTGCTGAAGCCGTCGTTGTCCTCTGGCACGCTGCGCTGCATCGGCTCGACGACCTACAAGGAATACCGTAACCATTTCGAGAAAGACCGCGCGCTGGTCCGCCGCTTCCAGAAGATCGACGTGCATGAGCCTTCGATCGACGATGCGGTGCGCATCCTGAAGGGCCTCAAGCCCTATTACGAAGAACACCACAAGGTCAGCTATTCCGAGGAAGCCATCCGCGCGGCTGTCGAGCTGTCCGCGCGCTACATCGGCGACCGCAAGCTGCCCGACAAGGCGATCGACGTGATCGACGAGGCAGGCGCTGCGCAGATGCTGCTCCCCGCCGAGAAACGCAAGAAAACAATCACGCTCGCCGATGTCGAGGCGACGGTCGCGAAAATCGCGCGCATCCCGCCAAAGACGGTGAGCAAGGACGACAAGGAAGCCCTCGCCAATCTGGAGCGCGATCTGCGCACGCTCGTCTTCGGGCAGGACCAGGCGATCGAGGCGCTGACCTCCGCAATCAAGCTCAGCCGCGCGGGCCTGCGCGAACCGGAAAAGCCGATCGGCTCCTACCTGTTCTCGGGCCCGACGGGCGTCGGCAAGACCGAAGTCGCGCGCCAGCTGGCGAAATCGCTCGGCGTCGAGCTGATGCGATTTGATATGTCGGAATATATGGAGCGCCATTCTGTGTCGCGCCTGATCGGCGCGCCGCCCGGCTATGTCGGCTTCGACCAGGGCGGTTTGCTGACCGACAAGATCGACCAGCATCCGCATTCCGTCGTGCTCCTCGACGAAATCGAAAAGGCGCATCCCGACCTGTTCAACATCCTGCTGCAGGTGATGGACTACGGCAAGCTGACCGACAATAACGGTAAAACGATCGACTGCCGCAATATCATCCTCATCATGACCACGAACGCGGGCGCATCGGATCTTGCAAAAGCGACGATGGGCTTCGAGCGCGTGACCCGCGAGGGTGACGACGAGGAAGCGATCAACCGCACTTTCACGCCGGAATTCCGCAACCGCCTCGATGCCGTGATCCCCTTCAAGCCGCTTTCCCCGGCGACCATCGGCCGTGTGGTGGACAAATTCATCATGCAGCTGGAGGCGCAGCTGGGCGACCGCGGCGTCACGATCGAGCTGACCGCCGAAGCGCGCGCCTGGCTTGGCAAGAAAGGCTACGACCCGGCGATGGGCGCGCGTCCGCTTGGCCGCGTTATCCAGGAGCATGTCAAGAAGCCGCTCGCGGACGAGCTGCTGTTCGGCCGCCTCGCCAAGGGCGGCGCGGTGCGCATCGCGGTCAAGGATGACAAGCTGAGTTTCGACTATCCCCCTGCGAAGCCCGGCAAAAACCCCGAGCCCGAACGCGAACACGAGCATGTGAAATAACATGGATTCATCCAAAGGGCAGATCCTCGTCGTGGAGCCGAGCGAGATCATGCGCCGGCTCGTCTCCGGCATTCTCTCGAAAAGCGGCTTCACGGTCCTGGAGGCGTCGACGGCGGACAAGGGCGTCGAGCTGCTGACGAAACATCCCGACCTTGTCGTGCTCGACGTCGATCAGGATACGACCGATGAAGAAGGCTTCGTGCGCAAGATGAAGCGCGACCATGCGCAGCTGCCGCTGATCGCGCTGATCGATGCGGCAGAGGAAGAAAGCCTGCGCGCGAAATTCGACCTGCCGCGCCTCAGCTTTTTCCACAAACCCGTCAAGCCCGACCAGCTGCTGAACGACATCGAAGCGCAGCTGATGAAAACGCGCGATGCGGCGGCCCTGGCTGATGCCGGCAAGAGCGATCTCGAGCGCGAGCGCGAGCAGCAGCGCATGACCTTCATGCGTCGCGCAATCGACCTCAGCCAGCAGAAAATGGAAGAAAACTGCGGCGGCCCCTTTGGCGCGGTCATCGTGAAGGGCGGCAAGATCATCGGCGAGGGCTGGAACTGCGTCACCTCGACGAACGACCCGACGGCGCATGCCGAAATGGTCGCGATCCGCAACGCGACCGCGGCAATCAAGGATTTCAAGCTGGAAGGCTGCGACATCTATACCAGCTGCGAGCCCTGCCCGATGTGCCTTGCCGCGATTTACTGGGCGCGCATCGACAAAATCTTTTACGCGAATATGCGTGAGGACGCAGAGAAAATCGGCTTTGACGATGCTTTCCTCTACCGCGAGGTTGCGCTGCCGGAAAACAAGCGCTCGCTGCCCGTTTTCCGCCTGCTGCGCGACGAAGCGCGCATCGTCTTCGACAACTGGATGAAGAAGATGGACAAGACTGCATATTGATTTCGGCTTACTCGGGGGAGTTATTTCATGAAATGCGAAATTATGGGCGATAGCGCCTTCCCGCTGCTGCGTGTGACGTTCGGCGAAGGTGAAAACATCAAGGCAGAATCCGGGGCGATGGTCGCGATGTCGACAAATATCCGCCTGACGGGCAAGGCGGATGGCGGCATCGGCAAGGCGCTCGGCCGCCTCTTTTCCGGGGAAAGCTTTTTCATGCAGCAGCTGGAAGCGCAAGGCGGCCCGGGCTGGGCGCTGCTGGCCGCCGGCACGCCGGGCGAAATCGCGACCATCGACCTGCGCCAGGGCGAGCAGCTCTCCGTGCAAAAAGGCGGCTATCTTGCTGCAACGCCCGGCATCGAGGTATCGACCAAGGTGCAGGGCCTGTTCAAGGGAATGATGTCCGGCCAAGGATTTTTCATCGTGAAGATCGGCGGCGAGGGTACCGTGTTCCTCTCCACCTATGGCTCGATCTATCCAATGGTGCTGCGCGAAGGGGAAGTGGTGCATATCGATAACGGCCACCTCGTCGCATGGGATTCGCACATGCCCTATGAAATCGTAAAGGGCGGCGCGGGATGGATTTCGTCCATGACGTCTGGCGAGGGGCTGGGCTGCCGCTTCCAAGGCCCTGGCCGGGTCTGGATCCAGACCCGTAACCCACAGCAACTAGTCGGCTGGCTGTATCCCATGTTCCCGCAGCCGAGCGGCACCAGATAGGTTTGCATAAGGCGATGGTGACGCGAAAGGTTTGTCACGACGCCTGCGCGGGTACTATGATGAGATGGAATTTTTTAAGGATGACCACAATGCACTACGTCATTTTGCTGCTGGCACTGATCGCATTCCCGGGAATCGCCGACGCGCAGCCCCAGGCGCAGGCGCCGCGTCCCCCGATGGGCGCACCGGCAGCGGCGCCTACCGCGCCGCCGGCCTCCGCTATTCCTGACGACGTGCCGGATGCCGTGCAGCCAATCGCCTCCCCCTCGCTCAACCGTCTGCCGGAGCGCGTGACGCGGCCGATGCGCGCCGTCGACCCGATGACCCTGCGGGCAGAGGGCGGCACGATCCGGCTCTGGGGCATCAAGCCCGCGCAGACGGCGGAAACGCCGCTCGAGCTTAAGGCGCTCGACCTCATGGACAGCCTCATCCAGGAGCAGCAGGTTAACTGCCGGATCATGGGCGGCACCATCGCAGAGATGATCGCGCGCTGCTCGACCGCGGGCAATGAAGACCTGGCGCTCGAGCTGTTGCGCAAGGGGTTTGTCGTCGTCGATCGCCGCCAGACCTATAACACTGTCTTCGCGACCGCCTATGAGAAGGAACAGGAATCGGCGCGCGTCGCCGGCCGCGGCGTCTGGGCGCTTGTGAAGGACGATATGAACCAGACGGATGCGAAGGGGCTGCCGCGCTGGCTGGAGCCTTACATCTCCGTGCTGCTGCCGCTCGCGCTTATTTTCGGGCCCTTCGGCGGCCTACTGATCGTCGGTTTCGTGATGTGGTACTGGCTGCGCCGCATGGCTTCGCTCCAGGAGAAAGAGGCCGAGCAGACGAGCCGCAAGGAAGCGATGCTGCAAAGCCGCGAGCGCCATGTGCTCGTCTCCACGCTTGAAGGCGAGCTTATGGAGAACAAGAACAAGATCGAGGCGTTCCTCGTCATCTACGGCGATATGCTGCGCGGCCTTCAGGATGCAAATGAAGTGCCGAAATACCAGCAGGGCGGGGATATCGTGCAGAAGCATCCGACCTTCGGCCGCGCGGTGTTCGAGGCGAACGTCAACAAGCTCTCCCTGCTCGACATCAAGCTGGCGGGCCAAATCTCGAAGCTCTATTCCGCCATGCCCAAGGACCAGGAATATATCAACCTCGAGCCCACCGTGCCGCTCGAAACCGCCGTCAAGCTTGTGCAGAAGGTGATGAAGGAGGCCGAAACGCTCCTCGACCCGATCAACAACGTCATCACGGGCCTCACGACCGCCGCGACGCAAAAGAACAACACCTGATCGGTGGCGCTGCGCGCGGAAAAAGGCCGCCAGTTACCTGGCGGCCTTTTTCGCATAGCAAAATAAAACAGTTTAAGCGCGGATCTTGCTCGTCACCGTCGCTTCGCCGAGCACTTCCTGGTTGGCGGTCGGCGCAGCTGCCGGGGCCGCAACAGGGCGGTCGCTCGCCGCGCGCTCGATATGCGCCATCAGGTCCACGAGATCGACGAAATGATCGGCCTGGCGGCGCAGCTCGTCCGCGACCATCGGGGGAGAGGTGCGGATGGTCGAGACCACCGTCGTGCGGACGCCCTTGCGCTGCACCGATTCCAGCAGGCGGCGGAAATCGCCGTCGCCGGAGAACAGCACGATATGGTCGACATGGTCCGCGAGCTCCATCATGTCGATGGCGAGCTCGATATCCATGTTGCCTTTGACCTTGCGGCGGCCGGTCGCGTCCGTGAATTCCTTCGCGGGCTTGGTCACCATGGTGTAGCCGTTGTAATCCAGCCAGTCGATCAGCGGACGGATCGGCGAGTATTCCTGGTCTTCCATAAGCGCGGTGTAATAGAAGGCGCGGACAAGACGGCTCTGCGCGGAGATGAAGTTCAGCAAGCGCTTGTAGTCAATATCGAAAGTCAGGCTTTTCGCGGCGGCATAAAGGTTGGCGCCGTCAATAAAAACAGCCAGCTTTTCTTCTTTGTAGAAGAAGTTGAAATTTTGGGAATTATTATTGTTTTTCAAGATTTTGCTCCGAATTCGCGTAGGCGGGTTTTGTAAACCCGAAATTTGCCTTTGTCAAGGATCGTCCCCTAAGCCCCCAACCGATATGAAAACGGCCACCAAGGACGAAAAGGCGGCGCGTCGGTCGTGCCCGTTATAGTGTAATTTGGTTGACTTAGTCAAGCTGTTTTATTAAAAATCAAATCCGGGGCGCGACGAGCAGCTGTTAACGCGCGCGCCGCGAATATAGTTGCAAATAAACATCGGCAGTTTTATAACAAACCCCTGTTTTGCAGGTTATTTTAAAGGTTAGATCACATGGCGCGCGTTACAGTCGAAGACTGCATCCTCAAAGTTCCGAACCGCTTCGAGCTCGTGCTCGTCTCCAGCCAGCGCGCGCGGGAGATCAATGCCGGCGCGGCGCTGATGGTCGATCGCGACAATGACAAAAACCCCGTCATCTCGCTCCGTGAAATCGCGGATACCGAAATCTCGCTCGACAACCTGCGCGAAAGCCTCATCAAGAACCACCAGAAGGTAATCGAGGTCGAGGAAGAAGATGAAGACGTGATCGACGTCATGGAAGGCGAATCCGAATGGGCGCAGGTCGCGAACCAGGCGGCTGAAGGCGAGATCGAAGGCGCGGGCATGCAGGAAGCCGTTGAAGAAGCCGAAGAGGGCGCAACCGGCGAGTCCGAAGCTGATGACGATGAAAACCTCATCGCCGAAGATGCGCTCGAAGACATCGAGGGCGCTGCAGGCGGTTTTGGCACGGGCGGCGACGACCTCGGCCCCGAGGACGACAGCGTCTGATCGCCAAAGCCCTGTTATATTTTAAAAAGCCGCCTATAATTCATAGTTTAGGCGGCTTTTTGCTGCCTTGCAGGGTGATGAATTGATACGCCAGTACGAACTCATCGAAATGATCAAGGCCTATGATCCCGGGATGGACGAAGACATCGTCAACCGGGCCTATGTCTATGCGATGAAGATGCATGGCTCCCAGACGCGCGCCTCCGGCGACCCCTATTTCTCCCATCCGCTCGAGGTTGCTGGCATCCTGACCGAGATGAAGATGGACTCCGCTTCCGTCTGCACGGCGCTCCTGCACGACACGGTCGAGGATACCGACGCGACCCTCGACGAGATCCAGAAGCTGTTCGGCGAAGAAATTGCCAAGCTCGTGGACGGCGTGACGAAACTCTCGAAGATCGAGTTCCAGTCCGCGCAGGAAAAGCAGGCGGAAAACTTCCGCAAGCTCGTGCTCGCGATGTCCGAAGATATCCGCGTGCTGCTGGTCAAGCTTTCCGACCGGCTGCACAACATGCGCACCCTGTTCCATATCCCGAAGCCCGAGAAGCGCAAGCGCATCGCGGTCGAGACGATCGAGATTTACGCGCCGTTGGCGGAGCGCATCGGCATCCACAAGATCAAGGAGGAGCTTGAAGACCTGAGCTTCGCCGAAATCAACGCCGAAGCGCGCGACAGTATCAAGACGC
>DASPMW010000058.1:0-2367 GCA_035626855.1 Patescibacteria group bacterium
CCTGGGCAGATGCTGACCACGCTGATCCACGAGCTCCACCACGAACGGCAGTTGAAGGCCGGCGTGATGAAATCGGTAAGCGACAAGGTGCCGTCGCCGGTCGAACAGATGTGGTACGAGCGGGCGATGGAAGCAGATGCGCAGGCGACAGCGACAGATATCAGCTGGAAATTGAAAGAGGCAGGCAAGCCTGCCGCCTGGAAAGCGCTGGAAAAGGACGGGCACTGGCGCGGCCAGGTCGCCAAAGCATATGCAGACAAAGCGGCCGGCGACCCGAAATCGGTCGAAAATGGAACGGCAAAGCGCGCGGCCTTCGATGCGTGGTTTTCCGCCAAAAACAGGTTCGGTATCACGACCCCCATGATCTACAACAATCAGGCGACCAATAACCTACCGAGCCCAACCGATTTCGAGGAGTTGCACCGCGCCGGGTTGCCGTTCGAGCCCTTGAAGCCGAAGGATATCGAAAAGCTTGGGGATATCGCGCCGCAGAATTACCTGAAAGCGCCGGGTGGCAGGTCTCTCGACGATCCTCTTTACCGCACGGCCGATTTTAACCAGTGGCAGGCCTCTAAACTGAATTTCCTTCACGGCAGGTACGAAGAGATTAAGCAGGGAAATTACCCAAAACCGAATATGTCACACCCGTCTATCACCGGCTCCGCCGCCCCAATCGCCAAGCAGCAACCACCGGCGGTTTCCGTTTCGCTGGCTCGGCGTCCCGCTGGAATGAAGTTGTAACTTTTCCCTTTTACTTTCCGTAATGTTTTGACAGTCGAAGGGGTCTGTGGTACTTTCATGCCGTAATCCATAATTATACGGCAGGGTGAAGACATGGCACAACTCCGGCAAGTCCGCGATACCTTCGAAAAACTTATCAACGACAACAACTCCTCCGTCCGCAAACTGGAGGAATCGATCCGCGATATCCAGGGCAAGCGCGGCGTGACGGAAAAGACTTACGATACGGCCATCGAGCGTTTTGCATCGGCATTGTTCTGGCCCTCCCTTGATGAAGAAAATCTCGGCAAGCTGAAAACCGCGCTCAACGACTCCTTCGATTTCGTCCAAAACTTCAAGGACAGCATGACCGCAAGCCGCGAAGCGGAAATCCGCCTGAACGGGCTCACCGCCACGCATGGCGAGATTGATGCGGTGGCGGACAAGGTCCGAAGCATCCAAAAGCAGATTAACAAGGCGGAGGAAGCGGAACAGAAGCTGGGTGACTCGATCTCCGACGCCACGCGGTCCCTGCGGCCCGTCGAGGCATTCAACAGCACCGCCAAGGAGGGTGCGGCGAAGCTTGAAGCGGGATCGATCGATTACTTCTCCTCCAAAACCGGCATCGCCCATGCGTGGTCATGGCTGGTCAATGGACACTACCGCCGCGGCCGCGCCGTCATCAAGGAACTGAAGGAGCAGGGGCAGGACATCGTGTCGCTGCAAAAGCAGTTGAAAGTGGACAAAGAGGCGTTGCCGGCAGCGCAGAAATTGACCGCCGACCTCGCCGTCGAGCGCAAGAAATTCGAGGTGCCGCTCAAGGAAATGTCCGCGGTTGCCGAAGGCGTCTACACCGAGCAGGCGATCGCAGAAGGGCTGAAGCTGCAGGTCGTCGGCCTCCTCGAAGACCGCGACTTTTTCAACAAGGTCGCCACCGAACTGAAGGATGTTTTCCCGGCATCCGCCGTCGAGCTGCGGGCGAAGCTGGAAGGCTTCGACAAGCTGGAGGCGGGCGCCCGCGCAAGCATCAAGGGCCTGAAAAGCGCGACCGAAAAGCTCGACAAGCATATGTATAAAATCCGCCAGGGCGCGAGCCGAAAGCCCTATCACGACGTCAAGGTTGACCTTGAAAAGACCGAGAAGGCATTCAAGGCGCAACAGGTGCTTGCAAACCACAAAGCCCAGGAGATCACCAAGGCGTCGAAGCGCATCGACACCTATTCGGCGCCGCCCACGGTGGTTTACACCAACAACAGCCCGCTCGATTTCTATATGGGCTTCATGATCGCTGATATGCTGGGTCATTCCCACCATTCCCACGACCATGCAGCGAGCGCCGCCGCGGCTGCGGGCGACAGCAGCAGCCCGGTCGCGACGGACGCCGGCGTGCCGGCAGGGCAGGACCTGTTCACGCCGGGTGCAGACCCTCTTCCCGTCGACAGCATCCCGGCGGTCGACAGCGTCGATCCCAGCGTGCTCAACGATACCCTTGGCATACCGGATGACATCGCCGCCGGGGCCAACCTCGATCTCGATAACCTTTCGCCGTCCCTGTCGGACAGCGATCTGTCGAGCCTCGGCCTCGGCGATACTTTCAATGACGCCGCGGGCAATATCGATGTCGGCACGATTGATGTCGGCAACTTC
>DASPMW010000059.1:0-18344 GCA_035626855.1 Patescibacteria group bacterium
AAAGCAGAAGGGGTTCCTCGATTTCGTCCTAGCCCATTATGTGACTGTCGGCGTGGACGAGCTGGCAAGGGAGAAGCTGACGCCCCTATTGCGCCTCAAGTATCATGACTCCATCGCGGATGCAATTGCGGACCTCGGTGACCCCGAGGAGATCGGGCGCGCGTTTACGGGCTTCCAGCGTTATCTATACGGTTAAACTTCGGCGAGAGGCGTCCGTTTTTTTATTTTGACAGCGAAGCAGGTCGAGCAGCGAGACAGTCTTCAGTCACATTGCGGAGCCGCTATTACAAGTAGTGAATCATGGACAGGGCTGCGCGATTTTCATTTCGGTCATTCGATAATTTAGGACGGAGAGAGCGAGCGGACTGCCGCCATAAATCTGATTTTTTAGGCTGATTCGTGGCTTGGCATCGAAAACGAGTTTTGATAACCAACTGTGCAAATGCACGTTTTTCTCGCCACCCTACTATATCTTGATGTTATTGCAGCTAATAGTACACAAGCAAAATGGGCTATATTGCCACTCGACCTTGCGTACCTGAGTTGGGTAATTCATAGCCCTCAGCGTGCGGGAAAGGCCTGTTCGCATATCATTTTTCGGGTCAAAACGATGAACGACAAAAATGGTTTCCCTCAGGCTGCCTACATCACCGTCGATGATGTCATAGAATTCTCAAAAATTATTCCGCTTGAAAAATGGCTGGAGCCCGACGCGCCCGCCTTGGCTTCACAATTGAATCGCGATGTCGCTGATTATTACACTGCATGTAGTGTTACGTTTATGCGGTCAAAAAATCAGTACGTGGTGAAGAAGTATAAGGATGACGTTAACAGACTACGAAAGAAATTAAAACTGGTTGCCTCCATTCTCGAGGATGAGGATTTTCGCACCTCTACCGTCATGTGCTGCGACTTGGGTCTCATGGGAGGGGGTGGGGGGGAAGGTTCTCGCGGTTATAGGCCTTGGGTGCTCAGCCCGGACATTGAGGCACATTTACCCGTTCGCCACCACGGCTTTGGCGTCTGTACAGGCGGATTATCAATTCTTCAGGAGAGGGCAGCTGATTTGAAAATTTTATTAACTCTGTATGACAAGATCGCTCAAGACTTAAAAGAGGGTCGTTATGATGAAATTCCGAAGCTCAGTACCATGTATGACGAAAGACTAACGGCAGAGAAATGGTTAATTCACGATAGGCTCGTAAACACGCACAGGATTTTCATCAGCATCAAACCGAGCGCAAGTCGTTGCCGTATCACCGGCGAGCCCTCGGGGACGTGTGTTGATTTTTGTGATTTCCTTCTCAAAAAAATTGGAAAGCCGTTATCACGCGAGACTATCCTTGATGCCATTTATGGCAGGCAGTCCAGTCGCTTGGTTGCGCGTAAGGAAAAATCGTAACGTAACCCATGTGCAGTAATCCCCACGACCTCATATCTTCACCTTATCGGCCGTCAGCGAATCCTCTGCTGCCCGCCTGAACAAGGAGAAAAAAGATGGAGATTCTGCTGACGATTCCTGCAGCGGCTGCCGCATTGTCGTGCGGTCGGACCGCCCTGTATTCATTTTTAAAATCGAAGCGACTGCGTGCTGTTAAAGTCGGCAAAAGCACACGTATTCCGCGCTCTGAGATCGACAAATTCATTTCTTCGTTGCCCACTTACAACCCGACGCACCCAGTCGCGGAGGGCGACGAACATGAATAAGCGGAGTCACCTTGGCGATTCTTTTCGTTCTGATTGTCATACCCTAGCAGGGCAAGGTGGGGATGCGGTGTTTGAAGCTCTCGAAGATGTGAAGGCAACTGTCGAAGCGGGGCTTATCCACGAAATTCCCGTCGTTATCAAGCGGCACGCTGACTCCTATGATGAGCCCGGGGGTTGGTATGCCCGTCCTGAGGGCGAGATCTGCTGGGAAAAAGACTTTGACATCATTTATAGCCATGGAAGGGGAGAGGTTCTTTGTCTGGTGGTGAACATGCTGTTTTCGGCGAAGGATGTCGACGCTGCTATCGGTATGATAAAATGGCAGGCAAGGAATTTGGTCCCGTGATCAAGGCAGCATTGAAATACGCCCATCGTGGCAAAGCCGTGTTCCCACTTCGTCCGCATGGAAAAATCCCCCTCACGCCACGCGGTCACAAGGACGCGTCCATAGATCCCGAGACGATCAGCGCATGGTGGTCACGCTGGCCCCAAGCTAACATCGGCCTTGTCACAGGGGCATGTTCCGGTGTTTTTGTTCTCGATGTTGACGGGGAAGAAGGTGAAGCCAGTTTGGACATGCTGGAAAGCCAGCATGAGCGCCTGCCACCGACAGCAGAATCCATCACGGGCGGGGGCGGCCGCCATTTGTTTTTCCAGTGGCCTACTACAGCTGACATTTGCAATAGCGCGGGTCGTCTCGGCCCTGGGCTGGATGTGCGGGGGAACGGAGGTTACGTCGTCGTCCCGCCGTCAAATCATGAATCGGGCAAAGCCTATTTTTGGTCTGTTGATTCTGCACAAAGTCCTGCACCGGCTCCCGACTGGCTCCTCACGCTGATTTGGCGCCCTCACGAGACGTACAAGGCTACGTCGCCTTCCGATTGGCTTGACCTTCTCAAAGGCGTGAGAGAAGGCAGCCGCAACGATGCCATCACACGTCTCGCGGGGAAACTCCTTCGCGCGCACATTGATCCGCACCTCGCGCTGGAAATCTGTATAGCGTGGAATGATTCTCGCTGCAGGCCGCCGCTGGGGCAGGAAGAAGTCGCCAAAGTAGTCAACTCCATCGCTGGCCGCGAGCTGGCCCGCCGGGGGATTTAATGATTGAAAACATCCAGAAGCTGGCTGAACACAGCGGCTCAACCCAGACCACCGTTCAGCGGCTCGCTGCACTTCCGCCACTTGAATACGAAACGGTTCGTGAAAACGAAGCCAAGCAACTGAATGTCCGTGTCAAGGTCCTAGATGACGCGGTTGTCGCGGCCCGACGCGTAAGTCACAAAGGTGAAGATGCCTCCAGCATGTTCAATGACGTAACCCCTTTCGCAGAGCCAGTCGACGCCGCGATCCTGCTTGATGAAATCTTCGAGGTAATCCGCCGTTTCATCATCTGTCCGGAGGAAACGGCTATCGCTGCAACTCTCTGGACCACCATGACTTGGTTTATCAAAAACATCCAAGTCGCTCCCCTCGCCATCATTACCGCGCCCGAAAAGCGCTGTGGCAAATCACAGTTCCTTGATCTCATCGGACGGCTTTCCTACCGCCCACTTGTGGCATCCAACATTTCTCCGGCAGCCATCTTCCGGACTATCGAGGCCTACGGTCCGACTCTGCTGATCGATGAGGCAGACACATTTTTGAAGGACAACGAAGAAGCGCGAGGTGTCCTCAACTCGGGTCATACACGTCAAGGGGCATTTATCGTCAGGCTTGTCGGAGACAACCACGAAACCAAGCGCTTCAGTACTTGGGGCGCGAAAGCGATCAGTGGCATTGGGACCCTTGCTGATACGCTTATGGACCGGGGGATTATCCTCGAACTTCGTCGCAAGCTCCCTTTGGAGAAGGTTGAGCGGTTGCGTCATGCCGAGAAAGCTTTGTTCGTCACCCTGACTGCCAAGTTGGCAAGGTTCGCGCTTGACGCTGGTAATCATATTGAAAATGCCCGCCCAGCTTTGCCACAGGAATTACATGATCGTGCACAGGACAACTGGGAGCCGTTGCTCGCCATCGCGGATTACGCCGGGGGTGAGTGGGCGATACGGGCGCGTAGCGCGGCTCTTCGTCTTTCTGCAGGCGATAACGAGGCAGTCTCACTCTCGTCTGAGTTGCTGATGGACATCCGTGATATTTTCACGACATCGCGCAAGACGGCAGACCGCTTTTCTACTGCTGACCTCCTTCAGGAGCTCAATGCCGATGACCTTAAACCGTGGCAGACATTTAATCGTGGGAAGCCAATGACACCCCGGCAACTCGCCAAGCGTCTCGGGGAATACGGGATCAAATCAGAAACAATCCGTATCGGGCACTCCACGCCAAAGGGTTACATGCGCAAGTGGTTTGACGATGTGTTTGAGCGTTATCTGCCATTGCCGCCCGACAAATCCGCCACAGGGCAACCGTGCGGCGAAATCGCAGGCAGTTCAACAGGTTCTGCCGTTGCGGATATTTCGCAACGTTGCGGAGATGATACCATCCGGACAACAGACAAACCCCTGAAAAGGGAAGAGGATGTCTATGTTGCGGCTGAAAAGGTGGAAATCCCTTGGTATGAGCAAGCAGAGATTACGGTATAAGGTGGGGTTCGTCCGTACTCCTCAGAGGCCCAGAGTTCACCTGTAGGAGATCATCCAGGCGTGTCGTGTAACAGGGCGAAAGATTTGCCCTTCGCATCCCCCAAGTGGCCGTCTTCCCAATGATACCGGCCTGAAGAGTGCCCCGACCGAAACGCGCGTTGACGGCGTCCAGCGCGGCCATGATTGCCTTGGATTTGACGGGATCTCGGCTGGCGAACATATCCTGAACCGGCATATCCTGTGGCTGGTATAGGTCAATCAAGACAATGCCAGCTTTCTGATAGCGGTAACCCTTTCGCCACATTGACTGGGCCGCGCGTGTAGCTGCACCAATCAGGGCGAAGGTGTCACTGGCGGGCTCGATGGCAACCGTCACCTGGTTGCTGTAGCGGGGGTCTTTGTTGAACAAGTTGGTATGCATGAACACCTGCATGGCAGACGCCCGCAAACCATGACGGCGCAGTTTTTCAGCAGCGCGGCTGACGTAGGTGACCACGGCCTGACGCATTTCCTCCCATTCCGTGATCATCCGGCCAAAGCTGCGGGTGCAGGCGATTGTCTGCCTTGTCGGGGCGTTGAGAGAAAACGGGTAGCAGGAAAGGCCGCGCAGTTCGGCATGCGTGCGCAGGCCGGTCACAGTCAACGTTTTGCGTACCTCATCCAGCGGCAACGCGACAAAGTCCGCGACCGAGCGGATGCCACCCTTTGCGAGTTTTTCAACAGAGGCTCCACCCATGCCCCAGACATCACCCAAGGGGATCTGGGGAAATTTCGCCGACCTTGCCTCAGGCGTGGAAAAATCACAAATACCGCTTCCATGTCTCTCGCCTTTCGCTACCTTGTTGGCGAGCTTGGCCAGCGTCTTGGTTGGGCCGATGCCGACACAGGTCGGGATCTTGGCGATTTGACGGACGGCAGCACGTATTTCCGTGGCGAGCTTGACCAAGTCCCACGGCATCCCGCGCAAGTCCAGAAACATCTCGTCAATGCTGTAGGGCTCGACCTGAGGCACCATCTCGCAAAGCACCTCGTACATGCGGCGGCTCATATCACCATAGAGCGCGTAATTCGAGCTCTTCCAAATGACCGGTTTCAGTTCAGGGCGCTTGGCGACCAGATGGTAGGGGTCGCCCATTCTGACCCCCAAATCCTTTGCCTCCCGTGTTCGCGAGATTGCGCATCCGTCATTGTTGGAAAGGACGACAAGCGGCTTGCCGCGCAGCTTGGGGTCGAAGGCACGCTCGCACTCGCAATAAAAGCTGTTCCCGTCGATAAGGCCAAACACTCATACCTCTGTTCTCACCAGCGCGGTGATTATCGCCCATATCTCGACTTCATCATTCACGGGGCAGGGCGGGGATCGGTCCGAAGAGAGAAGCCAGCCTCCACCGTCATCGCGTGAGAGCACGGCAAGAATTACATCACCATGGAGAAAGGCCACGCAAACCTTCCCCGCTTTTGGCTCCTCCGCTGCATTCACGATGAGGATGTCGCGGTGATGAATGCCCCGTGCGCGGCATTCGTTCCCGTCCACCCGCACGGCATAAATTCCAGGCCTTCGCAGATCGAGGATCTGGGCAAGGTCGACCACCTGCTCGATGTGATCTTGGGCAGGGCTTTGAAAGCCCGTTGTGTCGTCACCGCGATAGGCCATCAACAACGCTCCACTTCTTCTGCCAGCTTAGTCAGGTATTTCTGTGTCCAGCGAGCCGAGTCGAAGACATCCGATGTCGGATTTACCTTGGATATCAAGGCGTTGATCGCGGCTAAAGCCATTGCTATCCCGTTGAGGATCTCCTCTTTCTCTCGCTTTCTCAATGACTTATACGTCATAATGTTCACTCTTTGTTCTTTTTCACGATACGTTAGATTCCCACCTCGTGTCAAATTTTCCAGACGGGACGACAGGTTTTAATGGCGAATCTGTAATAACGCGCGTAAAGGATGTGGGTTCCATTTTTTCAGGAGATTATTTTATGCGTTACGCCCTGTTGTTCCTCCTGTTCCTCTCATTGTCCGGCCTTACAGCATGTGCCACGGACGGTCAGAACACTTACAGCGAGGCGGATGTCGGCAAAGAGACTTCGGTCGAGTGGGGGCGTATTGTCCGCTGGCGCGAAGTGAAGATCCAAGGCAAGAACACAGGCACCGGCTCTGCCGTCGGTCTGACGGCTGGCGGCCTTGCGGGCTCGCAAATCGGCCAAGGTAACGGCAGCGTGGCAGGCGCGATCGGCGGCATCGTGGTTGGTGCTATCATCGGCGGTATGATCGAGCATCAGGCGCAACAACGCAAAGGCATCGAATACACGATCGTCAAGAGGAGCGGCAAGACCGTGACGATCGTCCAGAACATCCAGAAGGATGATGTTCCGCTTCATAAGGGCGAGCGCGTTATGATCCAGACCACCGGGCAGTACATGCGTGTCCTGCCTGCTGAAGACCTTCCTACTGCTGTAAAGAGGCCCAAGGACATTAAGGTTTACGAATGACTAAGGCGCAGATGGTCGCACACTGCCGCAGGGATGCTGTGCAAAAGTTGAGAAGACTTGGTGTCGCAACATTTACTGCGGCTCGGAGTACGAAGTGGTCGGACCGCATAATTGCCGTGATCTTAGTGTTGAACTGCATGTTCTCATACCAAGCTAAGGTGGCTGCCGAAGATGCTTATTACTCAGCCAGCGGCGCTGAATCCTCTGCAGATAGCGCGAAATCTTACGCTGAAAGTGCGGCAGATTATTGCCGCCGGTGAAGCGATATTAAGGGTTTTTCACCTGATTGCGTCGCCCGCCATTCTCACAGCGAAGGGGGGCGACCGCATACTGAGCTCCCCGCTGTTCCCACGTGCCCACCATCATCTTACCGTATAGCCTCGCGAGTTTACCAATGCTTGGGCGGGCGCGGGCGTGGCCATCAGTAAGGACGCAAACAGGGCGCGATGGCTAACCTGCTCCCACTAGTAGAACGGAGTCCGCCCGATCACAACGGGGCCGTCGAGCATGTCACGGTTACGAATCTGGCATCCAAGGTTTTGCAAGATGTATCGGCCACAATCCCTCAGAAGTCTGGGTTAAGTCTTTCTAGAGGGCAAGATCAGCGCCATCCGACGGATGAGCGCTCGACGCTAAACGAAAAAAAAGAGGCCGCTTTCACGGCCTCTTTTTTTCGGGAGGGGAGTGGTGTTAGAAATGGAACGCCACACCGGCGCGAAGGTCATCCGAATCCGGATCGACACCGCCCTCTGAACCATACCAAGTGTGGGTGTATTCAAGGCGGACACCAATGTTTTTATGGGCCATCAATTCCGCGCCAAGACCCAGCTCGAAACCGTCGTAACGCTCAGACGCGGTAATGCCAAGCGCCGTCGCTTCAAACTTCGTGTTGCGATAGCCAAGGATCGCGTACGGGCTGATTCCAACGGAGGAGGTGGCAGCGTCCAGAACATCGAATCCAGGACGAAGCGAAACGCCCCATTCACTTTCTTTTTCAAAAAGCACGCCACCAGCGGACCCATCGGCATTCGACCAGCCATACGAAGCCTGCAACGCCGCATTCAGGCCAATGCCGAGATGGTTGACGTGGTCTAGGAGGCTATGAAGTTTATAGCCGACGAAGAGACCCCCGTCGAAGCCGTCCACATCAGGGCTTACACCAGCAACGCCAGTATCTGCGCTGGACCAGTCATAGCCGCCATAAGCGCCAAGATAGAGGCCGGACGAACCGTCCATATTGTCTGCTCGTGCCACCGTGGCCGAGAGGGCGAGTGCAGCGAGTGCAGCAATCAACATTGACTTTTTCATAAACATCTCCGAGTAAAAATGGGTTAGTCACGGCTCTATGTAGCGCAACGGCGCGCCAAAACTCAAACGGGGAAAAATAGTTCCCTGCAGATTCGTCCGTGTTGTGATATTTTTACAAAGTGTTGTTGCGGGGTCGCGTTATATCACGACAACTGACCCTTCCGAGATAAGTACATCCACAGATGGGAGGGAAATAACGCGGGTCAGCGTTGCAGCCTGCTCCCATGCGAAGGCACTGCCTGCGCCGTCGCGGTCTATCATCAGCACGCTGTTGGTGCCTGAGGATATGATGCTGATGAAATCGCTGGCGTGAAGTGAGTCATAGCCAGTTAGAATCGCTGAAATGTCGATCTTGTCCCCCGCGGTACGTGAGAAGTCGGTAATCGTATCTGAAATGCCGTCGGTCGAACTGAAGACGAAAATGTCTGCCCCTGTGCCGCCGATGAGCGTATCCGCGCCGTTTCCTCCATCAAGGATATCGTTTCCGAGCATTCCGCTGAGCGAGTTGGCGCTGTCGTTTCCTGTCAGCATGTTGATGCCGGAGTTCCCGACACCTTTGACTGCGCTGCCAGAGAGGTGAAGATCCTCGACATTCGTGCCCAGTGTAAAATCGGCAGAGCTGTAGACGGTATCATGACCGCCGCCGCTGCTAGCTTCAGTTACGGTGTCTTTCACGTTATCGACGAAGTAGACGTCGTTGCCATTGCCGCCGGTCATTTTGTCGAGACCGAGGCCACCGTCTAGCGTGTTGTCCATATCGTTGCCCACTAGAGTATTACCTGTGCTGTTACCTGTCGCGAGGATTGCTGTGCCGCGCAGGGTGAGGCATTCGAGGCTGAGGCCGAGAGTATAATCCAAGTAGCTGATCACGGTGTCAATCTCGGTGGATGCGCCGTTCTCGGTGATGGTATCTCCCGCGTTATCGATGACGTAGGTATCTTTGCCTGCGCCCCCGACGAGCTGGTCAGCCCCCGCGCCGCCGTCCAAGGTGTTCGCGCCGCTGTTCCCGGTGAGCATGTTGTCGCCGTCATTGCCGGTGCCAGAGATGCCAGACGTGCCGGTCAGTGTCAGGTTTTCGAGGTTCTGCCCCAATGTGTAAGTGACGGTCGAAATGACGGTCTCGGTACCAGCGCCGCTGGCCTCAGAAATAAGGTCGGTTAGGCTATCAACCACGTAGGTGTCATCGCCCAGCCCGCCGATCATTGTATCAGCCCCCTTCAGGCCGTTCAGGGTGTTGTTTCCGTCATTGCCTGTCAGGATGTTGTTGAGCGTATTTCCTGTACCGTCGATGTTCCCCGAGCCCGTCAGCAACAAAAATTCCAGATTGGTGCCCAGGGTATAGGTTCCCGAGGCTTCAACAGTGTCCAGTCCGGCGCTATCGGAAATCACATCAGAAACCGTGTCCACGACGTAGATGTCGTTTCCAGCGCCACCGATGAGCTTGTCCGCGCCAGTTCCACCATCTAGTCGGTTGCTTCCGTTATTTCCTGTCAGGGTGTTGTTGAGGGCATTACCTGTGCCGTCGATGTTCCCGGTGCCGGTCAGGATCAGCGCCTCGACTTCGATCGCGTTTGAACCGAGGTCAAAGGACGCTGAGGCGGAGACAGTGTCAATTCCACCCCCCGCATTCTCGGAGACAAAATCCGTACTGCTGTCCACAATAAACAGGTCATTGCCGGTTCCACCGATCATGAGGTCATCTGCGCCGCCGCCATCCAGAGTGTCGTTGCCATCGCCACCGTCAAGCAGGTCGCTGCCCGTGAGGCCACGCAACGTGTCGGTACCGCTATCACCACTGAAGTCGTCATCGCCAATACCTCCGGTAATGAGGTCATTGCCGTCAAAGCCATGCCAAGCGCGCGACGCGTCGGCGACTGTAAAGACGTCATTGCCGTTAAACAGGGCAGGAGAGTCAAGTACTTCGCCGGTGTTGGCAGCGTTCAGAACGACGGAATCGTATAACGCTGCCGTGTAGTTTCCGTTCGCGGTGAGCGTGTTCCCGTGGCCATCATCAAGGATGATCTTGGTGATTGTGCCCGCGCCGGTCGCCAGCGAGACGTTGCAAAACATCTCGGAGGTATAATCACCAAACTGAATTATGCGGTGATTAACCGTGCCAGTGAGGTACCCCGCGACATCGATAGTGAAGCGCCCTTCAAGCAACATCGCGTCGTCACCATAGGCCGCAGCGATGGAGGTGATGCTACCCGTTACTGCACCTGTGTATGCGCTCCATCGTGCATTGCCGCGGACGGAGAACGCGCCCCCGTCATCCCCGAGAAAGTTTATCTGTGTGATCTGCCCTGAATACCCGTAGAAACCGGAGCCATAAAACTCTGCTTCACCGTCTGCACCATATAGATAGGCGTATAAGTAGTTGTTTGTGGCCGCGTAAGCTGACCCGTTGCCGACTAGAGCGTCGTAAACAACCTGCTCGAAATTGGCCGCGAAATAATCAAAGGCATTATTAAAAGCAACGTCGTAGTCGCTGCTCGACAGGGTCTGAAGTCCAGCCATGGTGCCGGTCGTGGTGATCGTCGTCATGAAAATACCTGATAAAAATTGTTTGAAGCAGATTGCCGGAGGTGGGAAATCAAGTCAACAAAATTGCCATAAACTAGCGTGGGAAAAATGTACACGTTTTGGGATGCGGCGGCTGTCGAATTTCGACATAACTACGCGCGCGAGGCGGGGGCTCTCTAGCGGAGGGATTGCACCTTATCTGACGAAATATGGCCGAAGCTCGGAAGCTTGGTGGAGACTGCTGCCGCCAGTGTGCTGTCGGTGAGGTGTCCGTAATGCTTTGCCGTCACTCGGGTATCCTTGTGTCCCAATAGCTTGCTTATCAGCAATAGGTCTACGCCCTCCTGCGCGAGGCTGGACCCGTAGGTGTGGCGCAAATTGTGGAAGGTGACGGCCGGTGTGATGCGCGCATTTTCAGACGCTTTGGCCAACGGTCGCTGTTCGTTGTTTATACCCCACGGCTGACCATCTGCTTTCGTGAACAAGATATCTGCCGGATCTTTTCCCTGGCACGCCGACTTGAAGAAATCGCGTCCCGCCGTGTTCAGGGGGATTTGTCTGCCCCGGCCGCCTTTGGCCTGTGAAGATATATAAACATGGCCGGTATCAAGGTTCACGTCTTTGCGCCGCAGGCGGGCGATCTCTGAGCGTCTCGCACCAGTAAACAACGCCGCCTTTACCAGCTCCCGCAAATCAGACCCGCAAGCATTTATGAGCCTGACCACTTCGTCAGCCGAGAGAAAGCGGACTGCTGACTCCTCCACTTTGCGGAATGGCTTCACCTTCCGCCACTCCTTATCGTCATCCACCAAAGTGTCCTCGAAGGCTTTATTCAAGATTGCTTTCAGCACAGTGAGTATACGATTGGCGGAGGCCTTCCGGGCACGTTTCCCGTCCTCGTCAAGGGGTTTTTCACGGAAGGCTGGCGCAGCTCCTTTTTTGCTTCTTTTCCGCGCTGGTGTGTTGGCGAGCTTGTCCCGCCACTCCTCCAACTGGAGCTTGTCAAGGTCTGCCAGCGGAAATGAGCCAAGAGAAGGAAGAATATGGACATCAATAATGCGTTGGGTGTCATTCGCGTTTTTACGGTGGTTGCGGAACCACTTCATGTAATGCTCGGACGCATCCCTGACGGTGTTGGTTTTTTGGGCTGCTCGGATCTTTCTTTTCTCTGACGGCGTCGTGGTGAGATCCTGTGCCCAGAGTGCTAGCTTGTCCTGCGCCTGCCGATAGGTGAGGACGGTGGCGTTTTCCCTCGTAGAGTATCCCTGTTCGCCCTCCTGGTAATCGTCAGCAGTGCCCAACGTGACAAAGTGGTAGCGACCTTTTAGCCTGACGCGACCCTCCCACATGCCATATCCCTTCGCCGCACGGCGGTAGCCTAATGAGAGGCCTTTGGAGCCTCCAGAAACCCAATTGCGAGACTGGATGGGCAATTTGAGCCGCTGAAACCGGTTTTCGAGCTTGCTGCTGCGGATCGTCTGCGCCACGGGGTTACCTCAATCGTGCTTAATTCCTGCTTAAATTACGTGGGGAAACCTGCGCGGTCAAGCGTGTACTTCTCCAGTTGAAACGTTTACTTTTTTCGGTGGTTAAAGGAGTTCTCGCACGTCCGCCACTGTCCACCTTCGTACCCTTTATCACCCTTTCACGGATGTAACAGGGGTTCGAATCCCCTAGGGGACGCCAATTCTTTTAAACATAGCCCGCTTACGAGCGGGCTTTTTGTTGGCTAAGGCTTGCGTCCCTGCGGTTTTGATGGCTCGGGCGCCGAGGCATTTTTCCAGCGATCGACACATTCCAGGATGGTTTTATGCGCGGCATCGATATCTTCCCAGCCCGCTGACTCGGACCACTTGCCGGCGAGGTCGCCTTTCTTATAGTCCTGGAAAAATTTCTCGATGCGCGCGCGGTCAGCGACGGGGATATCGGCGAGCGTCTGAAGATGGCCGTAAGCATCCGAAACGCTGTCCGCCGGCACAGCGATGATCTTCGGGTCGATGCCCTTTTCGTCCTTCATCCAGAACACGGCAATCGGCCGGACGGCGATCACATCGCCTGTCCGCAGCCCGTCATCGCCGAGGATCAGAACGTCGAGCGGATCCCCGTCGGGCGCAAGCGTCGCGGGGATGCCGCAATAATGCGTCGGATACATGGGCTGGTCCTCGCCGCGCAGGCGGTCGACGATCAGGGTGCCGTTTGTGCGGTACTCATACTTGATGCGCCCCTGGCCCTTGGGGATCTCAACGATCGCGTTGACTTCCGCGGGCAGGTTATTGCCAGCGGGCAGCAGCCTGTAATCCATGCGACGCTCCTTTGGTGCAGCTGGTTAATTCTACCGTATTTTTTCCGGGTCGCCCAGTTCGGCGTCCACGGACCGAAGCCTTACGGTTTGTTAATCTTTCGCCTTTAATATCGTTGAATACGAAGGTAGGTCCGTGCTCTCTCTCCTGAAAAAATGGTTCGTCCCGAAGCCGGGCTATGACGCGCAAAAGCGAAAGCTGGAGGGCGGGTCCGCGCAGGACCTGCTGGCTCTGGCGCAAAGCGAATGGACCAATCCCGAAATTCTGTACCTGCTGGCCACCAGCAATAGCGGCGAAGTGCGTCGCGCCGTCGCGGTCAACAAGGCGACCCCGCTGCAGGCCTCGGCGGTCATGGCTAAGGATGCCGATACCGATGTGCGGCTGAAACTCGCCGACCGGCTAGTGAAGTTGCTCCCGGGACTGACGCCGGACGAGCATGGAAAGCTCTATGCCTATGCCGTGCAGGCGCTGATCACCCTGACGCAGGACGAGGCCGTGCAGGTCTGGCGGGAACTGGCGCTGGCGCTGCAGGATTACGCCAAAGCGCCGCCTGAAGTCGTCAACCGGCTTGCGCGCGATATCGAGCGCACCGTGGCGGAACCGATACTGCGCTTCTGCCTCGCGCTCGCCGATAGCGAGCTTATCGACATCATCAGCAATCACCCGGAATCCTGGGTGCTGTCCTCCATCGCCGCGCGCGCGGAGGTGGGGACCCAAGTAAGTGCCGCAATCATACATGCCAACGACGAACCCGCGATCGGCACGCTGCTGGCCAACCCGCGCGCCCGCATCGGCCTTGACCAGCTGAATGACATCATCGACCGCGCCGGGGAACATCCGGGGTGGCATCGTCCCATCGCTCTGCGGCCGGAAATTTCCGTCGACCTTGCCCACCGCCTTGCGGGCTTCGTCGACAGCGCCATCCTCGAGCTTCTTGAGAAGCGGAGCGATTTCGACGCCGAAACGCGCCAGGGAATCGCCGACCTCGTCAAGCGCCGCATGGAATTCGCGCGCGCAGACACGCCGTCAGAAGCGGCCGCCGCGCGCGTCGAACGGCTGGCGCGGGAGAACCGGCTGACGCCGGAGGTTATTCATGACGCGCTGAACTGGCAGGATCACGAATTCGTCGTGCTGGCGTTGTCTTTCCTCTCTGGCGTGCATGCCAAGACCGTGCGCATGATCGCGGAAACCCGCAAGCCGAAGCCCGTCATCGCGCTGTGCCGGAAGGCCAATTTGCCGATGCGCCTCGCCGTCGACATGCAGCGCATTCTTGCCAAGGTGCCGCGCGGCGAAATCATGTATGCCAAGGACGGCACGGATTACCCCCTTACCGACGACGAAATTCGCTGGCAGCTCGAATTTTTCGGCGCGCCGGGCAATATCAGCTGAATTCCGTCAGGGAACCCGCTTCATGCTTCGTGTATTGGCCTTCGTAAAATCTTTACGAGGTACCCAAAATGGAAGATGACCCGAAGAATAAAGGCGCGAAGACATTCCTGCTCATTGCCGCGCTTGTCATCGTCGCTGCGCTTGTGGGCTATGTTCACTTTTACGCGCCGGCCACGCGGACCGATGAAACCAATCCGACCCATGAGAAAACGGTTGTGACGCCCTCGGCAGAGACACCCCCGCAGTCGGCTGAGTAACTCTTAAAGCTTATGGCCGATTGGGGCAGGCACCGCCGCGGCCTTGGGCTGGATGGAATCCAGAGCTTTAGAATAAACGAGCACCCCGTCATTCTTTGCGACTGGGGAAGGGTGCGGCTGGTAGCCTAACTTTTCGTGGAGCCTGATGGAGGCGATATTACCTGCATCGATATGCGCGATCGCGGATGTTTCGCCTTGAAGCCGCTGGTAATCTTCCTGCGCGCCGATCAGCGCCTCCGCGATACCCCTGCGCCGATATTTTTCGTCAACGCTCACGCCGCCATTGAAATTCTTGGTCGTGATGATGCCGACCGGTTTGCCATCGGCGATAGCTACCCAGCCACCGCCCTTGGCATCCGGGTTCCGGCTTGCCTCGATCAGGGCGACAGTTTCATTGACCGGATGACGCGGGTCGTCGAAGTCCAGCTTGCTTGAGTCTCCGCCAAGCAATCGGCAGACATGGCTTTCGTCGCCGTCGCGAATGGGCCTGATCTCGAATGACTTTCCCTGCGTATCCGGCTTCGGCGCCAGCTGGAATGAACTTTGCGCCTTGCGGACCGGGCTGGAATAGGGGGCCTGCGCAGCCTGCAGGAGCAGTGCCTCGGAAGTGGCCGTGACGTCGATGCCGGCTTGCGACATTTCCTTCGCTGCGGATTCAAAGTGATAGGCAAACTGCGGGTCCGGCGCGTCGGCCAGGTCCCGCGGGACAGCGACCGGTATGCCCAGTGCCTCGCGGATTGTGGTGGCAGTGCCCTTGCTGCAGGCCTCGAAATAGACGCCGGCCAGGATGACGGCGCCCGGTTCCGCGGCGCTGAGCTTCTGCAGAAAGCCGGAATCCAGGCCCTTGCCATCGTTGTTCACCAGCTCGATATCGCCCGGACGCCAAGCCGGTGAGCGCTCATGATCGGCATCGAAGCTGATATTTCGCGCATTGGTACCATGAGCGAAGGACCAGGCAATGCCCTTTACATGCGGGCGGATCTGGTCGACGAAATCGTAGATTTTCTGGCGCAGCGCGACATCAACCGGATTTTTGGGGTCCAGGTAGCTGTCCTGCACGTGGTTGATGACGACGATGATGTCCTTCATCGGCATATTATAGCACAGGGCGCGAAATCATGCTTTTCCCACGTATATGGCCCTGAAATCATTGACGTTGGTAAAGGTCGGACCGGTGATGATGCTATCCGCGAGACGCTGGAAAACCGTATGGGCGTCGTTGTTGGCAAGCGCCGCAACCGGGTCAAGCCCGGCCTGCCGCGCGCGGGCGAGGGTATCAGGCGCGACGCGGGCGCCTGCGATGTCCTCCATCCCGTCGACGCCGTCGGTGTCGCCGGCAACCGCATAAACATGCGGCGCGCCCTGCAGGTGCAGCGCAAGGGAAAGGAGGTATTCGACGTTCCGCCCCCCGCGTCCGTTCCCCCGCACGGCAACGGTCGTTTCGCCACCCGACAGCAGGATGCACGGCCTCGGCGTTTCGAGCGCGAGCCGCGCATGGGCCGCGCCCAATTCCCGCGCTTCGCCTTCGAGATCATCGCCCAGGATTCGTACTGGAACACCCGCTTCGCTCGCCAGGCGTGCGGCTGCAGCGAGCGCCTTGCCCGGCGTCGCGATGACCTGCACGTCATTGTTTGCAAGACGCGGATCATCCGGCTTCACGGATTCTGACAGCGGGGAATGCAGGGTTATATCGTAGCGGCGAAGGATATCCGCGGCATCCGACACCGTGGTGGCATCGCCGATTGTCGGGCCGGAGGCAATATCGCCGGGATGGTCCCCCGGCACGTCGGAGATCAGCAGCGTTATAACCTTCGCCGGAAAGGCGGCAGCCGCAAGCCTTCCGCCCTTGATACGGGAAATATGCCGTCGTACGCAGTTTATCTCGCTGATGGTGGCGCCGCAGGCCAGCAGCAACCGGTTGATGCGCTGCTTTTCGTCAAGCGTAAGCCCGGCCATCGGCAGCGGCATCAGCGCCGAGCCACCGCCGGAGATCAGGCACAAGGCAAGGTCATCGGGTCCAAGACTGTGCGCAAGCGCCATCATGCGGGTGGCAGCGGCCTCGCCGGCCGCATCCGGCACGGGGTGGGCGGCGCGAACGATCTCTACCTGCAAGCAGGGAACCTCGTAACCCTGGCGCGTGATGACAAGCCCCGTCAGCGGGCCGTCCCAGTTATCCTCGACCGCGCGCGCCATGGCGGCGGAGGCCTTGCCGGCCCCCAGCACGACCAGCCGGCCTTTCGGTCGCGGCGGCAGGAAAGGGGGCAGGCAAAGGGAAGGTTGTGCGGAGGCGATTGCGGCGCGAAACATGCTTTCGAGCAGTGTCCGCGGGTCCGACATGTCAGCAGCCGCAGCGCGGGTCATTTTTTCTTCGGCGGCTGGAACAGGGCGATGATTTTTTTATCGCCGCTCGCAAGCCCTATCTCGGTCATGGACTTGCCATCCTTGCCCGTCAAGGCCGGGTCTGCGCCGTTTTTCAGCAGCAGCATCACCATTTCCGACGAACCGGCATTGATCGCGGCCTCCAGGGGGCGATTACCCATATCCCCGGGTTTGGCGTTGCTGTTCAGCGCAAGGTAGCGGCGGTTCACATCGGCGCCCTTCGGCAGCATAAGCGTCGCGAGCTCGAGGTCGCCGGTCGAAACAGCGCCCAGGAAAGGCGTCGCGGCAAAGGCACTGGAGCGGTTCACGTCCGCGCCTTTTTCGACAAGATATTTTGCCACGTCCCGCTTGTCATTCCCGATAGCGTAGATGAGGGGCACTTCATCAAAGGCGCTGAAGCCGTCGATATCCGCGCCAAGTTCCAGCAGCAGCGCGACAAGTTCCTGGTCCCCCGCATGCGCCACCCGGGCGAGCGGCTTGCAGATATCGTCAAACTCGCAGATCGGGTCAAGATTGGCGCCATCCTTGACCGCCTTGCGGATCGCCTCGAAATCACGGTCTTCGACCGCCTGCGCGAGGCCCGCCTGTTTGGCGCTATCGTCGGCGCCGAATTTCAGGAACCGCTTCAATTGCGCGACGCTGAACTGACTGTCGCGCTTCAGTGGGCGGGAGGTGATTTCAAGCTTGAAATGTTCGTCGCGGATTTTACGCGTATAGAATACCGGGTCGAGAAGGTCCGCCGAGACCCAGAAATCCTGCCCGTCCGTCGCGTATTGATAGATGCGCAGCTCCTGCCCCTGTTTTCCCTCGATGGGATCGAGGTGGAGCTCGACGCCGTTGCCAAGCACCTTTTTCAGTTCTGCTTCCAGCTTTTCCTTGGGCGACGGGCTGCCCTCCTGGGCCTCGCTTTTGTAATCCGTGATGCCCACGACCGTCATTTCAGCCTGGGGTTCCGTGTCGGCCAGCGGATAATGGCCCGCCTTTTTGGCATAAGCGATGACGTCCTCCGCCAGGCCGAGCATATCGCCCACACGCTGCCGGTCTTCATCTGTTTTAGGGGCGAAGGGTCCGAGCGCGCTTTCAGCGGCGCGGGCGGCTGCTGGCGACAACGAAAGGATAATGAAAAAGGCGAAGGTGAAGACGTGTTTCATGCGGCCAAGCCTAGCATAAGGTTTTTGAATCCTCTATCCTCTCCTTGCTCGTATTCCTTTAAAAGGGCTGCCCGATGAGATCCGATCCGCAAGCTGTTCCCGCGCGTGTAAACAAGACGGCGCCCGCTTACGATCTCCATCATGGTGACCTTCCGCCCGCACTCGCTTTCGGTTCGGCCCTTGCGATCAATGCCGAGTTCATGGGACCGTCTTTCGCGCGCGACAGGCTTTGCGCGCTCCAGGTGTATGACGGCAATGG
>DASPMW010000060.1:0-9789 GCA_035626855.1 Patescibacteria group bacterium
AGGGCAAATACCATTACCTGAACCTGCCGGCGCGCCATGCGGGGGCGAAGCTGCCCGACATCAACGTCATCAACCTCAAAGTCACGCAGCCCGAGCGGCAGAAGTTTATTGCTCCGCCGCTGCAGAAGGCGCTGCAGGAAACCTTTGCAGCGGGCGAGCAATCGCTCCTGTTCCTCAACCGCCGCGGCTATGCGCCGCTGACGCTCTGTCGCACCTGCGGGCACCGCTTCCAATGCCCGTCCTGTTCGGCCTGGCTCGTCGAGCATAAAAGATTCTCGCGCCTGCAATGCCACCATTGCGGCTATGCGCAGGCCGTACCGCGCGCCTGTCCCGGCTGCCAGGATGAAGACAGCTTCGCCGCCTGCGGCCCCGGCGTCGAGCGCATCCAGGAGGAAGTGCAGCTGCTGATACCGGAAGCGCGCACTTTCATTCTGGCGAGCGACGTCATCACCAGCCCCGGCATGATCGCGAACGCCGTGCATGACATCGAGGACCGCAAATACGACATCATCATCGGCACCCAGATCATCGCCAAGGGTCACCACTTCCCCTCGCTGACGCTGGTCGGCGTGGTCGATGCCGATCTCGGCCTGGCGGGCGGGGATTTGCGGGCGGGGGAGCGCACTTTCCAGCTGCTGCACCAGGTCTCGGGCCGCGCAGGGCGCGCGGAAAAACCGGGCCGCGTTTTCCTGCAGACCTATATGCCGGAGCAGACAGTCATCAAGGCCCTTGCCAAAAACGACCGCGACGATTTCCTCGCCGTCGAGGCGCGGGAGCGGGAGAAGGCGGGCATGCCGCCCTTCGGCCGCCTCGCGGCGCTGATCCTCTCCGACCCCGATGAAAACAAGCTCGATGTCTTCTGCCGCAGCCTCGCGCAGAAGGCGCCGCGCTATGACGATATCCGCGTGCTGGGCCCCGCGCCCGCGCCGATGGGATACCTGCGCGGACGCCACCGCCGACGCTTTCTGGTCAAGGCGGGCAAGAATATTCCAATCCAGAAATATCTTGCGGAATGGCTTGGAAATGTGAAGACTCCCTCAAGCCTGAGTCTGAAGGTGGATATCGACCCGCAGAGCTTCTTCTAAGGGTTAGAGATTCGTTAACAGGCGAAATCGGCTTGTTAAATCAAGATGTTAAATTTTGATTTGACAGAATACAGCGAGGTATAATATTGTACCTCCATCGCAAATCACGGGGGAGATGACCATGTTTGAGAGCCAGAGCATCAACATCATCATGACCCTCGTCATGGTTCTCGGCTGCCTCGTTTCGGTCGAATTCGCGGCTTCGGTCGTGGCCGGCGCGGTCGGGATGTTCGGCGCTTCCATGTATATGTTCGCCAAATTTGGCGGCCCTTCGCACCCGGTCAACAAGGTGCTGCGCGGCGGCCGCGCACTGTTCGCCCCGAAAATCTGATAAGGTCTTAGGGCATAAAGACGGTTTTCAGCCGCAGCTTTTTCAGCGAAAACTCTTCCCACTTCCCGATATCGCATTCGAACACGACGAGCGTCGCCGGCGGAAACTTGCCGATATGCGCGGCGCAGCCCTCCGCCATGCGCTCGGCGATATCCTCGAGCCCCGGGTTGTGGCCGACGATCATCAGGCTGGCGAAACGGTCATCCGCCTCCCGCACTTCATCAATGATCGTTTCGGGATGCGCAAGATAGAGCGAACGTTCGTACCGCGCGGAAAGACCGCCTTGGCCGTCGAACAGTTTCGCGGCCGCGATGCGCAGCGTTTCGCGCGTGCGCAGCGAGGTGGAGCAGGCGGCGGATTCAGGATAGAGGTTCTGCTGCTTCATGAACGCGCCCAGGTTTTCCGACTCCGTCTCGCCGCGCGGCGAGAGGCGGCGGTCGTGATCATCCTGCCCGAGCTCGGCGGCGTCGGCATGCGCGTGGCGAAGCAAATATAAAGTCTTCATTTTTCAGCGCCTGTCGTGTAAGGCTTGGTGCATATATTTATATCCCAGCCGGTGCGGGTTGTCATGCCAGAAGCGTCCTCCAAGGATTATGTCGCGGTGCTCGATATCGGCTCGAACGCGGTGCGGTTCGTCGTCTATGACGGCCTCAACCGCGCACCGTTCAAAATCCATAATGAACGCACGCAATGCCATCTCGGCAAGCATCTGGCGACGACCGGTATGCTGAACCCGGACGGCGTCAATGCCGCATTCGAGGCGATCGGCCGCTATGCCGGGCTCATCAAGGCGATGAAGATCAAGCAGGTCAAGGCCGTTGCCACCGCCGCCATGCGCGACGCGAAGGACGGCGGCGATTTCATCAAAAAGGTCAAATCGGAATTCGGCCTGAAAATCGACATCATCGAAGGCGAGGAAGAAGCGCGCCTTGCCAGCCAGGGCGTCATGATGAACGGCCTTGGCGCGAACGGGGTGATCGGCGATTACGGCGGCGGATCGCTCGAGCTTATCGTGGTCGAGAAGGATGTCGTGAAGCACAAGACCTCCCTGCCCATCGGCGCGCACCGCCTGCATGCCATACAGGGCGAGGCCGCGCAGAAAAAGGCGGTCGAGGAGCAGTTGGCGGGCGTGCCCTTCCTGCAGAATTACGAGGGCCGCGATTTTTACGCGATGGGCGGCGCCTGGCGGTCGATGGCGCGCGCGCATATGCGCATGATCAAGCACCCGGTGCTGATGCTCGATCATTACACCATCGACGGCAAAAAGGCGGCCGACTATGCCGCGTATATCGCCAAGCAGAGCCCGGCGTCCCTTGCCAAGACCGTCGGCATGATGGAAAAGCGCGTGCATGACATCGGCGTCGCCGCAATGGCGATGGCGTGCGTCTTCGATATCCTGAAGCCGTCGCGCCTTATTTTCTCGGGCACAGGCCTGCGCGAAGGGCTGCTATACGACCAGCTCGCGCCCGCGGTGCAGAAGGAAGACTCGCTGCTCGCGTCGTGCGAGAAGATCGCGCGGCAAGTCAGCCGTTTCAGCGACCATGACGGGTTCGAGGCGCTTTATAAATGGATTGCGCCGCTCTACGGAGCCGCGGACGCCCAGACAAAAAAACTGCTGAAGGCAAGCTGCCTGCTCAGCGATATCGGCTGGTTCGAGCACGAGGACTACCAGGCCGACCATGCTTTCGAGCGCATTCTGGTCATGCCTTTCTACGGCACAGACCATGCCGGCCGCGCGCATCTCGCCCTCACGCAATATGTGCGCTATGGCGGCGACCCCGACAGGAAGTCCGAGACGGTGCAAAAGCTGCTTACTGAAAAGGACGTGACGGTCGCCACAGTGACCGGCCTCGCGCTCGCGACGGGTTACCTGCTCACCGGCGGGGCGCTCGGCCTGCTGAAAGATTCCGAACTGATCTTGGAGGGAAAGACGATCACCCTCAACCTCCGCGCGAAATCCCACATGCTTAACGCCGAAGTCGTCACCAAGGCGTTCGGCAGGCTCGCGGATGCGATGGGCAAGGATGCAGTGATTAAGACGGCTTAAGCGTTATCAAACGCCGCCTTCAGCTTTTTCACGTCGAGCTTGACCATCTGCCACATGGCTTCGTTCATTGCGTGGCGCTTTTTCTTGTTTTTGCTCGCCTGCCATTTCATCGCCTGCTCGGGAAAGACCTGCCAGCGGACGCCGAATTTGTCGATGATCCAGCCGCACTGAACGGGCCGCCCGCCGCCGGCGGAGAGTTTTTTCCAGTAGGCGTCAATCTCCCGCTGGTCCTTGCAGGGCACGCACATCGAGAATGAATCGTTGAATTCCTTTTCGACAAAACCGTTGAGCAGCATGATCTTCTGCCCAAGCACCTTTATCTCGATCGTCAGGACCGAGCCCACCTTGACGCCCATCGGGTTGGGACCCCAATAAGTCGTCGTGCCGATTTTTGCCTTGAAGACGGATTTATAGAATTTGGCCATCTCCTCGGCCTTGTCGTTCGACCAGATGCAGACATAGCTTTTTGGCATGCGCGTTTCTCCCTGCCCGCAAGTTTAGCGGGCGCGCGCGGCGCTGTCCAGATTGCGCGGTGGAGCAGTCAGGCGGCGGGCGCGCCGGGCTTGAACGCCTTTTTCAGCTTGTTTTCGGCCGTCGGCTGCGTGGCGGCGAGGCTGCGCGGCGGTTCCGCGCTGTTGTCGCCGAGATCGGGGACGGGGCCGTTGGTGAGCGTCGGAAACCATTTCTGCAGCCCGGCATTGATCGTGTCGAGATACTGGCGGGCGGGCCCGGTGCTGGTGTCTTCCGCATAGACTTCGCGGAAGATGGGGAACAGCACGCGGAAATCCCGCAAGCCGCTGCTGTCCATGGCGTAGTTATATTCGTGGGGCTGCTTGTCGCGGTGTTGCGCAAGCTTTTCGCCGAGCCGCCGCCGCAAGCCGTCTTGAATGTCATTCATTTCCTGCGGGTCAACGCTGTCGGCGAGACCGAGGCGCGCGAAGGCTTCAGTCGGCGGGCTTGCCGACCAGGCGAGGCCTTGAATTGCGGCGCCAAGGGTGAGCTTTTCGACAAGCTTATCGTCCATGACGCCCAGTTCTTTCCAGTTGAACCTTTCATCAAGTTCATACTTCTTCGCAACCTCGGCAAGCGCGCGGCTCGAATCCGGGATCCAGAGGCTCGAATCCCGGCTGGTTCGCGCGAGCTGGGCGAAGTTGTAATAGGCCGGCTCGAAATACCAATGCTTGTCGCGATTGGAAAATTCGGTCTGGTTCTGCAACGCGTAGCGAACATGGTGCACAGCGCGGTAAATGCGCAGGTCCTCCGCCGTGATGTCAAAATTCTCGATAAATTCGGCGACCTTTAATGTTCCGCCGCCTTGTCCCGGGGATTTCCAGGCGCTGTCGAAATGATCCTGCAGAACGAGGCGTAGCAGCTTGTTTGTGGCAGCCGGGTCCGGGTCGAAGATCAGCACTGCCTGTTCGGGCTCGCTGTTACCGCCGCGCAAGGTGACGTGACCGACTTTCTTAAGCGAGCGCAGGTCGTTTTCGGATAAGTCGGAGGCGACGACGGCGTCACGCTCGGCGACTTTTGCGCGCAGGGAGGCAAGAACCGCTTCCTCCGCTTTCGCAAGCTTGGCCTCGGCCAGCGCCAATTTTTCCTCGCTCGTGCCGTACATGCGGGCGGACATTGCGTCGCTCTCGGCAATGAGAAGCGTGGTCGGCGTTTCCCAATCCCGCACCAGGATGGTCTTGAGGTTGAGCCGCTCGCTCAATGCGGTTTCAAGCGCGTCGTAATTCGTTCCGGCATAATTGATCGGCGGGGGAGAATCTTCAGTCACGATATTAACTTCCTTTTATAATAGCGAAAAATGATGCGGGCTCGCATGTTAAGACGCCGCTCTGCCAGGCGCCGCAAGGCGTGCGCCATACTTGTCGAGAATGGTGACCACTTGCTCTTTCGTGATCGCCGCGCCGGGGGCGGCGCTTTCCGCATCCGCATGGATAACGAAGACGCTGTCGTCAAGCGAGGCGTGCAGGCGCGTGCGCGCAAACGCATTGAATTTCAGGGTCAGGTATTGCTGGATGAACAGGTCGACCGGCTGCGTGCGCGCGACCATAGCGGGATCCGGCTCCGCGCCACTAGCGACCGCAAGCAGTTCCTGTTTGATGGCCTTGATGGCGGTCAGGGCATGTTGTTGTGATCGCTGGATATTATGCCGATCATTATGCTGCGTCATTTTCGCCCCCCTGGCTGTCTATTCATTATGTTGCCATAACTAGATAATTAATTCTAATAATGTTTTGTAATGACGAGTATAAAATAAAATAATATCATTGCGGTATGAATACTGATCTTCAGAAAATCAGCGTGATGATGCTGCTGGCGCTGGATGCGCTTTATACGTGCCGCAAAACGACGCTTGCGGCGGAGCAGCTCGGCCTCGCCCAGCCGAGCCTTTCGGTTTATTTGCGGCAGCTCCGCGATTTGACGGGCGATGCGCTCTTCGTCCGCACCGCGCGCGGGCTGGAACCGACTGATTTCTGCCATGGCTATCACGCGCGGGCGCGCGAGGTGCTGGCGGGGATCGAGGCCCTGTCGCAGCCCGAAGCCGGTTTCGATCCGCTGGCATCTCCCGCAACCTTCTCGGTCGGTATCTCTCTGGTGATGGGCCGCCAGTTTTTTGACCGGCTTTCCGTCGGCGTCGCGCGGCAGTTCCCGCGCGTCTCGGTCGGCATGGTTTATCTTGGGGAGGCCGAGGCGCTTGCCAATCTCGAGACGGGCGCCGCTGATTTTTTTTGCGGCATGACCTCGGAAAAGCTGCCCAAGCATTTCGCAGCCAGGAAACTCGCGCGCACCGACCTGGTCGTGCTGTGCTCCCGGCACAGCCGCTTCTTCAAAGCTGGACGGATCACGCGCCGCGATTATCTCGCGACGCCCCATATCAAGGCCGCGACCAGTTTCGCCCCTTCCCACCTCGACGCCAGGTTCCGAAGGCTCGGGATGCTGCAGGAAAAACTGGCCATAGTCCCTGACGAAGCAGCGGAAATCGCGCTGTTGCGCGCGACCGATTATCTGCTCGTTATAGATCGCCGCGACGCGGCGCTGGCAGATGCCGCAAAAGAATTCAGGGCATTGGAAACGGATTTCACCATGCCGCAATTCGACATGTTCTGCGTCTGGCACGCGCGCAAAAACGCGGATGCGCGCCATCGCTGGTTCAGGGAGTATGCCGTGGCGGCCTGCCGGGAGGCGTGATATTCGCTCTAGCGATCGAGGATCGGGGCCAGCCAGCGCTCGGCCTCGGCGACCGGAATGCCGCGGCGGCGGGCATAGTCTTCAAGCTGGTCGCGGCCGATTGAATTGACGCCGAGGTAATAGCTGTCGGGGTGGGAGAAATACCAGCCGCTGACGGATGACGCCGGCCACATGGCGAGGCTTTCGGTCAGGATGATGCCGGTATTTTTCTCCGCGTCCAGCAGGTCCCACAGGATCGTCTTCTGCGTATGGTCGGGGCAGGCGGGGTAGCCGGGCGCGGGGCGAATGCCGCGATATTGCTCCTCGATCAGTGCGTCATAGCCGAGCTTCTCATCGGCGGCATAGCCCCAGTATTCGCGCCGCACCTTCGCGTGCATGTATTCCGCGAAGGCTTCGGCGAAGCGGTCGGCGACGGCCTTTGCCATCATGCTGCTATAGGGATCGTTCTTCGCCTCGAATTCCCGGACGATATCTTCTAGCCCGTCGCCGGCAGTGACCGCGAACGCGCCGATATAATCCTTCAAGCCGGTGTCGAGCGGGGCTACGAAATCCGACAGCGAATAATCCGCGCGGCCCTGCTTCTTGCGCGTCTGCTGGCGCAACCCGCAGATGCGGTTGAGCTCGGCCTTGCGGTCTTCGCCACTGTAGATCACGATGTCTTCGCCTTCGCCGGAGGCGGGGAAGAGGCCGATGACGCCGCGCGGACGCACGCGGCCGTCCTTGATGAAGAATTCGATCATCGCTTGCGCGTCGTCGAAAATCTTGCGCGCTTCTTCGCCGCGCGTCTCGTCGTCGAAAATCTGCGGGTATTTGATCAGCATGCCCCAGGTGTAGAAAAACGGCGACCAGTCGACATATTCGCGCAGCATGTCAAAGCTGACGTTATCGAACACATGGATGCCGGGTTTCGCAGGAACGGGCGGGGTGTAGCTTTGCCAGTCGGCGCGGTAGCGATTCTTCTGCGCCTCGGCGAAGGGGATCAGCTCGCGGTTGGGCGATTTGTTCAGGAAGCGCTCGTTCAGCTGCTTGTATTTCTTGGTCACCTCCGCGAGGTAGGGCGTGCGCAAGGTGGCGTTCAAAAGGTTGTTCATGACGCCGACGGCGCGGGACGCGTCCGGCACATAGACGACCGGGTGCTTGTAATGCGGCGCGATCTTGACGGCGGTGTGCATTTCCGACGTCGTCGCGCCGCCGATGAGGAGGGGGACCGTGAAGCCCTGCCGCTGCATTTCGGACGCCACATGCGCCATTTCCTCGAGCGACGGCGTGATCAGTCCGGAGAGGCCGATGACATCGACATTATGCTCGCTCGCGGACTGCAGGATTTTTTCAGCCGGCACCATGACGCCGAGATCGACGACTTCATAGCCGTTGCATTGCAGGACGATGCCGACGATGTTTTTGCCGATGTCATGCACGTCGCCCTTGACGGTCGCGAGCAGGATCTTCCCGGCGCTTTTCTGCTTGGTATCCTTCTCCGCCTCCATGAAGGGCAGCAGATGCGCGACAGACTGCTTCATCACGCGCGCCGATTTCACCACCTGCGGCAGGAACATCTTGCCGTCGCCGAAAAGGTCGCCGACCGTGTTCATGCCCGCCATCAGCGGGCCTTCGATCACGTCGAGGGCGCGTTTCGATTGCAGGCGCGCTTCTTCGGTGTCTTCCTCGATATGCTCGTTGATGCCCTTGACGAGCGCGTATTCAAGGCGCTTCTCGACGGGGTATCTGCGCCATTCCTTTTCTTCTTCCTTCTCGCGGCCGCTCTTGCCTTTGTATTTCGCGGCAAGGTCGAGCAGGTTTTCAGTCGCTTCCGGGCGGCGGTTGAGGATGACATCCTCGACCGCGTCGCGCAGTTCGGCGGGGATGCTGTCATAGACCGCAAGCTGGCCCGCATTGACGATGCCCATATCCATGCCGGCCTTCGTCGCGTGGTAAAGGAACACCGCATGGATCGCTTCCCGCACCGTGTTATTGCCGCGGAAAGAGAAGGACACGTTCGATACGCCGCCGCTGACGAGCGCATGCGGCAGCGTTTCCTTGATCTTGCGTGTTGCCTCGATGAAATCCACGCCGTAGTTGTTGTGCTCCTCGATACCCGTCGCCACGGCAAAGATGTTCGGGTCGAAAATGATGTCTTCCGGCGGAAAACCGTTTTTGACAAGCAGGTGATAGGCACGGGTGCAGATTTCAACCTTGCGCGTGATCGTATCGGCCTGGCCCTTCTCGTCGAACGCCATCACGATGACGGCCGCTCCATAAAGGCGCGCGAGATGTGCCTGCTGGAGAAACGGCGCTTCGCCTTCCTTCAGGCTGATTGAATTGATGATGCTCTTGCCCTGCAGGCATTTGAGGCCTTCCTCGATCACTTCCCATTTCGAGGAATCGACCATCACCGGCACGCGGGCGATATCGGGCTCGGAGGCGATGTTGTTGAGGAAAGTCTTCATGGCCTGCTTTGAATCGAGCATGCCTTCGTCCATGTTGACGTCGATGATCTGCGCGCCGTTTTCCACCTGCTCGAGCGCGATCGCCGTCGCGTCCAGGTAGCGGCCTTCCTTGACCAGGTCGCGGAATTTGGTGGAGCCCGTGACGTTCGTGCGCTCGCCCACGTTGACGAACAGGCTGTTGTCATTGATTTCCAGCGGCTCGAGGCCGGAGAGGCGCAGCGCCTTCGGAATTTTCGGGGCAACGCGCGCGGGCGTTTTCGCGACGGCCTCCGCGAGCTTGCGGATATGCGCGGGCGTCGTGCCGCAGCAGCCGCCGACGATATTCAAAAATCCGGACTGGGCCCATTCCTGCATCTCGCCGGTCATTTGCTCCGGCGTTTCGTCATACCCGCCGAAAGCGTTCGGCAGGCCCGCATTCGGGTAGACGCAGACATGCGTATCAGCGATTTTCGACAGCGTTTGCACATACTGGCGCATTTCCTTCGGGCCCAGCGCGCAGTTGAGGCCGATCGACAGCGGCGCAGCATGGCGCACGGAGTTCCAGAAAGCCTCCGTCGTCTGGCCCGACAGGGTGCGGCCGGAAGCGTCGGTGATCGTGCCGGAAATCATCAGCGGGAGGCGTATGTTCTTGTCGCCGAAATATTTTTCGCAGGCGAAGATCGCGGCCTTTGCGTTCAGCGTGTC
>DASPMW010000061.1:0-3176 GCA_035626855.1 Patescibacteria group bacterium
CTGGGAGCAGAACGAGAAAGCGGCTGAAAAGCTGAAGCAGTTCCTGCATATCCCGAACGGCCTCGCGCCGCCCAAGGGCATGATGCGCGTTCCCGCCCCCCCGAAAATGTAATTCTTGCATCCCCCGCAATTTTGACCCACTCTTGAAAAAGGAAGTCTTTTTCAAGGAGCAAGCCTATGGATGTCTGGATTATCGTGGCGATCATCGCCGCCATCCTGTTTTTCGTCGTTATCCTCTACAACCGCATCGTCGCGCTCAGCCAGCGGCGCAAGAACGCGTTTTCGGATATCGACGTGCAGCTCAAGCTTCGCCAGGACCTCGTCCCCAACCTCGTGGAAACGGTGAAGGGCTATGCCGGCCATGAGAAGGGCGTGCTGGAAAACGTGACGCAGGCGCGCGCGACCGCGATGCGCGGCGGTTCGATTGCCGAGCGCATGCCGGCGGAAGCGGCGTTGGGCGCGGCGGTCATGCAGCTGATGGCGGTTGCCGAGAATTATCCCGCTCTGAAGGCGGATGCGAATTTCCGCCAGCTGCAGATGGAGCTGTCCGACATCGAGAACAAGATCGCGGCGGCGCGCCGTTTCTTCAACAACGCGACCAGCGAATACAACACGGCAATCCAGCAGTTCCCGGGAAATCTCGTGGCGGGCATGGGCGGCTTCAAGCAGGAAGGTTTCTTCGAGCTGAGCGCGGAGGAACAGGCTGCCGTCAAGGAAGCGCCGAAAGTGAATTTCGGCAGCTGATCCCTGATCCGGCGAACCTTACGGCTTACATGCCCAGTTTTTGTTTCTTCGCGTAGGACGTCGCGATATCGGCGGCGGCATGCAGGTCGCCTGCGATCACGCCGTAGAATTCCGGCTGTTCCGCAATCGCGATGATGCTGCGGCGCGCGTTGTCGATATGCTGCAGGCTGTTTTCCACGCCATTGCTCGCGACAGAGTATTCAGCCGTGCGCAGGTCGTCCGCGATCGTGCGATAGAGGAATTCATAGTCGGGCGCCGCCTTTGCGGCCGATTCGAAATGCGCGCGCATATCGGGCAGCGCGGCTGCGAAAGCGTTGTGGTCGTCGGTCAGTCGGTTTTTCATTTTGGTCTTCCTTCATGTATAAGGCCGCGTTGATCCGCGGTCTTTGTGGCGCCGGGCGGGAAACGACAAAACGCGAAATGCATCGCCGAGGCGCGAAAGCGGCTTTTCAAATGAAAGTCGGGTTCGGGTCAGGTGCGGGCCGCGCAAGGTCGGGAGTCGAGAATGGCGGCGGCAAAGCGTTGCGGCATATAACGCCCAACAGGACGATACTATGGTATATTGCACCGCACAAATCAACAAAATCCTGCAACTTTTTGCAAAAAACGGGGTTATTCAAGGCGTTGCGGCGGTACGGGGCGAAGCCTAAAATGGCGCGAGAAGTTTAGACTCGGGGAAAATATCATGCTTGCGACCGAAGGTTTCGCGGCCCATGTCTGGGGCAACCAAGTCCGCTCGATCCTGCTGCTGCTGGGTTTTCCCTTCCTGCTGCTGCTGATGCTGGCCGCATTTTTTGCGGCGCTCGGCGCCACCTCGGGCCGGCAGCCCGGCGCGCTCGACACCGCCCGCGCTTGGGATTCCGCCCTGTACGGCATTACCCATTACGGGCACTGGGCGATCCTCGGCGCGCTCGGCTGGTTCGTCATCGCCTATTTCTTCCATGGCCGCATGATGCGCGCCGCGACCGGTTCGCAGCCGATCACGCGGGCCGAAATGCCGAAGATCTACAACATGCTCGAGAACCTGTGCATCTCGCGCGGCATTCCGATGCCGCAGTTCGAGATCATCGACAGCCCGGCGCTCAACGCCTTCGCCACAGGCATCGACGAAAAAAGCTATCGCATCGTCCTGACGCGCGGCATCGTCGAGCGGCTGCAGGATGACGAGCTGGAGGCCGTGATCGCGCACGAGCTCAGCCATATCCGCAACCGCGACGTGCGGCTCCTGATCATCTCGGTCATCTTTGTCGGCATGATCAGTTTTTTGTGCCAGATCGTGTTTCGCATGCTTGTTTACGGCGGCCGCCCCAATTATTACCAACGTCACAGTTCGCGCCGCGACGACAACGGCGGCGGGGCCGGCATCATGCTGATCGGTCTTGCGATCCTCGCCATCGGCTATGTTTTCGCGATCGCCATCCGCTTCGCGCTGTCCCGCAAGCGCGAATACCTGGCCGACGCGGGCTCGATCGAGCTGACCAAGAACCCCGAGGCGATGATGCGCGCGCTCATGCGCATTTCGGGGCAGGACCAGGTCAAGGGCCTGCCGAATGAGGTGGCGCAGATGTGCATCGAAAACTCGGTCGATTTCATGGGCATGTTCGCGACCCATCCGAAGATCGAGGACCGCATCGCCGTCATTTCGCGCACCACCGGCACGCCCGTTCCCGCCCTGCCCGTGAGCTTGCGCCGCGCGCCGGAATCGCCCTGGGATGACGGCCGCCCGCCGCAGGCCCCTGCCCGCCCCTGGGGCTGACGGGATATGCGCTTTTACCTCGCCAGCGTCCTCGTCGCCGTCCTGAGCCTGGTGCCCTTCGCCTTTGCGCAGATAACAGGCCATATCGAAACATTTGTGCCGGTGCGGTTCACCTGGCGCGGGGAGCTTTACGATACGGGCTGGGTCCACCGCGGCATACTGCCGATCGCAGCCGAAATCCTGCTGTTCCCGCTTGCGGAATGCCTGCATTACATGACAGTCGCCTTTCACGAGCCCGGCCATGCGCTGGCCCACTGGCTGTTCGGCACGCCCGCGCTGCCGCTGCTGGACGCAACGCATGGCGGCGGCGTCACCTACAGCATCGGCCGCAGCCGCGCGCTCGTCATCTTCGTTTACCTGCTGCTGGCGGCCGCTATCGGCGTCGCAGCAAGCAAACGCGCATGGAAGGCCTGCTTTGTCCTCCTTGGCGCGACCGCGCTGCATGGCTGGCTGCTGCAGTCCGGCTGGTGCATCCCGCTCGCGATTTTCATGGGGCACGGCATGGAGGTCATTACCTGTTGCGGCTGCATGATCCGTGCAGCCGGCGTTTATGCGCCGCTTTCCCGCGCGGAACAGTTCATGACGACCGTTTTCGGCCTGCATCTGGCGGGGCGCGTGACGCTGCTTCCGCTGGCGCTGATGTTTGTTCATAACCGGCGCCTGAGCTATGGCCGGC
>DASPMW010000062.1:0-2142 GCA_035626855.1 Patescibacteria group bacterium
CCCTTCGCCGTGCTCGCGGCGAAGGACCGCGACAACCTGTTTTTTATCGGGCTGGTATGGATGGCGCAGGTCTCGACCTGGCTGGCGATGGCCGGCTTCGTGTTGCTGTCCTGGACACCGTGGCTGGTATTCTGGGCCTTCGGCGGCGCGATGGCGGCGATGGTCGCAGCACAGGCGCTCTATGAGAAAATCTTTTTTAAAAAACCGGCGGAAGCGGCAACCCCGCCCGTGGCGACGCCCTGATTATTTCTTCGCCCTGAATTCGCCGTCGCGGACTTCGATCGTGAAGGCCGTTTCCTTCGCGGCGGCGGCGACTGTCGAAATAATCTCGCGCTTTTCGTTGTAAACAACGGCATAGCCGCGCTCCAGCACGCGTTTATGCGACATGCTTTCCAGGAGCGCGGACAGGTTGCCGAGGTGCCGCTCGCGATCGCGCAGGATCTTGTGCTCCGTATTCGTCAGCCGCTCGCTGAAATTCGCGATATGGCGCCCGGCGTTGCCGATCTTCTGCAGCAGCGCCTGGGGCGAGAGCTTGGCGGAGATTTCATTCATGCGCGCGCAGCGGCGCTGGAACAGCGCGGCTGCCGCAAGCTCGATGCGCACCTCCTGATGCGCCACGCGCTGCTTTGCGTCATTCAGTTTCTGCGTCAGCGCTCCGATCGACACGCCAGCAGCAAGTTCGCTCAGCCGCGCCGCGCGGCGCTCGAGCCAGGCCAGCAACCCGCTTTCCAGCCTTGCTCCCAGATGGTCGAGGCGCTGCGTCGCGTTTTCCAGCATGCGCTTCGGATCGCCGAGCCCGCGACCAAGCCCCTGCAGATGCACGGCGTGCCGCTGCGCAAGGCGCTGGAGCGAGACGAACATGCGCTGTTGCCGCTCCATGACGGTCGCCATCAGTTCCGCGCGGACCGGCACGGCTTTTTCGGCCGCCGCTGTCGGCGTCGGCGCCCGCAGGTCCGACGCGTGGTCAATAAGCGTCGTATCCGTTTCATGGCCGACGGCGGAAATGAGGGGAATTTTGCTCGCCGCTGCCGCGCGCACGACCATTTCATCGTTGAAGGGCATCAGGTCCTCGAGCGATCCGCCGCCGCGTGCGACGATGATGACATCGGGGCGCTCGGGCGAGCCTTCGGGAATAGCGTTGAAGCCCGCAATCGCGGCCGACACGGCCTGCGCCGCGCCCGCGCCCTGCACGACGACCGGCCAGAGCAGCACGCGGCGCGGAAAGCGCTCGTTCAGCCGGTGCATGATGTCGCGGATGACCGCGCCGGTGGGCGAGGTGACGACGCCGATAACATCGGGCAGGAAGGGGATCTTCCTTTTACGGGCGGCATCGAACAGCCCTTCCGCCGCCAGCTTTTTCTTGCGGTCTTCCAGCATTTTCAGCAGCGCGCCTTGTCCCGCCAGTTCCATCGTCTCGATGATCAGCTGGTAATTCGAGCGGCCGGGATAGGTCGTCAGCCTGCCGGTGCAGACGACATCCATGCCTTCCTCGGGCTTGATGCCGAGCTTCGCCATCGTGCCCTTCCAGCAGACGGCGTCGAGGCAAGCGTTCTCGTCCTTGAGCGCCGAATACATATGGCCGGATTTGGCGACAGTGACCTTGGAAATCTCGCCGCGTACGCGCACGAAGGAAAACTCTCCCTCGATCACGCGCTTCAGCTTGTTGGAAAGCTCGCTGACGGTATATTCCGGCGGCGCATTGGGAACCGCGCCGGGCGATGCGGGCACCGGCGGCAGGCCGAACGGGTCGTCATTGTCGAACAAGCCTCCCACGGAATCAGGGACGCGGCCCGGGAGGACGCGCGGGGCGGCCGGGCGGGCCGAGCAGGACGATGTCCTTCACATCCTCGACGAAAAGGATATTCACGCCGGAGCCCGCAATGCCATCCACCTTCACGCGCATGCCAACGAACTGGTCGAGCTCGGGGTCGCTGAAGGGGTTGTTGCCGCGGATGCGCAGCTTCATCGGGTTGCCGTCGCCGGTATCGAGCACCACGGCCTCGTGCTCGCTCTTGGAGCCCTTGGCATAGGTTTCCTTGCGGACCATGCCGGTATAGCTTTTCTTCAGGCCAAGGCTCATGGCGAAAACTCCGGGTGATGTTGAATAGCCGAGATTATGCGTAACGGGAGAGGACGAGTCAA
>DASPMW010000063.1:0-3128 GCA_035626855.1 Patescibacteria group bacterium
CGGCCCTTATACCGTGAAATCCTTCGACGCCGGCAAGCGCATCGTTTACGCGCGCGTCAAGGACTGGTGGGCGAAAGACCTGCCAGAGAACAAGGGCCAGTATAACTTCGACACCATCACCTACGATCTCTACCGCGACGAAACCGTGCTGCTGCAGGCGCTCTTCGCCGGCGAATACGACTTCCGCTCCGAAAACCAAGCGAAGGCATGGTATTCCGAATACAACACCGTTCCGGTCAAGGAAGGCTGGATCAAGAAGGAGGAAATCCATCATCGCCTGCCCGCAGGTATGCAGGGCTTCGTCTTCAATACGCGGCGGGCGATTTTCAAGGACCCGCTGGTGCGCAAAGCGCTCGGCTATGCTTTCGACTTCGAATGGTCGAACAAGCAGTTCGCCTATGGTTCCTACAAGCGCAGCAACAGCTATTTCGACAACTCCGAACTGGCAGCGACCGGCCGTCCGCAGGGCCGCGAGCTTGAGATCCTCGAAAAATACCGCGGCAAGATCCCGAACGAGGTTTTCGTCGACGAATTTAAGAGCCCGGAAACCTCGGGCACCGGCGCGGATATGCGCGAGCAGCTCTCGACCGCCAAGCGCCTGCTGAACGAGGCCGGCTGGCGCATCGGCCCCGGCAAGATCCTCATCAAGGAAGGGCAGCCGCTGAAATTCGAGATCCTGCTGTCGTCGCCGATGTTCGAGCGCTGGGTCGCCCCCTTCGTCGCCAACCTGCAGAAGCTTGGCGTGATCGCGACCGTGCGCACGGTTGACACCACGCAGTACCAGAACCGCACGGATGATTTCGACTTCGACATGACGGTCGGCACCTTCGGCCAGTCGCTGTCGCCCGGCAACGAACAGCGCGATTTCTGGGCGTCCGACAAGGTGGACGTCAAGGGCAGCCGTAACCTGATCGGCGTGAAAGACCCGATTGTCGATGAACTCATCGACCTCATCATCACGGCGAAAGACCGCGAAGAGCTCGTCGCGGCGACCAAGGCGCTCGACCGCGTGCTGCTCTGGAGCTATTACGTGATCCCGCACTGGCACATTGATTATTTCCGCATCGCTTACTGGGACAAGTTCGGCAAACCCGCGAAAACCCCCGAATACGGCCTCGGCATTCCCGAGACCTGGTGGTTTGACAAGGAACGGGCCGCCGTCACCGCGCAGCGCCTGCAAAGCCTGAAGAAGAAATAACGGCGAAGGATAGCCCGCTTGTTTGCCTATACGCTCCGCCGCCTGTTGCTGATGATCCCGACCTTGCTCGGGATCATCGCGCTCAACTTCCTGATCGTCCAGCTCGCGCCGGGCGGCCCGGTCGAGCAGGTGATCGCGCGCATCCAGGGCATGGGCTCGGCGACCTCGCGGTTTTCTGGCGGCGGCACAGATATGAGCCTGCAGGCCCAGCAGCAGCAACAGATGACGATGTCAAGCGGCGGGTCGAAATACCGCGGCGCGCAGGGACTCGACCCCGAATTCATCAAGAGCCTCGAAAAACAGTTCGGCTTCGACAAGCCGCTGCACGAGCGGTTCTTCAAGATGCTGAAAAGCTATCTCTCCTTTGATTTCGGCGAAAGCTTCTTCCAGAACCGCAGCGTGATCTCCCTCATCCTCGACAAGATGCCGGTCTCCATCTCCCTCGGCCTCTGGACGACGCTGATCATCTACATGATTTCCATTCCGCTCGGCATCCGCAAGGCCATGCGGGACGGCACCACCTTCGACACCTGGACGAGCGGCGTGATCATCGCGGGCTACGCGATCCCGGGCTTCCTGTTCGCGATTTTCCTCATCGTCGTCTTTGCGGGCGGCAAATATTTCAACATCTTCCCCCTGCGCGGCATCACCTCCGACAACTGGCAGGATTTAAGCTGGCCGAAGCGCATCCTCGATTATTTCTGGCATATCACGCTGCCAGTCGCGGCCAGCGTCATCAGCGGCTTCGCGGGCCTTACCATCCTTACCAAGAACTCCTTCCTGGAAGAGATCAACAAGCAATATGTGCTGACGGCGCGCGCCAAGGGGTTACCGGAGCGCAAGGTTTTGTACGGCCACGTCTTCCGCAATGCAATGCTGATCGTGATTGCGGGCTTTCCGGCTGCACTGATCAGCATCTTCCTCACGGGCTCGCTGCTGATCGAAACGATCTTCTCGCTCGACGGGCTCGGGCTGCTCGGCTTTGAATCGGCGCTGAACCGCGATTATCCCGTCATGTTCGGCACGCTTTACATCTATACGCTGCTCGGCTTCATCATCAAGCTGATCTCCGACCTCACGATGACCTGGGTCGATCCGCGCATCGATTTCAACGCGCAGGGGGCACGCTGATGGCGCTTTCCCCGATCGCGCAGCGCCGGCTGCTTCAGTTCAAGCGCAACAGCCGTGGCTATGCCTCGCTGTGGATCTTCCTTGTGTTCTTCATCCTCAGCCTGTTCGCCGAATTCATCGCCAATGACAAGCCGATCCTGGTGAATTATGACGGCGGCTATTACATGCCCGTCTTCAAATCTTATGCCGAAACCGAATTCGGGGGCGAATTTGAAACCGAAGCCGATTACCGCGACCCGGCGGTCGCCGAGCTCATCAATGCCAAGGGCTGGATGCTCTGGCCGCCCGTGCGCTATTCTTACCAGACGATCAACTACAATCTCGGCCAGCCGGCGCCGTCGCCGCCGTCGGGCGAAAACTGGCTCGGCACTGACGACCAGGCGCGTGACGTGCTGGCGCGCCTGATCTACGGCTTCCGCATTTCCATCCTGTTCGGGCTGATCCTCACCATCCTCGGCTCGGCCGTTGGCATGCTGGTCGGCGCGATGGAGGGGTATCTCGGCGGGCTGTTCGACCTGATCACGCAGCGCTTCATCGAGATCTGGTCGGGGATGCCGGTTTTCTTCCTGCTCATCATTATGTCGAGCGTGATCACCCCGAGCTTCTTCACGTTGCTCGGCCTCATGCTGCTGTTTTCCTGGATGACGCTGGTCGATGTCGTGCGCGCCGAATTCCTCAAGGCGCGCAACCTCGATTATATCCGTGCCGCCAAGGCGCTCGGCGTCTCCACGCCTGTCATCATGTTCAAGCATGCGCTGCCCAACGCGATGGTTGCGACGCTTTCCATGATGCCCTTCGT
>DASPMW010000064.1:0-2607 GCA_035626855.1 Patescibacteria group bacterium
ACGGCGCATTTTTGCCACATCGCCCGTCCAAAAATGTCGGCATGAACAGTCAATTTCATGAGAATGGTTATCAGGAACTTTCTGGAAAAATTGATACTTTATTCCAACAATTAAGGGATTGGCGTAACTTCCTTTCGAAAACCTTCACTTTTTTTTAAGATACATGCAGTTTTGTCTTGCAGAGACTCGCGAAATTTCTTATAACTTAGCTACACACCCTCTATTACCGCCGTTTGTCCGGAGGATCCCTTAAAAGGTTCTCCGGACTTTTTTTATGTTCCGCTGCGTCCGAAGTATACGCTGCCCGAACATATCTGCTAAAGCCTCCGGAAATGACCCTCACAGCCCCTATTATAGCGTTCATTCTTTTTGGCGTGTTCGGTACCTCCATCCTGTCGGGCATCCTTGGCATGGCCGGGGGAATGGTGCTGATGGGTGTGCTGGCCTGGGTGCTGCCGGTGCAGCAGGCGATGATCCTTCATGCCGTATCCCAGTTTTTCGCCAATGGCAGCCGCGCGCTTATCCATCGCCGGCATATCTACACCAAAACCCTGCCTTACTACTTTCTGGGGCTTGCGCTCATGCTGGGCGTGTTCGTCTTCGTTTCACTGGTTCCTGACAAGCTGACGGTGTTCCTGCTGCTCGGGGTGACACCGTTTCTTGCCTTTCTGCTGCCCAAGAACGCGCAGCTCGATTTTACGCGGCCATGGCAGGCGCTGGCCTGCGGGCTGCTGGTAACCGGCTTCCAGCTGACCGGCGGGGTTTCCGGGCCGCTGCTCGATATCTTCTTCCAGACGCGGGCCCTGACGCGCCATCAGACGGTCGCGACCAAGGCCTTCACCCAATCCATCTCGCATATCACAAAATTCGTTTATTTCGCCTTCGTGGTGTCGAGCTTCAGCCACGCGACGGCGGGGCTGCCGCTCTGGCTTTGTGCGGCGGTCGTGCCGGTTGCAATGACGGGCACGCATATATCGAAATATATTCTTGAGCGGTTGTCGGATAAGCAGTTTTTCAAGGCGACGCAGGCGGCGCTGTTCACTGTCGGCGCGGTTTATATCGTGAAGGCGCTGCTGTTATGGCTGGAGAATGGTCAGGGCGGCTGAAAAGCTGACGCCATGCGCCGCCACGATCGCGACGACATAGCCAAGATGCGTAATGTTATGCGCCTCCTGGTCGACGCCGAGCGCCCACCAGAATTCGTTCATCGCGGGCGTCCAGCCCTTTTTCAGCGTGAGGCCCGCCTTGAAGCGGTCGATCGCGCCATGCACCAGGAAGTCGACAGCGCCCAGCCACCACAGCGTCGGGGCGAAAAGCAGCATGAGGAAGAAGGTGAAAGCCGCGTGAATGCCGGCATGCGCCGCCAGCGGCCGCCAGTGATTGCCCTTTTCCAGCGCCATCCAGCTTGTCTGCAGGAAATAATCGCAGATCAACTGTTTGGCGCGAAAAGCGAGATAGACGATGACGATGTCGAGAAGTGTCATGCCTTATTCTAAAAAATGATCGGCCCGCCAGCCAGCGCTAACTTCTTCCCGTAATCGGGCGACGTAAAATTAGCGCTTTGTTTACCGCGCTTTGCTTTAATATAGGGGCTCTTTGGGGGTTCTCATGTCCGTTTCGGCGAAAAAACAGTTCAAGCGCGGCGACCTGCTGATCCGCGAGGGCGATAAGGGCGACAGCGCCTATATCATCGAAACCGGCAATGTCGAGATACTTATCCAGCGCGACGGCCAGGCGCTGCAGGTGGGCACGCGGGGCCCCGGCTCCCTGATCGGCGAAATGGCGATGATCGATGACAAGCCGCGCACGGCAACCGTGCGCGCCCTCGATGATTGCGAAGTGCTGGAAATCACGCGCGACGATTTCGCGCGACGCGTTGAAACCGCGGACCCTGTGCTGAAGATGGTGATGCGCGTCATCACCAACCGCTATCGCGACATGATCGGGCGCACCAGCAGCCTTGTCAGCGTGACGCCCAACACCAACGCCGCCGCCGTCGCGGCAGAGAACAGCAACGACATCCACGATATCGCGATGTCGACCCTGCGCATCCAGGACGAGCTTAAAACGGCCATGGAGGAGAACCAGCTGACGCTGTTCTACCAGCCGATCATCGACGTGCAGAACATGAAGATCGCGGGCTTCGAGGCGCTGATGCGCTGGAAACACCCGGAGCGCGGGATGATCTCGCCCGGCGTGTTCATCCCGGTCGCGGAGGAAAGCGGGCTCATCGTCGAACTGTCCCGCTTCGCGCTCGAGCGCACCTGCGCGACCGTGCCGAAACTGCAGGCCGCTGCCAACGCCGCCACGACGGGCGCGAAGCCGCTCTTCGTCGGCGTGAACTTCTCGGTCAAGGATTTCGCGATGGGCGATCTTTCCGCCTATATCATCGAAACGCAGAAAAAGGCGGGCGTCACGCCCGAACAGATACATCTTGAGATTACCGAGAGCCTGCTGATGGAGCAGCCTGAATCGGCCAAGAACGCGCTCGAGAAATGCCGCGAGGCTGGCCTCGATGTCTCCATCGACGATTTTGGGACGGGTTACAGCTCCCTCTCCTACCTCCACTATTTCCCGATCGACACGCTGAAGATCGACCAGAGCTTC
>DASPMW010000065.1:0-10790 GCA_035626855.1 Patescibacteria group bacterium
TGCCGGCGGCGCGCTCCAGCGCATGTCGATCTTCACGCTCAACATCATGCCCTATATCTCGGCCTCCATCATCATGCAGCTGCTGACCTCGATGAATCCGCGGCTCGAAAACATGAAGAAGGAAGGGGAGGCGGGACGCAAGCGCCTCAACCAGTACACGCGTTACGGCACGATCCTCCTCGCCGCGATCCAGGCTTACGGCCTCGCGGTCGGCCTTGAAAACATGCAGAGTTCCGCGGGCTCCGCCGTCATCAATGCCGGCATCTATTTCCGCATCACGACGGTCATCACGATCGTCGGCGGTACCGTGTTCCTTATGTGGCTTGGCGAACAGATCACCACGCGTGGCGTGGGCAACGGCACCTCGCTCATCATCTTCGCCGGTATCGTCGCGGGTATTCCGCAGGCGGTCGCAGGCACGCTCGAGCTCGGCCGCACCGGCGCGATATCCAGCGCGGTCATTATCGGCATGCTGCTGATGGTGGTCGGCGTCGTCGCCTTCATCGTGTTCATGGAGCGCGCGCAGCGCCGCATCATCGTCAACTATCCGAAACGCATGGTCGGCAACAAAATGACCGGAGGCGAGGCGAGCCATATGCCGCTGAAGCTTAATACTTCGGGCGTTATCCCGCCGATCTTCGCGTCCTCCCTGCTGCTGCTCCCCATGACCATCGTAGGATTCTCGGGCGGCGCTGTCGGCGCGGGGGATGGCCCGATGGACCTGATCGCGCGCTACATGCAGCACGGCCAGCCCGCCTATATCGCGACCTACTGCCTGCTGATCGTGTTCTTCGCGTTCTTCTACACCGCGATCGTGTTCAACCCCGATGAAACGGCCGAGAACCTGCGCAAGTACGGCGGCTTCGTGCCCGGCATCCGTCCGGGGAAGGCGACCGGCGATTATCTCGACTACGTGCTCACCCGCATCACGGTTCTCGGCGCCGCTTATCTCGTGTTCATCTGCCTGCTGCCCGAAATGCTGATCTCCAAGTTCAACCTGCCGTTCTATTTCGGCGGGACCAGCTTGCTCATTACCGTCTCGGTCATGATGGATACCGTCGCGCAGATCCATTCGCATCTTCTCGCGCACCAATACGAAGGCCTCATCAAAAAAGCCAAGCTGAGGGGAGCGCGGAAATAATGCGGATCATCCTGATCGGGCCGCCCGGCGCCGGAAAAGGTACTCAGGCAGAGCGTCTCACCAAGAAGCACGGCATCCCCGCGATTTCGACAGGGGACCTGTTCCGCGCCCGCGTCAAGGACCCGAACGACCCGCTCGGCCTGGAGATCAAGGCGATCCTCGACTCCGGCAAGCTTGTGCCCGACGAGATCACCGTCAAGATGCTGGCGGAGCGCCTCGAGAAGGACGATTGCAAGAACGGCTTTATCCTCGATGGATTCCCGCGCTCCGTCTCCCAGGCCGAAGCGCTCGAAAAAATGCTCAACGAAAAGGGCATCAAGATCGACGCGGTCATCCAGCTGAAGGTCGATGACCAGAAGCTGGTCGAGCGCATTTCCGGGCGCTTCTCCTGCTCCCAGTGCAAAGCGGGCTATCACGACACCGCCAAGCAGCCCGCTGTCGCCGGCACCTGCGATTCCTGCGGCGCCAAGGACAGCTTCGTGCGCCGCGCGGACGACAATGCCGAAACGGTCAAGGGACGCCTTAACGTCTTCCATACGCAGACCGCGCCGATTCTGCCCTTTTACGATGCCCGCGGCCTCCTGAAAACCGTGGACGGCATGGCCGGCATGGACGAGGTGACGGGCCAGATAGAATCGGTGCTCTCCGCTGCCAACGGGGGTTCGCAATTGCCCCCGCCAAAAAAGTTCGGATAAACCCCGCGAAATCGGGGCCGAAGCCTTAAAAAAGCGCTATTCAGCCTTATTTTAAGGGAAATAACCTGTTGACCTTCGCGGGAATCCCCATATAATGCGCGAGCCTCGCTCCTTAAGGGGTGCGACCGCATTTGGTATATAAAGTCAAAAGTTCAGGAGTCTAAACGTGGCCCGTATCGAGGGTGTAAACATCCCCACTGAAAAAGTCGTCGGCATTGCGCTGACTTACATCCATGGCATTGGCAGAACGACGGCCAAGAAAATCCTCGATACCGCGAAGGTTTCGTGGAGCAAGCGCGTCAACGCGCTGTCCGAAGATGAATTGAACCGCATCCGCGAGACCATTAAAGCCACCACGAAAGTGGAAGGCGAGCTGCGCCGCGACAACGCCGTCGCCGTCAAGCGCCTCATGGATCTCGGCTGCTATCGCGGCCTGCGCCATCGTAAAGGCCTGCCTGTCCGCGGCCAGCGCACGCGCACGAACGCCCGCACCCGCAAGGGCCCGCGCAAGACCGTCACCGGCAAGAAAATGGCGCCCACCAAGAAATAATTCCTGAAAGCAAAGTAGAGCAAAATGGCAAAGCAAGAGTCACAGAAAAAAGCGGACGAAGCAAAAGCACCGAAGATGCGCAAAAAAGAGCGCAAGAACATCATTTCGGGCGTCGCTCACGTCAACTCCACCTTCAACAACACCATCGTCACCATCACCGACGCGCAAGGCAACACGATCTCCTGGTCCTGCGCCGGTCACCTCGGCTTCAAGGGCTCGCGCAAGTCGACCCCCTATGCCGCGCAGATGGCTGCTGAAGACGCCGGCAAGAAAGCCCGCGAACACGGCATGAAGACGCTGGAAGTCCTCGTGAAGGGTCCGGGCTCGGGCCGCGAATCCGCGCTGCGCGCGCTGCAGGCTGCCGGCTTCAGCATCCTATCGATCGTGGACATCACGCCGGTTCCGCATAACGGCTGCCGTCCGCGCAAAAAGCGCCGCGTCTAATATTAGGACGGGCGGGGGCGCTTCCCTTTCTGAACTTTGGGAAGCGGCGCTGCCGTGGCACTTCAGGATTTGAAATACCGATACAATCAGGCACATAAAGGGGAAGACCTTGATTCAGAAAAACTGGCAAGAGCTGATTAAACCCAACAAGGTGGACGTCAGCACCAACAAAGATCCCAACCGTTTCGGCACGGTCGTGGTCGAGCCGCTCGAGCGCGGCTATGGCCTCACGGTCGGCAACGCGCTGCGCCGCGTGCTGCTGTCCTCGCTGCAGGGCGCTGCAGTGACCTCGATCAAGATCGACGGCGTCCTGCATGAATTCTCGTCCATCCCCGGCGTCCGCGAAGACGTCACCGACATCGTCCTGAACATCAAGTCGCTTGCGATCCGCATGCAGGCCGACACCCCGAAAAAACTCCGCCTCGTGGCCGAAGGCCCGATGGAAGTGAAAGCGGGCATGATCGAGACGACCGGCGACATCGAAATCGTCAATCCCGACCTCGTCATCTGCACGCTCGGCGACAAGGCGAAGCTCTCGATGGAACTGACCGTCGCGAACGGCAAGGGCTATCGCCCGGCTGCGCAGAACCGCGCTGAAGACGCCCCGATCGGCGTCATCCCGGTCGACAGCATCTTCTCGCCGATCCGCCGCATCTCCTACAAAGTCGAAGACACCCGCGTCGGCCAGATCACCGACTACGACAAGCTGACGCTCGATGTCGAAACCAACGGCACGATCAAGCCGGAAGACGCAGTCGCTTATGCTGCGCGCATCCTCCAGGACCAGCTGCAGGTGTTCGTCAACTTCCAGGAGCCGACCTCGGTTGCCAAGGAAGAAGCGAAAGACGAACTGCCGTTCAGCCGCCACCTGCTGCGCAAGGTCGAAGAGCTCGAGCTCTCCGTCCGCTCGGCAAACTGCCTCAAGAACGACAACATCGTATACATCGGCGACCTCGTCCAGAAAACCGAAGCCGACATGCTGCGCACGCCGAACTTCGGCCGCAAGTCGCTCAACGAGATCAAGGAAGTCCTCACCAATATGGGCCTCCATCTCGGCATGAAAGTGGAAGGCTGGCCGCCCGAAAACATCGAAGACCTGGCGAAGAAACTCGAAGATCCGTTTTAACGCCTGACTAACAGCCGGGGATTGTCCCCGCACCCGATACTGCTGAATACAGGGTATCGATATTGCCGATCCGCCTCATGCGTGAGGCGACAACTTGAAGGAGACGACTACCATGCGTCATGGACGTAAAGGCCGTAAACTCGGCGTAAAGACCCAGCACCGCCACGCAATGTTCGCGAACATGGCAGCTGCGCTCATCAAGCATGAGCAGATCGAAACCACCCTGCCGAAAGCAAAGGAGCTGCGTGGCGTCGTGGACAAGCTGATCACCCTCGGCAAAAAGGGCGGCCTCGCAAACCGCCGTCTTGCGATGTCCCGCCTGCGCGACGAAACGCAAGTGAAGAAACTGTTCGACGTGCTCGGCAAGCGCTATGCCGAGCGTAACGGCGGCTATACCCGCGTGCTGAAAGCCGGCTTCCGCCATGGCGACAACGCGGCCGTTGCCTTCATCGAACTGGTCGATCGCGACCGTTCGGCAAAAGGCAAAGACAGCGGCCAGGCTGAATCGGCATCGCCGATCGAGGCGCCCGTCGCCGAGAAAAAGCCCCGCGCCAAGAAAAAGGCAGCGGCTGGCTAAAACCGGCTGATTGAGCTATATAAAAAGGGCGGGGACCGCACAGGTTTCCCGCCCTTTTTACGTTCGTTTTGCCGTAACCGGACGCCTGCTTTTCAAAGGAGAAGCAACCCCATGTTTTTCCGTTTCGCCTGTTTCGCAGTCTTTGCGCTGACAGCGCTTTTGAGCCCGACGGCAGGCGCGCAGAACGCGCAGGTGCCGCAGACGGTCCAGCAGATCCAGCTCAGCTTCGCGCCCATCGTCAAGCGCACCAGCCCCGCCGTCGTCAACATCTACACCAAGCGCGTCGTGCAGGAACGCACGATGCTCAACCCGTTTATGAATGACCCGTTCTTCGGCGGCCTCCGCCTCGGGCTGGAAGGGCCCTTGCGCGACCGCGTCGAAAGCTCGCTCGGCTCCGGCGTCATCGTCGATCCCACGGGTCAGGTCGCGACCAACACCCATGTCATCAAGGGGGCGTCCGAAATCACCGTCGTGACCTCCGACGGGCGCGAATTCCCGGCGACCGTCGCCCTCAACGACGAGAAGACCGACCTCGCCATGCTGCGCATCGACCCGAAAGGAGCGAAGCTGCCCTGGCTCGAAATCGGTGACAGCGACGAACTGCAGGTGGGCGATCTCGTCCTCGCGATCGGCAACCCCTTCGGCGTCGGCCAGACGGTGACGAGCGGCATCGTCTCCGCGCTTGCCCGCACCGGCATGGGCAAGACCGCCTATGGCTATTTCATCCAGACCGACGCCGCCATCAACCCCGGCAATTCCGGCGGCGCGCTTGTCGATATGCGCGGGCGGCTGATCGGCATCAACAGCATGATCTTCTCGCGCGACGGCGGTTCGCTCGGCATCGGCTTTGCCATCCCGGCCAGCATGGTCAAGGCCGTCATGTTCGCGGCCAGCCACGGCGGCAAGATCGTGCGCGCCTGGACGGGCATCCAGGCGCAGCCCGTGACGCCCGACATGATCGACCATCTTGGGCTGCCCGGCGCGCAAGGCGCGCTTGTCAACCGCGTGAACGGGAACGGCCCCGCCGCGCGGGCCGGAATCCGCGCGGGCGATGTGATCCTCGCCATCGATGGCCGCAATATCCAGGACCCGGAGGCGCTGCGCTTCCGCCTTGCGACGCTCCCTATCGGCACGCCCGTCAAGCTCGGCATCTGGCGCGACGGCAAGCCCGATACCGTCACCATGACGACCGAAGCCCCGCCCGAAAAACCCGCTGCAGATCGTAGTAAACTCACGGGCCGCAACCCTCTTGCCGGCGCGACCATCGCCAACCTGTCGCCCGCCATCCTCGAGGAACTCGGCGGCGCGGCCCAGGAAACGGGCGTGATCATCCTCGAGGCCGATAGCGGCAACGCCGCGCGCCTCGGCCTTACCCGTGGCGATATCATACTCTCCGTCAACGGCGACACCATCGGCAACGTGCAGGAGGTCAAGGATGCCATGCAGGCGCGCAACACGCAGCGCTGGGCGATCCAGGTCTTGCGTGGCGACCGCGTGATGAACCTCATGATCACGCTGTAGGACAGGGCAGGGGCGCATGAGCAACCTTTTCGACGTCACCTACGAAAAAGAACCGGGCAAGGAAGCGCCGCGCCCGCTCGCCGACCTCTTGCGCCCGCAGTCTCTCGACGAGGTCATGGGGCAGGACCACCTGCTGAAGGATGACGGCCCGCTCGCACGCATGGTCGAGCAGCACAAGATCTCCTCGATCATTTTCTGGGGCCCGCCCGGCTGCGGCAAGACCACGCTCGCCCGCCTGCTTGCGCAGCATACGGACCTGCAGTTCGAGGCGGTTTCGGCGGTATTCACCGGCGTAGCCGATTTGCGCAAGGTTTTCGAATCTGCGACCCATCGCCGAAAGCTCGGCCGCGGCACCCTGCTGTTCGTCGATGAAATCCACCGCTTCAACAAATCGCAGCAGGACGCGTTCCTCCCCTATGTCGAGGACGGCACGATCACGCTGGTCGGCGCGACCACCGAGAACCCCTCTTTCGAGCTCAACGCCGCGCTTATGTCGCGCTGCCAGGTGCTCGTCCTCAACCGGCTGGATGACGCCGCGCTCGAACAGCTGCTGAAGCGTGCCGAGCAGGCCATGAACCGTCCGCTGCCCCTTGAGCCCGAAGCGCGGGCGACGCTCATCACGATGGCCGACGGCGATGGCCGCTATATCCTCAACCTCGCCGAGCAGGTCTTCCAGTTCCACAAAAAGGGCATGCTCGATATCGAGGGCCTGACCAAGCTTGTGCAGAAACGCGCGCCGCTCTACGACAAGGCGCAGGAAAGCCATTACAACCTCATTTCCGCGCTGCATAAATCCGTGCGCGGCTCCGACGCGGACGCCGCCCTTTACTGGTTCTGCCGCATGCTCGACGGCGGAGAGGACCCGCGCTACATCGCGCGCCGCATGGTGCGCATGGCCACCGAGGATATCGGCCTCGCCGAGCCGCAGGCGCTCCCCACCACGATAGCCGCCTGGGAAACCTATGAGCGCCTCGGTTCGCCGGAAGGCGAGCTCGCCCTCGCGCAGGCGCTGATCTTCCTCGCGACCGCCCCCAAATCGAACTCCGCCTATGTCGCCTACAAGGCGGCCGTCGCCGCCGCGAAATCGACCGGCTCCCTCATGCCGCCCAAACACATCCTGAATGCGCCGACCAAGCTCATGAAGAATATCGGCTACGGCAAAGGGTATAATTACGACCACGACACCGAGGAAGGCTTCAGCGGCCAGAATTACTTCCCCGACGGCATGGAGCGCGAGCAGTTCTATCAGCCCGTCGAGCGAGGCTTCGAGCGTGATATCAAGAAGCGCCTCGACTACTGGCAAAAGCTGCGGGACGAGAAGGAGGGCAAGGAATGAACCTGCTTCTTGCGATCTTCTTCGGCGGCGGCACCGGTGCTCTCGCTCGGCACTATTCCGTGCTTGCAGCGAAGGGAATGTTCGGCGAGGCCTTTCCCTATGGGACGCTCTTCGTTAACATTCTTGGCTCCTTCCTCATCGGCGTCATCATGGAAACAGCCGCGCAAAAGGCAAATTTCCCGGGGCCCCTCCAGGCGCTGCTCGTAACGGGCTTCCTTGGCGGCTTCACGACCTTTTCCGCGTTTTCCCTCGATGTGTACAAGCTTGCGCATACCGGCCACGCCGTCAGCGCGGCGGCCTATGTCGCGGCGTCCGTTTTCCTCTCCCTGCTGGCTGTATTCGCCGGCGCCTATCTCGTTAAAGGCTTCCTTGCATGACCGAAGGCATCACCATCACCGAAGCCGATAACGGCCAGCGCCTCGACCGCTGGCTTAAACGGAATTATCCCGGTTTCGGTTTCGGCCAGCTGCAGAAAATTCTGCGCACCGGCCAATTGCGCGTCGACGGCAAGCGCGCCAAGGGCGAAACGCGGCTTGAAACAGGGCAGGTGATCCGCATCCCACCGCAGCTGCTGGCGCCCGCGCCGGAGCGCAAAAAGGGCATCTCGCCCCGCGACGCGGAATTCATCAAGTCGCTGGTGATCTACAAGGACCAGCATGTCATGGCGATCAACAAGCCATCCGGTCTCGCGGTGCAGGGCGGCTCTAAAATCGAGCGCCATGTGGACGGGTTGCTGGACGGCCTCCTCGATGACGACGGCAACCGCCCGCGCCTTGTCCACCGCCTTGACCGCGACACCTCGGGCGTGCTGCTGCTGGCGCGCACGACGCTGGCGGCGCAGGCGCTTGGCGATATGTTCAAGGGCCGCGATATCCGCAAATATTACTGGGCTGTGACCGCGCCTGCGCCGGCGCAGCACCAGGGCAAAATCACCGTCCCGCTCGCCAAGCGCGCCGCCGGCGGCGGCGAGCGCGTGATGGCCGTGGACGAGGAAGAGGGCAAGTCCGCGCTCACCTATTACCAGGTCATGGAAACCGTGGGCGATAAGCTTGCCTGGGTGGCCTTCTGGCCGCGCACCGGCCGCACGCACCAGATCCGCGTCCACGCGCTTGAAATCGGCTGCCCGCTGCTCGGCGATTACAAGTACGAAGAGCAGCAAAGCTTCCTCGCCGAAAACCCGAACCTGCCGAAAACGCTGCACCTCCATGCGCGGCGCATCATCATGCCGCATCCGATCACGGGCCGTAACCTCGATATCTCCGCGCCGCTCGACCCCGACATGAAAAAGACCTTCAAGTATTTCGGCTTCAATGCGGATGACAAAACCGATCCCTTCGAAATCCTGGAGTAAGCGATGACGGAACCCGCCCCGCCGCCCGCCGCCGCCGAAGACAACAACCGCCTGCCGAAGCCGCTGCGCGTTCTGCTGAAGCTCGTCATGTGGCTTGGCGTGATTGCGACCGTGTTCTGGGGCGCGATGTCGCTGCTGCTGCATTTCTACCTGCGCGGCCCGTTCGAAATGTACGCGGCCGGCTTCTTCCAGCTGCCGGTGCGCATCTATGGCGGCGTGCGTCTGGGCACCGACCTTGCCAAGCCGTCGATCGTCGTCTCCGATATTGTCGCAGGGGCCGACCCCAATGATATCGCGCAGGCACGCGTCGTGCTTGGCCGGTTCGAAGCCGGTCTGCCCTGGCAGAAGATTCCGGAAGGCGCGGAATCGACGCTCTCCTACTTCGTGAAGCTCGAGCGCCTCCGCGTCGACGGCCATGATTACGGCGATTACGACATTCCCTTCACCACGCTGCCGAACGGCGACGCCGAAATCCGGGGCTTCGAGGGCCGCATCGGTGCCGCGCGTATCAACGGCGACCTGTTCAAGACGGGCCAGACGCTGCGCGCCGAGCTTGCCGGCCATGATATCGATTACGGCCAGATCGCGCAGGGCGGCAGCGGCGGCCAGATGACCGCCAAGGTCGATCTCGTGGCGCAGGCGCTTGAACAGGCGCCAATGGTGCTGGCCACGACGCAAGGGCACGCTGTTTTCATCGGCGGCAAGGGCGCGATCGCCGGCAACGCTCTCAAGTTCTGGGGCGGCAGCGTCTTCAACGCCATGGGCGCGAAGGAAACGGCCATCAACTGCATGGGCGCCGATTTCGTCGTTGAAAAGGGCATCGCCAAAAGTCGCGCGACCGTCATCGATACCGAAGACGCAACGATTTATGGCGAAGGCGAAATCGATTTCGTTCGCCAGGTCATCAACATGCGCTTCACCCCCGCCGCAAAGAAACCGAGCCTGCTGACCATCAACACCCCTATTACCGTCACGGGTCCTTTCGACAACGTGGCGGCAACGCCGGAGGCCAGCAGCCTCGGCGCGCTGTTCAGCGGCGGCGATAGCGGCGTTAGGCCGTCGCCGCTGGCCCCGGCGGTAAACAACGGCAATGCCTGCGCCGTTTATGTCGAAGCGCGGGCGAAATGAAGCGGTTCTATAAAAAGGCCGAGGCCGGCACGGCCCCCGGCGGCTACGTCATCCGGCTCGACGGCAAGCCCGTCAAATCCGTCATGCAGCAGAACCTCATCTTCACGAGCAAGGACCTCGCCGACGCGATTGCCGCCGAATGGGAAGCTCAGGCAGGCGACATCGTGCCCAATTCAATGCCGCTCATGCAGCTTGCCAATACCATGGCGGACAAGTCGAGCGGCCATGACCGGCTGGCGATGAATGTCGAGCTGCTGAAATTCGGCGCCTCCGACCTCACCTGTTATTTCGCGCCGCACCCGCCTGACCTTGTCGAGCGGCAGGAACGGCTCTGGCTGCCCCTGCACGGGTGGCTGCGCGATACGCATGGCATCGTGCTGGAGCGCGTGGATGGTATCCGCTACCACAACCAGCCGCCTGAATCTCTCGAGAAGCTGAACGGCCTCATTACATCGCTCCCCGCCGCCGAATTCACGGCGGCGCAGGCGGCGACCGCGCTCACCGGCTCCGTCGTCATCGCGCTCGCGCTCGCGGATGGCTATCTCGATGCTGAAGCGGCCCATGCCGCCGCCTGCGTCGATGAAATCTACCAGCTCGAAAAATGGGGCGAGGATGCGCTCGCCCGCAAGCGCCTCGACAATATCCGCAGCGAGCTTCAGGCGATCGCGCGCTTTCGCGACCTGATCACAGCCAGCTCATAGGGTTCGGAATTTTCTTGTTCTCGCTCAGGCGTTTATAGCCGTAGCCACAGCGCCAGAACCACCATACGGCAAAGGGCGCGGTCACGGCGATCATCACCTTCACGATCAGCGCGCGATTGGCGGCAAGCAGCGCCTGCGTCGCGGCTTCGACGGTCGCCTCGCCCGTCGAATTGGCTTCCTGCAGTGGCGTCATGTCCATGAACCTGGTGAGCAGGATCGT
>DASPMW010000066.1:0-16340 GCA_035626855.1 Patescibacteria group bacterium
GCGTTGCTTCCGAAGGCAAGAACCTTGGCAGTACTTTTACTGTTCATCTGCCCTTGTACAAGGGAGACGCCTCCGAGCGGGAAGTTGAGACGTCGATCGTCGCGGCATCTGGCGAAGGTCTTCGCGTACTCGTCGTCGACGATAACCAGGATTCCGCGAAAACCATGGGATGGACCCTCGAGGCGCTCGGCCATAAATACCGGCTGGCTTTCGACGGACAGAGCGCGATTCAAGCCGGGGAATCATACCTTCCACAGCTGGTACTTCTGGATATCGGCCTGCCGGGAATGACCGGCTACGAAGTCTGCACGGCATTGAAGACCCTCCCCGCCCTGCGCGATACGCTTTTCGTCGCGCAAACCGGCTGGGGCCAGCCGGAAGACAAGGAAAAAGCCAGACTTGCAGGCTTTAACCATCACCTGGTAAAGCCGGTGGACATCCGGGAACTTCAGAAAATTATTGATGGTTATCGCGCCGGGGCAGCGGCCGGAACAAGCCAGAATTGAAGGTTTTGAGCTTCATTCTTACCTTAGTATCGGTCCTAACAAGGGCCGCATCCTTCGGTGGAATTCTATTCAGCAAACTCCTCTACATCCGGAATGCGGGTAAAAGCGATTTTGGTGCCGGAGAAGGCGCGGCCTTGGCTTCCGGTAAGGCCGACAAGGACGGTATCGCGGCCGAATTTCTGGTTGAGCTTGTCCATGGCGTTGGAAAGCTTTTCGTTCTTCTCGCGGCGCTTGCCGCCCGTCGCGGCGACTGAATCGAAAAGATCGGGCTGAACCTGCCCTGCCGGCACAATCGATGAGAGCGTGATCGCCACTTTTTTGATGCGCCGGTTTTTCAGCTCCGGCTGCAGCTGCGCCCACATGCTTTCCAGCACGTCGAGAAAGGCAAAACTATCCTGCGCCTGCGGCAGGCGCGCTTCGAGGCCGAGGCGCGGGCCGTTCTCGACCCGCAGGGACAGGGAAAAGGCGCCGGCATAGTAATCCATGCGACGCAGGCGGGCCGCCGCCTTGGTTGTGAGGCGGCGGGCAATTTTCACAGCCTCGTCGGGCGGGCGCATCTCGGGCGAGAGGACATGGCTGTGGCCGACCGAGCCGCGCGCGTTTTCGGTATCCGGCAAGTCATAACCGCGCAGGTAATACCACATTTTTTCGCCCCAGAGGCTTCCCCATACGGCGCGCAGGTGCTTGGGCGGCATCGCCAGCAGATGCTTCATCTCGCGGATGCCCGCCGCGTTGAGGCGCTTCTCCATGTTCGCGCCGATGCCCGGCAGGTCGCGCAGCTGCAGGCTTTCCAGCCGGTGCGGCAGATCGCCTGCGTGAAGGATGGTGAACCCGTCGGGCTTCTGCATGTCCGTCGCGATCTTGGAGAGGTATTTGTTGGGCGCGACGCCGATCGAGCAGCGGATATACTCGCCGACATTCCGCGCGAGGCCCTGCTTGACGCGCGCGGCGATATCCGTCACGCGCGCGACCGAGGTTTCGTTCTTCATGAGGCGGCAGGCCATCTCGTCGATCGAGCATACTTTTTCAACCGGGATGTGGCGGTCGATTTCATCCAGTATTTTTTCGTGGCACTCGACATATTTCTGGTGGTCGCCGATGACGCAGATCAGCCCGGGGCACATCTTGCGCGCCTCGTATACCGGCGTGCCGGTCTTGACGCCGAATGCCTTCGCTTCGTAACTCGCCGCTATTGCGCAGGTGGATTCTGTTTCGACAGGAATGACCGCGACGGGCTTGCCCCGCAGGCGCGGGTCCAGCTGCTGCTCCACGCTCGCGAAGTAGCTGTTGAAATCGATATAGAGCCATTTCAGCTCGGTCGGTGGTTTAAACTCCGCCATGTTCCTATTTTGTTCCCGAAAGGCGCACGAGTCAAGATTCGCGCATAGAAATGCCGCCCGCCTGTGAAAGGCGGGCGGCATGATCTATAAGCCAGCTTACTCAGCCGACGGGGTCGGCTGCGGCGGCATGTCGTTGTTGAGCGTGCCGTTCGTGGAAGGCAGGCTGGTGTCGCTTGCGGGCGTGCTGATCGTGGTGCTGTCGTTCACCACATCGCCGGCCGCAGGCGAGATGTCGTTGAGATTGTCGTTATTGCGATGGTTGATGTAGCCGATGCCAAGCGCAAGGGCGACAACAACAACGGCGGCGAGGCCCCAGTTGAAGCCGGATTTGCGTTCTGCCTGTGGGGTCGTCTGGTAACGAAGGTTCGGGTCGTATTCGTTGCGGTTTTCCATGATTTCACCTGTTTTGTTTTTTGAGCATTCCAGCACAAACGTGCCGTTTTCCATGTAGTTTCATTATTTTCTCAAGAAAAACCCCCGGACTCCATGGGGAGCGTCCGGGGGCTTTCTAAAGGAAGGGAGCAAGCTCCCTTCGCGAATTACTTCGCGAGTTCTTCTTTCGAAACTTTGCCGTCTTTGTCAGCATCGGCGCCGTCGAAGGTTTTGCCTTCGAGTTTCGCAGCTTCGAACTCTTCTTTGCTCAGCGAGCCGTCAGTGTTGGTGTCGAGTTTCGCGAAGTCAGCAGCAGGAGCAGCAGCAGCTTCGGTAGCAGCAGCAGGTGCAGCAGCTTCGTCAGCGGCGACAGCGGGAGCGGAAACTGCGAGCGCAGCGAGAACGAGGAGAGCGTATTTCATGGATCTATTACTCCGTAAAAGGGTTCTTTTTGGTGTTGCAGCCTGAACAGTTAGGCTACTACCATAATAGCCATGAAACCGCTCAGCGATCAAGGATTTTGTAAGGTAACTGTAAGTTTACCGTAAGTTAGCGGTAAGGAAGGACGGAAAATGACCGAAAGTTTCAAGGATAATAGTGCTCAACACCGCTTTGAGCTGCACATAGATACCTCCACGGCCTTTGCCGACTACCGACTCGAGGGTAATTCGCTGTTCATCGATTATGTCGAGGCACCGCCGCAGCTGCGCGGGACCGGGGCGGCCGGACGGCTGATGCAGCACATCGCCGATACGGCCCAGTCGAAGGGCCTCAACATCGTTCCGGTTTGCAGCTATGCCGCTGCCTGGGTGAGCCGGAACCTGAAATGAGTTTTTCGGTCGGCAGCATCCGGATCGACGATCCCGTGTTCCTCGCGCCCATGACGGGCGTGACGGATCTGCCGTTTCGCCGCGTGGTGAAAAGCTATGGCGCAGGGCTCGTTTTCTCCGAAATGATTGCAAGCCGCTGCATGATCGAGGAATACAGGGGCTCGCCCAAAATGTCCGCGCATTACGGGGACGAAGACCCCATCGCGGTCCAGCTGGCGGGCTGCGAGCCGGAAATCATGGCAGAGGCCGCCCGGATATGCGCCGGTCGCGGCGCTGCGATCATCGACATCAATTTCGGCTGTCCGGTCAAAAAGGTCGTGAATAAGCTCGCAGGCTCCGCACTGATGCGCGAAGTGCCGCTGGCGGCTGAGATCATGGCGGCGGTCGTGAAGGCAGTCGATGTGCCGGTGACGGTGAAGATGCGCCTGGGCTGGGACGATCAAAGCATCAATGCGCCAGTTCTTGCGAAAATCGCCGAGGACGTCGGCATCCGGATGATTACTGTTCATGGCCGCACCCGTCAGCAATTATATAACGGTAGTGCCGACTGGAACGCCGTGCGCGCTGTAAAAGACGCGATTTCAATTCCGCTTGTGATCAACGGCGATATTTGCAGCGAAGAAGATGCGACGCGCGCACGGGTCCTGTCAGGCGCAGACGGCGTAATGGTGGGTCGCGGCGCCTATGGCCACCCTTGGGCGCTTGGCCGCATTATGCAGGCATTTCGCGGGCGCGGGATACAAGCAGATCCGTCGCCGGAGGAACTGCACACCACGATGATCGAGCATTACGACGGAATGCTGTCGCATTACGGCCGTTATGGCGGCGTGCAGATCGCGCGCAAGCACCTTGCCTGGTACTGCAAGGACTTGCCTGGCGCCATAGCGCTGAAGTCAGAAATCAACCGCATGGATGATCCCGATGATGTTAAAAACCGCCTGGGCATTTATTTCCGCAGCATGGCTGATGGCGGCGACCGGGGCATCAGCCGCGCCGCTTGAGCCGCAGAAGCTCGTCGAGGCGGGCGTCGCGCAGACAGCCTACACCAAAAGCTACGACCCCGCCTATCGCAGCATTCCCTACCCCAACGGTGATGTTCCGAAGGAAAGGGGGGTTTGCACCGATGTCGTTATCCGCGCCTACCGTGCGCAGGGCATTGACCTGCAGAAACTGGTGCATGAGGATATGAAGGCGCATTTTGGACTTTATCCGAAGCAATGGGGCCTAAAAAAAACCGACACGAATATCGACCACCGGCGCGTGCCGAACCTGCAGGTATTCCTTGCCCGCAAAGGCAAGTCATTGCCGGTGACAAAGGCCGGGGAGGATTACAAGCCGGGTGATCTGGTGACCTGGGACCTCAGCTATCCGAAACGCCCCCTGCCCCATATCGGCATCGTCACCGACAGGAAAACTGAAGACGGCCAGCGTCCGCTCGTCGTGCATAACATCGGCCATGGCGCTGCGGTCGACGACATCCTGTTCAGTTACCACATCACGGGGCATTACCGTTATCTGCCAGATGGTCAGGTGCCGTAGCGCGGCGGAACGGGTTTCGCGGCCGGCGCATCGGCGAGGGTCGGTCTTGCCTCGAACGGCGGCGCCAGCGGCGGGTTTTTCATGGTGGCGCGGCTGTGGTGAAGTCCGCGTTCCGCCTCGCTCACCGTTTCGTCCATCGTCTCGACGGCTTTAACCGGATATTTGCCAACGGAAGTCTCGCCGGACAGCATGACACCGGATGCGCCCTGCAGCACGGCCAGGTTGACGTCGCTGACTTCGGCGCGCGTTGGCCGCGGGTTTTCGCGCATGCTGTCGAACATGTGCGTCGCGACGACGACCGGCTTGTTCTGGCGGATCGCTTCCTCGATCAGCGCGGCCTGCACGCCCGGCACTTGCGTGAGCGGGATTTCAACGCCGAGGTCGCCGCGGGCGACCATGATTGCGTCCACTTCGGCGATGATTTCCTTCATATTCCTTACAGCGGCAGGTTTTTCCATTTTCGCGATAAGCTTGGCGCGCCCGTTGATGAGTTTCTTCGCCTCCAGAATATCGCTCGCATCCTGCACGAAGCTTTGCGCGATCCAGTCGACCCCGTGCGACAGGGCAAATTCAAGGTCGGACTTGTCTTTCGCGGTCAGGGCATCGACATGGCGCGCAAGAGCGGGGACGTTCACGCCTTTCTTGCCCGACAGCTCGTTGCCATAGACCACTTCGGCAATGACGTAGCCGTCTCCCTTTTCCGCAATCTTCATGCCGACATTGCCGTCATCCATGAGGAATTTCGCGCCGGGTTCCAGCGCGGCCAGGATGTCGGGATGGGGGAAGCTGACGCGCGTCGCGTCGCCCGGCGCGGGATCGAGATCGAATTTGATCGTCTGCCCTGGGACGAGCGGAATTTTCGCATCATCCGCGAACGCGCCGATGCGCAGTTTCGGACCTTGCATATCGGCGAGGATGCCGATCGGCGCGCCAATGTCTTTTTCCAGCTGGCGGATCAGGGCGATACTTTTCGCATGCTGTTCCTGCGTGCCATGGCTGAAATTAAGGCGGAAGGTATCGGCCCCTGCTTCATATATTGCCTTCAGCGTTTCATAGGTGCTGGTGGCGGGTCCGAGCGTCGCGATGATCTGGGTCTGGTTATTGCGCGCCTGGACCCTGGATTTTGCCCGTTCGAATTCTTCTTTCATCCGCGCCCTTTATACTTGGTGTACCCCAAACTTATGTCGAATCCCGCTACGCGTCAAACAGACCCGCGCAAGACGATGGATTCGTTCAGATAAAATCCAGCGCGCAGAGATGCGCGTAAAAGCTCTGGCGGATCGCGGGAGGTTCGTTCGGATAAAGCCGCAGCAGGTCGCTATAGGCTGTGAGCAGGTTGCGGTGAATGGACTGAACCATATCGCTCTGCGGATCGAAGCGCGCGCCGTTGCGGAGCAGGTCGAAATACTGCTGCTCCATCAGCACAGCGTCCCGCACCAGCTGGTGCACGCGGTAAAGCTTCATCGGCGGATCAAGCGCGCCGATGCGCATCGATATAAATCCGTAGTTGTTGATGACCGGGGCATGCGCCTGCAGCGCGGCTTGCGACTGCATGCGCTCGATGACTGCCTTGTCGGTTTCGGCGAGCAGCGCGGAGAGGTAGCGCTTTTCGGCATCCGGCATCGTTGCCAGTGCGGGATCGAAACTGTGCTGCGCCACATTCGTGGCGCGGTACGCTTCCGCGAGCGACATCTTTGCCTGCTGATCGCCGGCCTGCGCTACAAGCGGGAGCAGGCATAACAGCAGGAGGGGCATTATTTTGCGCATACAACCATTCTAGCGCCGATTAGCGGGTTGACGGAAGCCGCCTGCCCGGTAAACTGCGCGAAAACCTCGACGGAGTTCAGATGACGGACGTGATTATCCACCTCGCAAGCTTCAACAAGGACGTGCAGGTTTCCGTGCCGGATGCCGGCGACCTTTCTGAAAATTTCAACGAGGCCGCCGCCTTCGTTAAAGGCCTCGAAGCGCGCGCCAAAATCCGCGACCAGGAGCTCGGGGTCGACCCGCGGGGCGCCACGCATGAAATCGTTCGCAAAGACGGCGTCTATCGCCTGGAGCGGTTCCGCTTCGGCTGATTTTTGAACATGGTTTCGGTTTGACATATTATTGGAGTGCGTGCTACTTCTGTTTCCAATTAAAAAAGTAACCACAACGGAAATAGAGGACATACAGCATGACGTCACTCCACCCCGATACATTCAACAAAGAAGCTTTTAAACCCGCCCAGCTCGACGCGCCTGCCTATCAAGCGATTCTCGAGAAACTCCTCGCGCAAGGCGAAGGCTGGGGCAAGAACAAGCAAGTCGGCGCCTACCTGCTCGAAAAGCTGGAATTTGAAACCCAGACCAGCGACGGCCGCGTCGAAACGCGCAACAGCGTCGATTTCGAAAAGAAAATGTATATCGTGATGGACACTGACCAGTATCCGACCGAATACCTGCGCAACCTCGTCATCCAGGACATCACCAAGAAATGGGGCGGCAAGCTCATCAAGGAACGCGATCTGTCCGAGCCTGAATTCAGCGGTCCCGGCCTCTGGCTGCTCAAGAAAGGCAATTTCGAAGGGGACTACCAGCCCTCCGCAACCGGCGCGAATACCTATGAACCGAACCCGGCTGCCTATCGGGTGACCCTGACGGTTGACCAGCCGGTCAACATCCCCGTCCAGTGGGCCGGAGGCTTCTTCGTTGCCAAGGGCGGCGATCTTGCGATCCGCCAGAAGGACGTGCCCGCGCTCGCCGAAGCCCTGCAATCCATCCGCAGCGGCGCCGCCACGGCGGAGGATGCGCTGTTCACGACCGATGCGAAATCCGGCGAGAAAGTCGCGAAGTTCGACATTTACGGCATGGAGCCGAAATTCCGTGAAAACAACTATGCCCCCGTCCCGCTTTACCCGGAGACGGAAGCCGCAATGGGTGCCTTCAAGGCGAAGCCTGCAAAGCCGGCAAAGGGGCTGACCAACGGTTGATTTAATACAGGGCTTTGAAAAGGCGGGGGATTTCGGTCTCCCGCCTTTTTCGTTATGGTTGACATAATATTTGCAAGCTCATATAATGTTTGCATTGTCAGGGGGATACCGCACGGGATGCCAGATAGCCTCGCCAGCAACTTCGATGAAAAGGCATCGCGCCCCGCGCTGATGTCGCCGGGCGAATATCGCGACGCGCTGGAAAGATTGCTGGGGGAAGGCCAGGGCTTTGGCAAGACCGAGCCGGTTGCCGCCTACTTCCTCGACAACCTGCTCCTCAACGATGACACCGTGAAGGTGCAGCCGCTTTACCTTGTGATGGATATCAAACAGTGGCCAAACGACTACGGGCGGTCGCTGGTGATGCAGGACATCTTCACGCAATATGCCAAGCGCATGGTCGGCGAGAACGAACTGAACATGACCGACTTCAAAGGGCCGGGGATCTGGACGGCCAAGAAATCTGCGGTCGAGGGCGACTACATCCGCCGTGAGGGCAAAAACGAATACGGCCGCCCCAGCAACCTATGGGATCCGAACCCGAAAGCCTTCCGCCTTGCGTCGGTGTTCAACAATGCCGCCACCATTCCGACAACCTGGGGAACCTGGACGATGGAAGCGGGCGGCGCGCTGGCGGTTCGCGAGACGGATGTGCCCGCGCTCGCGGCCGCTCTGCTATCGGTTCGCGACGGCAGCCAGACCATTGAGTCCGCGCTTTACACTGTCAACGCAGAGGGGCAGAGCGTCGCGAAATTCGACGTCTACGGCATGGCGCCCAATTTTCTTGAACAAAATTACAAGCCGGTTTCCCTGACCGAAGAAACCTACCGCGTCACGGCTGCGTTCAAGCCTCCTGCGCCCACTCCCCTGCCCCTGCTCGTTAAAAAACGCGGTTGACCGCGCTTGCGCCCCCGCTACACTGCGGGGAACAGCATAGGACCCGCCATGACCACGAATGCCCAGCCGCGCCCCGCGGCAGCACAGCCGAACCGCATCACCATCCCGGCCGAATGGTACCACGCGCCGGAATTTTACGAGGCCGAGCGCCAGAAGCTGTTCTTCCACGACTGGCAGCTGTTCTGCCACGAGGCACTCGTCGAAAAGCCGGGCCAGTATGTCGCCTATACCCTCGCCGGCCGGCCGGTGCTCGTGCTGCGCGGCAAGGATGGCCAGCTAAAGGCGTTTCACAACGTATGCCGCCACCGCGCGTCGCTGGTGCTGAAGGAAGGCGTGGGCACGACGCAGGTGCTGCGCTGCATGTATCACGGCTGGGTTTATGATACCGATGGCAAGCTTGCGAAGGCGCCGGGCTTCGGCGGCGATGAGCAGGATCTATGCGAGCGTACGCATCTTTTCAACATTCATGTGCGCAGCGCGGCGGGACTGGTTTTCATCAGCATGGCCGAAAGCCCGCCGCCGTTCGAAAAATCGCTGGGAGGCCTTGTCGCAGCCTTGCAGGGCTCGGGGCTGGAGGAATTCAAATTTTTCTCGACCGCCACGCATCCGATGAAATGCAACTGGAAGACGTATATCGAGAATTATATGGAGGGATACCACATCCCCGTCATCCACCCCGAGCTGAACAAGGATGTCGATTTTGCGACCTACAAGGTCGTGACCGGCGACCGCATCGCGCGCCATGAAACCGGCATCCGCCCGGAGCGCGCGGATATCGCCCAGAATAGCGGGCTCTGGGTCTGGCTCTGGCCGAATGTCGCGATCAACATTTACAAGAACGGCATGAACCTCGAAATCGTCATGCCGACCGGGCCGGAAACAACGGAGCTCCGCTACTGCTACCTCTTCCGCGATGTCTCGGAAGCGGCGCGTGAGGAAAACCAGCGCGCGATCGATCTCAGTTTCCTCGTGACGCAGGAAGATATCGATATCTGCGAGCTGGTGCAGAAAAATTTATCGGCGGGCATTTACCGCACTGGCGAGCTCTCACCCCGGCACGAAAACGGCGTTGTGTATTTCCACGACCTTGTGCGCGGTATCCATGGGGTGGAATAATACTCGTATTAAGCATAAATGCGGTGCAATAACACCGCGAAGTTAAAATAGATGTTTTTTATCAAAGCTTTAGCATACTTTACAAAATACAGCGGCTTTGCTATGCTAAAACTGTCTGCAACAAGTCATGAGGCGTTATCTTGAGCACTCCGGTTTCGGAGAACTCTTCCACCGCTCCCTCTCTCCGGGTGCGCTTTGTCAAAGCAATCTGTGCCGGTGGCAGGCGCTGCCGCGACACCATTGAATCCGCAGCACATGCCGTGCGTCAGGGCTACGACAACTTTCACCTGACGATTGCGGAGGGCAATTACCGCATCAAGCCCAAATCGCTCTGGACGCTTATCACCGGCCAGGGCAGCCGCCCGGAGGTCGATGTCGCCGCCGCGCAGTTCGGCACCGCGATGATCGATACCGGCCGTTCGTTCGGGAAGCGCATGATGTGGGCTTCCGCGATTGCGCTGGTGTCGATGCAGGCGATGGTCTGGGTCGCGGGCGGCATCGCGCTCGCGGGTGCGGGGCTGTTCGTGCTGGAATTCATGCAGTCCCGCCGCGCCGGCAAGGAGACAATCCAGGAGGTCAATTTCGCCGGCCAGCATATCGAGGGCACGCGCGCGGACCTTTATCACCTGCACAACGCGCAGGAAAAAATCATGAACCTTGGCGGGACGTTCCAGCAGGCCTCGATGGAATCCACCTCCGAGACGATCGAGCGCATCATCGCGAGCGTGGCCGAGCATTCGAAGCGCGTGAAAGTACTCGACGGCGGCCGCTACGGCGCCGCCTGCGACGAATACGAGTTTTCGGAGCCTTCCATCAAGCTCGTCAAGGACCGCCCCGCTCCGCCGATCGTGTTCCATTCAAAAACGCAGAGCCTGTCGGACCTGAACATCAAAAACAGCTTCGATTCCGCAGCCGCCTATGATGCGGAAGAAATTGCGCGGCGATTCCTCGCGCTCGAACAGGCGCTGCCCCCTGAAGCGCTCGCGAAGGTGGCGGAGGCGCGCAAGGCCGGCAATTCTGGCCTGAAAACAGCCGCTTAATTTCCGTTAACCGCAGCATGGTATAATACGCCCATGCCCGTTGATGATATCCATGTTCATAGCCTGCCATTGCAAGACGCGCTGATCGCGGTTTACGCGGCCTATTACATAGGCGCGCAGGGGCGTCCCGGGAAAGACCACCTAAACGCCCATTTCAATCTGCGCGCGGCGAATGTTTACAACATGACGGGCGCGATGGAAAAAGCCTTCGGCCGCGAAGACAGCCCCTGGGTGGTTCTCGATCATCTCTCCGATAAGCGGCGGGACCCAGCGAACAAGACGCAAGCGCTACATGGCGCGCATTTCCTTGCGCTCTATCACCGCGCGAGCGGGCAGGTGATGGTCACGATGCCCGGTCTGGAATCCGACGATAACCCGGGCGACACGCTCATGGACCTAAAGGAAATGACCATCGGCGGAATGAAGGGGCAATCCGCCGCGCTTTACGGCTATGTGAAAGAAATCGAAAAGAAAATTGCTGCGGGCGACTTCACGGATGCCAATAGCCGCCCGCTTCCTGTCAGCGGCAGCATTGTCATCGGCGCGCATTCGATGGGCTGTACCGCTGCGCAGATGATGGCACTGGATGGATACAAAACGGTGCTGGTCGAGCCGCGACCGCTGCATGATGGCCTTATAAATCGCATCGCCGGGAACTACGCAAAAATCACCGGCCAGAAAAAAACCGCCGCGCATGCCGTTATTGAACAACTCGGAAAGTCCGCGGTGAATATCCGCAGCGCACATTCAAATATCTGGAACAGCCTGATCCTGCCGTGGATCCGCCAGCAGGATCATGGCGAGAATTACGCCTATTCAACGAAGGGGCACCGGGTCACGCCCGCAGACCGTGGCATCGGGACTTTCCACCGTGTCGAAATGTCAGTGCCGTCGCTGGCGGGCAACAGCGAAGCGAAGGCCTATGTCTCTGATGCCTTTATCGCCCCGGTCACGACGCATAACAATCTGGCGACGGATATCCTCCAAAACATACGGTCTCTGAAACCGCCCAAAAAATAACCCCGCCGAAGCGGGGTTATTTTCTTTATTTTCCTTGCAACAGCCCTTCCGGGATATTCAGGAAGTTTCCGCCCGAGCCGCCACCAGTGATGCGCGGCAGCTGTCCGTCCCATTTCTGCACGGCTTCGTACATGATGAGCGCCTGGTTTTTCGACAGCGCTTCATTCTTGATCTGCATGGCTTCGGCATCGGCCTTGGCCGCGATCACGCGCTGCTTGGCCTGTTCCTCGATCTGCACGGTCTGGTTCTTAGCCATCTCGGCGCTCTGCACAGCGACTACCTTCGCTTCCACGGCCTGTTCAAACTGGTCCTGGAAATCGATGTTGGTGAGGGAGAAGTTGGTCACGCGGATGCCATTGCTTTTCAGCTGGGACGCGATCATTTCCTCAATGCCGATCTGGGCCTTCAGGCGGTTGGCGATCAGGTCCATCGCCGCCCACTGGCCGATGACGTTTTTCATCGAACTTGTGATCACCTGCGGGATCAGCTTGCCCGCCCAGTCATAGCCGCCGACATCGGTATACATCTTGACCGAGGCGGAGGGCTCCAGCGAATAGTTGATCGCATAGCGGATATTCGCCTGCTGCACGTCCTTCGTGTAAACGGCTGTCTGGTCTTCCATCTTCATCACGCGGTTATCGATCTGCGTGATGCTGGAAACCATGGGCATAACGATATAGACACCGGGCGGATAAGCGTCCGGATCGACTTTGCCGAGAGTCTTCTTCACCCCGGTATGGCCCGCATCGACGACGATGACGGTCGAGAGAAAGAAATACCCCCCGATCAGCAGCACAGCCGCAAGCACGATAAGTTTTTTTCCGAAGCCTTCCATCATGGGGAACCTTTCACGGAGATTGACGATATTACTGGGTGGAATGTCGCGCCGCGCCATGTGGCACCGCCTTTTTTTTTGAGAAATCCCTGCCTGAACCGGATTTTAGGTCTATTTCTTGCAGGGGGCAACGGGGCTGCTCGTCTGCTTATTCCATATTCTTCGGCCTCACCGGTCGAAGTTAAGCAGGGTTTCGTGGTAGGCTCCGTGTCACTCTGAGTACTCGAAGATTTATAATGTGAGGCGCGGCTGATGGGTAAGCGAATTGTCATAGCATTATTGGTTGTCGCCTTGCTGGTGTCGGGCGGCTGGTGGTGGCACAGCCGTAAAGGCAGTGAAGACCCTGCGCAGAAGGCCAAGGGTCCCCAGCTCGTTGAAACCGCCGCCGTCGAGCCGCGGGACATCACGACCGTCATCAACACCGTCGGCTCGCTCATCGCGGGCGAGTCTGCCGCGATTCACGCCGAAATCGCAGGCCAGGTCCAGACGGTCGCCTTCGAGGAAGGCCAGCCGGTCAAAAAAGGCGATGTGCTGATCAAGATGGACAGCAGCCTTATCGAGACGGATCTGGCCAAGGCAAAATCAGCGCTTGAGGTCGCCGCGGCGACCTTCCAGCGGGATGACAAGCTGAAAGCCGGCGGTTTTGTCGCCGGCCAGCAGTGGGATGTTTCGCGTGCAGATTATCGCGCGGCGCAGGCGGCGGTGGAGAATGCGCAGATCCTGCTGACCAAGACCGAGATCAAGGCGCCATTCGATGGCGTTGCCGGCCTGCGTAAATTCTCGCCGGGGGATTACGCGACGGCAGGCCAAGATCTGACGACCGTCGTTTCCCTCAACCCGCTCAAGCTGGAATTCAGCGCGCCGGAAAAGGACTATGCTAGCGTGAGGCAGGGCCAAAAAATCATCTTCGCCGTGGATGCATTTCCGCAGCAGGAGTTTGAAGGGGAGATTTATGCCATCGACCCCACCATCAACCCTGAGAACCGTAATTTCACGGTAAAAGCGACGGTACCGAACGACGAGGGCAAGCTGCGCCCGGGCATGTATGCCCGCATCCGGATCGAAACGCAGACCCGCGAGGGCGTACCGATGATGCCAGAGCAGGCAGTCATTCCGGAAGGCACAGACGCCTATGCCTTCGTCATGCGGAACGGCAAGGCGCATCGCGTCAAGCTGAGCCTCGGCGAGCGGCAACAGGGCGCTGTCGAAGTGCGCGAAGGCCTGAAGGCAGGTGACCGCGTCATCACTGCCGGTGTGATGAAATTGCGCGAGGGCAGCCCTGTGACCGAGGAAACTCCGCAAGCGGCCACTTCCGCGCCCGAAGGTGGTCATCGCCCGGCATCCGGCCCGAGCGGCCCTGACGAACGACCCGTGAAAGCGGAGAAATGAAATGACGCTCCCTGAGATCTGCATCCGTCGTCCCGTATTCGCGACGGTGATGAGCTTGTTTCTCGTCCTGATCGGGCTCGTTTGCTACCAGCGCCTGACCGTCCGGGAATATCCCAATATCGACGAGCCGGTCGTGACAGTTTCGACCAGCTATCTCGGCGCCAGCGCGGATATCATGGAAACTCAAGTGACGAAGCCGCTCGAAGACTCGCTTGCCGGGATCGAGGGGATCGAGATCATGTCCTCGATCAGCCGCTCGGAGCGGAGCCAGATCACGCTGCGCTTCGCCATCAGCCGCGATCCCGATGATGCAGCCAACGATGTGCGCGACCGCGTTGCCCGCGTGCGCTCCCGCCTGCCGGACGAAGTCGACGACCCGACCGTCGCCAAGGTCGAGGCGGATGCCCAGCCCATCATTTACCTCGCCTTTACCAGCGACCGCCTATCGCCCATGGAAATCACCGATTACGCCGACCGCTATGTCCAGGACCGGCTCCAGAACGTCGAGGGCGTCGCCCAGGTGGATATCATTGGTGAGCGGCGCAAGGCTATGCGCCTCTGGCTCGATCCGCTCCGTCTCGGCGCCGCGAAGCTCACCCCCGCGGATGTCGAAGAGGCCTTGCGGCGTCAGAACGTGGAGATTCCCGCGGGGCGCATCGAAAGCTCGCAGCGTGAGTTCACCGTGCTTTCCGAAACCGACCTGCGCACGGTCGAGCAATTCAGCAACATGGTTCTGAAGCGCGACGGCACAACCTTCGTCCGTCTCGGCGATGTCGGCCGCGCGGAAGAAGCGCCGGTCGACGAGCGCCGCGTAGTGCGATTTAACGGCAAAAACGCGGTTGCGCTGGGCGTCATCAAACAGGCGACCGCAAACCCGCTTTCGGTCTCCAACGCCATCCAGGCCCTGCTGCCCGATATCCGTGACAGCCTGCCCGATGGCATGAGCATCGATATTGCGCATGACACCTCCGTCTTCATCGACCGGTCGATCAAGGCTGTCTATCATACGATCGCGGAGGCTGTGGTACTTGTCCTTCTCGTCATCTTCTTTTTCCTTCGCTCGGCCCGTTCGACCATTATTCCGCTCGTCACGATTCCCATCTCGCTGATTGGCGTCTGCTTCGTCATGTATGCGATGGGCTACACGATCAACACCCTTACCCTCCTCGCCTTCGTGCTCGCGATCGGCCTCGTCGTGGACGATTCAATCGTGGTACTGGAAAACATCTTCCGCCATATCGAGGAAGGAAAGACGCCGTTCGAAGCGGCACTGCTGGGCGGCCGCGAAATCGCCTTCGCGGTCATTGCGATGACGATCACCCTGGCCGCCGTCTATACGCCCATCGCGCTGTCTCCGGGCAAGACGGGCAAGCTTTTCGTGGAATTCGCGTTAACCCTTGCGGGGGCGGTCATCATCTCGGGTTTTGTTGCGCTGACCCTCACCCCGATGATGTGCTCCCGGTTGCTCTCCGGTCACCAGGAAAAACATGGCCGCCTTTACAATGCCATCGAGCGTTTTCTGGATCGGATGACAGCCGGCTATGGCGCTGCACTCGATTTTGCGCTGATGCGCCGCATTATCATTGTCATCATTGGCCTGCTGGTCGCGGGCGCAAATGCGGGCCTGCTGATGCTTATCAAGTCGGAGCTGGCGCCGACGGAGGATCGCGGCACGATCGTGGTGCGCGCCAGCGCGCCGGAAGGCTCCACCATCGGTTATACGACCGAGTGGATGAAAAAGCTGGAGCCCATCGCTGAATCTATCCCGGAAATCGAAAAATACTTCGTCGTGGCGGGCAGCCCGACAGTGTCCGACGGAATTTCTTTTTTGCGGCTGCTGCCGTGGGAAGACCGCGACCGCAAACAGCAGGAGGTTACGAAGGAACTGACGCCGAAGATCATGAAGGCGACAGCCGGTATCAGCGCCTTCCCCCGCAATCCCCCCTCCCTCGGAGGCTCTGCCCGCTCGTCACCGATCCAAATGGTCGTCCTCACAAGTGGCACTTATGCCGATCTCGACCAGGCCGTCACGCGGGTCGTGCAGGATTTCCAGTCTTACCCTGGCATGGTGGATGTCGACACCAACCTCAAGATGAACAAGCCGCAGTTGAATGTGCGGCTCGACAGGGACAAGACCGCGGCGCTTGACGCAAATATCGACGACGTGGGGCGTACGCTGGAAACGCTGCTGGGCGGGCGGCAGGTGACGCGCTACAAGGATCGCGGCGAGCAGTATGACGTGATGGTGCAGGTGGAAGACCAGCTGCGCGCCCGGCCGCAGGACCTGACCGATATTTATGTCCGCAATGCCAAGGGCGAGATGATCAAGCTTTCCAACCTCGTCACCATCGAGGAAACGGTCGCGCCGCGCGAGTTGAACCACTTCAACCAGCTGCGCGCCGCCGATATTACGGCGAGCCTTGCGCCCGGTTACGCGCTTGGCGACGTGCTGAACTATGCCGATGCCCGCGCGCGGGAGATCCTG
>DASPMW010000067.1:0-2150 GCA_035626855.1 Patescibacteria group bacterium
CTCCTTCGACTACGCGCAGCTTGAAATGCGCCGCATCCGCTTCATCAAGATCGAGGCTGCGCAGTTGCTGCTGGAGTTGAAAGAGTCCGGCGGCCTGCGCCGCCTGAAGCGCATGAAGACCGAGCTCGACGCGAAGGGCATCGATATCATCGTCGAGAAAATTGAATCGGAAAAACAGCTGCTCGAGCTTCTCGACCTCGAGATCGATTACGGGCAGGGTTACCTGTTCGGCAAGCCCGCCCCCGCCAATCCCGAGGCAGACGAGGAACAACAATAATGCGCATCGCCGCCGCCAACGACCAGCCCCGCTACCTGAAGGGTCTCTACGAGGTCGCCAGCCAGTATGACGGCTATATCCTCGATCTTTGGGGCGTCGTCCATGACGGGCTGAAGCCCTATGCCCGCACGGTCGAGACGCTGCGTGCGCTGAAGGACATGCGGCGCATCGTCTTCATGCTCTCGAACGCGCCGCGCCGCGCGCATATCGTGGCGGCAAAGCTGACTGAAATGGGAATCGGCGCCGACCTTTACGATGGCATCATGACCTCGGGCGAAGCGAGCTGGATGGCGCTCAAGGACAGGTACCTGCAGGAGTGGGGGCGGCGCTGCTACCACCTGGGCCCGCGCGACAAGGACGGCTCGGTCTATGAGGGGCTGGATATAGATATCGTCGACGACCCGGCGCGGGCCGATTTCGTGCTGAACACCGGCGTGCATGATTTCGACGACACGGCCGAGATGTACGCTCCCGTGCTGAAAAGCTGCCTTGGAGCCGGTTTGCCGATGCTCTGCGCGAATCCGGACCGCGTCGTCCATGTCGGCGATAAGCTGGTGATCTGCCCTGGCACTTTTGCCGATACATATATTGCGGAGGGCGGCAGCGTTGCGTGGTACGGCAAGCCGCATCGCGGGGTTTATTCGCTCTGCCTGCAGGGGATGGGGGTCAAAAACGTGCTCTGTGTCGGCGATGGTATGCAGACGGATATCGAAGGTGCGGCTGGCGCGGGGCTCGATTCTGTGCTGGTCACCTCCGGAATCCACCGGGAGGCCTTTCCGCTCGGCGAAAACGGTCATCCCGGCCTGATGGGCATGGGCGCGTTTTTGCAGCCCTATCCCTTCAAGCCCACGTATCTTATGGCTTCACTGCGCTGGGAATGAGCCAAATCCGGCCTTATATCAACCCGCTAGGCGGCGATATATGCGCGGCGCTCCGATAAAATTTGGCATAAATGTGTCACAATTTTGACGGTTTTAAGAAAAAGGGTTATCATGGATGAATAAGCCTGAATAAGGCGGTTCATCCTATTTTGCCGGGGCAAAGCCATGAGCCATGCCGATCACTATTCCTCTGACCAGCGGACCTCCGTCCTGGGGTTCCTGTTCATGCCGCAGTTCCGCATGTGCTTCCGGGGCTTTTCGCATATCTACCCGGTCTTCGTGCGCTGCCTCGCCCAGGTTTTCGCGGAAGCGAAACTGATCTCCCCCCAGCATAATGCGCTGTTTTACGGCGCGAAAGAGGTGCCGAACACCCACCTGTTCGACCTTTTCGGCACCGCCTGGTTCACCTTGCGCGTGACGCGCTCCTCCGCCCAGCAATGGGCGATGTTCACGGGCGTCGTGCTCATGGTCATGATGATGGTGATCGCGATCGGCGCTGCTTTCCTGCGCATTTTCTTCGGCATCGGCAACGTGGTGCAGGCGCAGCTTTTCCTGCCGCGCGTGTTCGAGCATCCTTGCACGCCCTATGGCGGCGGCGCGGGCTGCGCGGGCCCCGGCGAAACGGCGATCACGGGCGGCACCAGCACGATCAGCGGCGCGGGACTTGGCCTGTTCGATACGCGCGTCAGCGACGCGACGGTTTCCAGCGATTATGCGCTGATGGTTTTCGACAAGATCCTGCGCCAGGCGGCGACCGCGCCGGTCGGCAACGGCGGCCTCCTGCAGAACGCGCTGACCCAGCTGATGGGCATGTACAACACCGGCATGACGCTGATCGCGGGCGTTGTCACACTCTGGATGATCATGTCGATCGTGGTCGCGACCGCGCGTACCGGCAAGCTCGGCGGCGGACGCCACAACATGGTCTGGGCGCCGATCCGCATGGTTTTCGCGCTCGGCATCATCTTCCCGCTCGGCGCGCAGGGTTTCTC
>DASPMW010000068.1:0-3680 GCA_035626855.1 Patescibacteria group bacterium
AATTAATACTGGAGGATTATTTTTTCTTCGCCTTCGAGGCCAGCCAGTCCATGAGCGCGAGGAACACGCCGGAGAAAACAAAGACGACGTGGAGCGTGATCATCCACTGGATGTCGCTTTCGCGGTATTTGGCGATGTCCATGAACACTTTCAGCAGGTGGATGCCCGAGATCGCGACGATGGAGGCGATGAGCTTGAGCTTCAGGGCGGAGAAATCGACGTTGCCGCGCCAGTCGAACTGGTCTTCATCATCCGACGTGTCGATTTTCGAGACGAAGTTTTCGTAGCCCGAGAAAATCACGATCAGCACAAGGTTGCCCGCCAGCGACAGGTCGATCAGCGAGAGCGCGGCCAGTACGGCGTCGGCCTGGGTGATATTGGGGATCTGCTGGAGGAAGTGGAACAGCTCCTGGATGAAGGAGCTGAGCAGTAGCAGGAGCGACAGCGACAGCCCAATATAGAACGGCGCCATCAGCCAGCGGCTGACATAGAGCCCCCGCTCTATCGCCCGTTCGACTTTCTTGAGCATGGGGGGCTGGGCATTTTTCGGCGGGGCCATGGCGGTATTTCCTTAACAAGTTGAAATGAGCCGTATTTTTAAACAACCGCACGGGTAGGGGTCAACTCTGGTTCTGGGCCGGAAGAGGCCTAGTTTAAAGCTGAAATGCAGCTCTTTTAATTATGTAAAGGAGAGTTTTGCGTGTTTGCAAAGCAGCATTTATGTGATATTCAAACCGTCACGCAAAATGAGCTGCGATTAAGTTAACGTAACCGAACGAGGAAATGTAATGAGCAACATCAACGAGCGCGTCAAGAAAATCGTGGTCGAGCACCTGGGCGTCGATGGCGCCAAAGTGACCGACAATGCGAGCTTCATCGACGATCTGGGCGCTGACAGCCTCGACACGGTCGAGCTGGTCATGGCTTTCGAAGAAGAATTCGGCATCGAGATCCCGGACGACGCGGCGGAGAAAATCCAGACCGTGAAAGACGCGATCTCCTTCATCCAGCAGAACGCGAAGGCCGCTTAACAGCGCCTCGCATGCTGAACGCATAAAATGGCCCCGGTTCTGTGTTACAACGGAGCGGGGCCATTTCTTATCAGGGCAGTTATAACGATTTAAAAAACTACGGGTGTATGCATGAGGCGCGTCGTTGTCACCGGCATGGGAATTTTGAGCCCCTTGGGCAGCGGGCTCGATCATAACTGGCAGGCCATCACGGCGGGCAAATCCGGCCTGCGGAAGATCAAGGGCTTCGATGCCTCCGACCTGCCGTCACAAGTCGCGGGCGAAGTGCCGCTGGCGGCCGAGGGCGATACGTCGCCCGGCCTGTTCGATGTGAACAAATACATCGAGCACAAAGAACAAAAGAAAATGGATACCTTTATCCAGTACGGCTATGCCGCCGCGGTCGACGCGGTCGAGGATAGCGGCTGGAAGCCGACCGACGATGAATCGCTCTGCCGCACTGGCGTGCTGATCGGCTCGGGCATCGGCGGGCTGACCAATATCCAGGACACCTCGATCATGATGGCGGAAAAAGGCCCCCGCCGCATCTCGCCCTTCTTCATCCCCTCCTCGCTCATCAACCTGACCTCGGGCCAGGTGTCGATCCGCTATGGCTTCAAGGGCCCGAACCACGCGGTCGTGACGGCCTGCGCGACGGGCAGCCATGCGATCGGCGACGCGGCGCGACTGATCGCCTTCGATGATGCCGATGTGATGGTGGCGGGCGGGTCGGAAGCGGCGATCTGCCGCGTCGGCGTCGGCGGTTTCGCCGCCTGCCGGGCGCTGTCGACCGGCTATAACAACACGCCCGAAAAGGCGTCGCGCCCCTTCGATAAAGGCCGCGATGGTTTCGTGATCGCCGAGGGCGCCGGCATTGTCGTGCTGGAGGAATACGAGCACGCGAAGAAACGCGGCGCGAAGATCTACGCGGAAGTGATCGGCTACGGGCTGTCGGGCGACGCCTATCATGTCACCTCCCCCGCCGAAGACGGCAATGGCGGGTTCCGCGCAATGCAGGCCGCGCTCAAGCGCGCGAACATCAACCCGGAAGCGGTCAACTACATCAACGCGCATGGCACCTCGACGCCGCTGGGCGACGATATCGAGCTGGGCGCGACCAAGCGGCTGTTCGGCGACGCGATCCGCGGCATCAGCATTTCCTCGACCAAATCCGCGATCGGCCACCTGCTGGGCGCGGCCGGCGCGGTCGAGGCGATCTACAGCATCATGGCGATCAAGACGGGCATCATCCCGCCGACGCTCAACCTCGACGATCCCTCCGACGTGGCGCAGGGGCTCGACCTCGTACCGCACAAGGCGAAGGAACGCGAGGTGAATGTCGCGCTGTCGAATTCCTTCGGCTTCGGCGGCACCAATGCGAGCCTTGTCTTCCGCAAGGTTTAACCCTAAAGGCCCATCATGCGCGGTTTCATCCGGTTCTTTTTCACGCTCCTCTTCCTTGGCGCGATGGGCGCGGTGGCCTTCGGCTGGCTTTACCTGCAGAACGAGTTGCCGAAGCCGGGGCCGCTTGAAGCGGACAAGCTCGTCTATATCGCGCCCGGCTCCGTGCGCGATATCGGCAACACGCTGATCAAGAACAACGTCATCACCGATGAATGGCTGTTCCGCTTCGGCGTCTGGAAACGCAAGCCGCAAGGCCCGCTGAAATCCGGCGAATACATGTTCAAGGCGCATGGCAGCACCGAAGACGCGATTGCCGTGCTGCAATCGGGCAAGGAATACCAGCGCAAGCTGACCATCCCTGAAGGCCTGACCTCCTATGAAATTGTGACCCTCGTGAACGGGGCGGAGGCGATGGACGGCACGCTCGACATCGCGCGGCTGCCGGCCGAAGGCACGCTGCTGCCCGAAACCTATAATTACACCTACGGCGTCAAGCGCACGGCAATCATCGACCGCATGGCCGAAGCCATGAAAAAGACGCTCGCCGAATATTGGCCGAAGAAGAGCGCGAACAGCCTCGTGAAATCAGAGGCCGAGTTGGTCACGCTCGCCTCCATCGTCGAGCGGGAAACGGGCATCGCGACGGAGCGGCCGCGCGTGGCCGGCGTGTTCATGAACCGCATGAAACTCGGCATGCCGCTGCAGTCCGATCCGACCGCGATCTATGTGCTGTCGGAGGGCAAGGGCAAGCTCGGCCGCCCGCTCACCTCCGCCGACCTGCGCGTTGATTCGCCCTATAACACCTATGTCGCGCAGGGCCTGCCGCCCGGCCCGATCGCCAACCCCGGAAAAGAATCGCTGCTGGCAGTTGCCCAGCCCGAGACCCATGACTATCTTTACTTTGTCGCCGACGGCACCGGCGGGCATGCTTTCGGGCGGAACCTCGACGAGCATAACCGCAACGTCGCCAACTGGCGGGCACACCAGCAGCAGAAATAAGCTGGCAATTCATGGGTTTGAGGCTTTACGAAGCCTTCAGGCTTTTTTGGTAAGATGGTCTATGGCCGGTAACAGAACATCCGACGTCGCGCATCTCGAGCCCAATCTCCTGAAGGGGGAAAGCCCGTTCCGCAATCACCTGCTGATCGCGATGCCGGGCATGGGCGACAGCTTCTTCAACAAAAGCGTCGTCTATATCTGCGCGCATAGCGCGGCGGGCGCGATGGGCATCGTCGTCAACCAGAAGATGCCCGATATCGAATTCCG
>DASPMW010000069.1:0-7974 GCA_035626855.1 Patescibacteria group bacterium
CGAGGACGCGCCGCTGTCGGAGGCAATCGGCACCGGCCTTCACAACTTCAAGAATTACAGCAACACCTATTACGGCCGCATGACGCTGCGCGAGGCGCTGGCCAATTCGCTCAACATCCCCGCGCTGAAAACCGTCAACTATGTCGGCAAGCAGAAATACCTGACAACGCTGCACCGCCTGGGCTTCGACAGCCTCGATCGCGGCGTGGAGATTTACGACGAAGGCCTCGCGCTCGGCAATGGTGAAGTAACGCTTTTGGAAATGGTGCAGGGCTTCGCCGCGCTTGCCAATCGCGGCATGTCGCGCCCCTTGCGCCCGCTGCTCGACGACCCCGGCACCCGCGCGCAAGAACGCGTCTATTCGCCGGAGGCCGCGTCGCTGATCGGCGACATTCTCTCCGACCCCTGGGCGCGGCGGCTCGAATTCGGCAATGGCAGCATCCTCAATTTCCCGGTGCAGACGGCGGCTAAGACGGGCACCTCGACCGACTACCGCGACGCCTGGACGCTCGCCTATAACCACAAATACGTGGTCGGCATGTGGATGGGCAATCTCGACCATTCGCCGACCGACGGCGTGACCGGCGCAACCGGCCCGGCCCTTGCCGTCCGCAGCATCTTCAGCGCGCTCAATCGCCAGACACAGGCCCAGCGCCTCTGGCTGTCGCCGAAACTCGTGCAGAAAGATATCTGCATCGAAGACCCGCGCGATGCGGGCCGGTGCTACACACGCTCGGAATATTTCATCGACGGCGGCGTGCCCGATGCGCGTCTCAGCCAAGCCCCGCGCTTCGAAATCGTCAAGCCGACCGCGGGCCTGCGCATGGCGCTCGACCCGCGCATCCCGCGCGAGCGGCAGAAAATCCCCTTCACCATGCGCGGATTGCAGCCGGGCCAGAGCGTCGAATGGATCCTGAACGGCCAGAGCATCGGCACTTCCGGCGAGAAATACCTTTGGCCGCTGTCGCGCGGAAAATTCACCCTGGCCGCCCGCGTGATGCAGGACGGGCGGCTCGTCCATGAAACGCCGGTGATCGATTACTCCGTCCGGTAAAGCGTGAAGAACAGCACCATAGTTGCGTCATAGGCGCGTCCCGCATCGCCCTTCAGCAATGGGCGGGCGAAGCCGAGGAAACCCGCCGCGCGGTAAGCGAAGCGCACGAATTTGCCGAGAGCATCGATGACGTCGTCATCCGCGCCGGCGCGGTAGGCGGCGAAGCCTGCGCTCACCGCCGGCTTGTCATAGCGGGCCGCGCTGCAGCAGAACAGCCAGACATCACGTGCCTGCAGCTCGGCCAGGGTCATGCCGCTGCGCGCCACGTCTTCCTCGAAGTCGATAAAGCCGATTTCCCCCGTTGGGGTCAGGACGAAATCGTTTAGCTTGGCCCGCCCGTGGGCAAGGCCGCTTTGGTGCAGCCGCGCGAGGGTGGTCGCGCAGCGCTCGATCAACGCCTGCTGTGCGGCCGTGTCGAGACTTGAATCTTTTTGAAGCTTGCGGTCGATCATTTCGCCCATGTCTTCCATGACGTACCAGCTGTCGCTGGAAGCGATCACGGCGGGCGCGGGAAAGCCGGCCGCGCGAAAAGCCGCGGTGCGCGAGATTTCGATGGACAGTCCGGTGGCGCCGCCCGGGTTCGTCGTCGGGCGCAGCATTGGCAGGGATACCAGCCGGGCGGTGAAGCCTTGGATCGCCGTCCAGAAGGTGCCCTTGTCGGGCACGGATTTTTTCAGCCACAGGCTGCGGTCCTGCCAGGCGAATTTTTTGGTTCGCGCGCGCATCTGCGGCAAGGTCGCGTCGATCAGGGTTTGCAGGTCAGGGGGAATGGGGGCGTGCATTCAGGGTTTCTAGCATGGAAGAACGCGGCGCGCTATTCGGGCGCGAAAATTTGTGCAGGGCAGCATGATTTGCGGGGGATCCCGTTGTTCAGTACCTATCCACGATGTTCAATAACCCATATTACCCAAAAGCCTAGCACATTGGTGCGAAAAACGCAAGTAAAATTTCATAATTCATTGAGCTTGTGACACCCGTTTTTGGGAAACTTGCGCGGGGGGCTGTTACATGACAGTATTCTCGTCTATTTCAATTTAGACATAATTGCCGTTTCACCATCAGGGTAACCATGAAGAAAAACAAATCCGGACCCGGCCATATCGTTCTTACCTCGCACCCGCCGCGCGATGGCAAGGTGCCGAAAATCACTTGGGGCGCAGGCACGCTCAAGGAACGCGGGCCGATCATCGCCAGCATGTCCGATCACCAGTCGTCCAACGTTATTGGCGCTTATTCCGGCGCCTATTCGGTTTATCGCGCGGTCGCGGTCGCGATCGGCGCGCTCGACCCGCTGCACGTTCCTGACCTGACGAACACGAAACCCGCCGAACCCATCGGGCCGTTCCCGCAATGGTCCGACCCAGACAAGATCGTGAGCCTCGACCCCTGGGGTCATATGGCGGGCGATGAATTCGAGGATTACCGCAAGCGCGGCCTCGACGTGCGCCCGACGATCGCCGTCACCAAGGCGCATATCAACATGCCCGAGATCAAGGACGCCATCACCGCCGGCCGGTTGAAGCCGGACGGCGATATCCTGACGAAAAACGGCGATGTGAAAGTGACCAAGGCCGCGATCGACCCGGTCTGGTATCTGCCCGGCATCGCCAAGCGGTTCGACATCGATGAAAACGACCTGCGCCGCGCGTTGTTCGAACATTCGGGCGGCATGTTCCCCGAGCTGGTCACGCGCCCCGACCTGAAAGTCTTCCTGCCGCCGATCGGTGGGCATACGCTTTACTTCATCGGCGACCCCGCGACGATGCACGACAAAAACGTCAAGCTCGCCTGCCGCGTGCATGACGAATGCAACGGCTCCGACGTGTTCGGCTCCGACATCTGCACCTGCCGTCCCTATCTTTGCCACGGCATCGAGCTGTGCATCGAAATGGCGCAGCAGGGCGGCAACGGTCTCATCGTCTATAACCGGAAAGAGGGCCGCGCGCTCGGCGAGGTCACGAAATTCCTCGTCTATAACGCGCGCAAGCGGCAGGAAGGCGGGGATCGCGCAGACCAGTATTTCCGCCGCACCGAATGCGTCGCGGGTGTACAGGACATGCGCTTCCAGGAGCTGATGCCCGATATCTTCCACTGGCTCGGCATCACGCATATCCACCGTTTCGCCTCGATGAGCGACATGAAATACAACGCGCTCGCGAAAGCGGGCATCACCGTCGGCGAGCGCATCGAGATTCCGCCCGAGCTGATACCGGCCGATGCCGCGGTCGAGATGGAGGCCAAAAAAGCCGCCGGCTATTTCGCGCAGACCGAAGTCAAATCCGTCGATCAACTGAAAGACGTCAAGGGAAGAGGGCTTGAAGAATGAGCACCGCCGCAGTCAAGAAATTATCCGAAGGACCCAAAGCCATGGCTGAAAACCAGGTCATCGTCATCGACCATCCGCTTGTCCAGCACAAGCTGTCGGTCATGCGCCAGAAAGACACCAACACCAACGACTTCCGCAACCTGATCCGCGAAATCTCGACCCTCATGGGCTACGAGATCCTGCGCGACCTGCCGATGGAAGAGGTCGAGATCGAAACGCCGCTCGAGAAGATGAAGACGAAAATGCTCTCGGGCAAGAAGCTGTGCATCGTGCCGATCCTGCGCGCGGGCACGGGCTTCCTCGACGGCCTCCTGCAGCTCTCGCCGCTTGCGCGCGTCGGTCATATCGGGCTATACCGCGATCCCGAAACGCTGGTGCCGGTCGAATATTACCTCAAGCTGCCCGATGACATGCCGCAGCGCCGCGTGATCGTCGTCGATCCGATGCTCGCGACCGGCAATTCGGCGATCGCGGCCGTCGAGCGCGTCAAGGATTCGGACGCGACCGACATCAAGTTCATGTGCCTGATCGCGGCGCCCGAAGGCCTGCGCGCCTTCCACGACGCGCATCCCGACGTACCGGTCTACACCGCCGCCGTCGACCGCCAGCTGAACGACCATGGCTACATCCTGCCCGGCATCGGCGATGCGGGCGACCGGATCTTCGGCACGAAGTAAATGGACGACCAACAGCCTGTCGCCTACGCCGCGTATGTGATCGACGCGGCGTCGCGCGGCTTGCTGCTCCAAAAATTCCCGCCGAAATATCCGGATGTTGTCGCCCATCATGTGACGCACAAGTATCCGGCAATGCCCGCCGATGTGCCGCGACCGCCGCTCCACGTGCGCGTCACCGGCTATCATAACTGCGGCGCAATCGAGGTGCTGGTGGTTATGGTCGATGGCAGGCGGCAGCAGGTCCTGCGCGAAGACGAAACGCCGCGCTGGTATCACATCACGCTGTCGTTGGACCGCGCCAAAGGCGTCGAGCCGAAGAATTCTAACGACGTTCTGGCGGCGATAGTCGCAAAGCGGGGCGAGGTGGCGCTGGATAATCTTGCGGCGCCATTCGCTATTTCCGTTATGCCGCAGCTTTTGGAAGAGGGCCAACGAGAGGGTGCCGCGCGGTTGAACCGTTGGCGCTATTTATCGATGATCTGGCGCAAAGTCCTTGCCCTCTCCCGAACCCTCTCCCGCGAGGGCGGGAGAGGGGATTAGAGAGAAATCAATCGCGCTCGTTCAGCCACTTCCCGATCGAGGGGGGGACGAGGGCCTGCGCGCTGCCGGAAACGTAGATGCCGATATGGCCGCCTTTGAACGATACTTCCTGATAGTCCTTGGAGCCGACGGCCTTCGCCATCGCCTTCGACGCCGAGGGTGGGACGAGGTGGTCGTCGAGCGCGTAGACGTTGAGGACGGGGCAGGAGATATTTTTCAGGTCGACCTCCTGGCCGTTCAGGTCGAGGCCGCCTTCAACCAGCTTGTTCTTCTGGTAGCAGTCCTTGACGAACTGGCGGTAGCATTCGCCGGCCTGGTCGGGGCTGTCGAAGATCCATTTTTCCATGGTCATGAAATTGCAGACCGATTTCGGGTTGTCGAGGATATCGACCATGTCGATGTATTTCTGCGCGATCAGGCGGTAGGGCTTCAGGTTGAGGAACGTCCAGTTCATCAGGTCGCCCGGGATGTTGCCCATGCTGTCGACCAGCAAATCGACATCGATATGCTTGATCCACTGTCCAAGCATGTTGTCGGGCGTGTGGAAATCTACCGGCGTTACCATGGTCACGAGGTTCTTCACCTTGTCCTGGTGCAGCGAGGTATAGCAAAGCGAGAACGCGCCGCCCTGGCAGATGCCGAGCAGGTTCACCTGTTCCGAGCCTGCATGGTCGCGCACCGCATCGACGCAGCGGTCGAGATAGCCGTTGATGTAATCATCCATGGTCAGGAAGCGGTCGGAGCGGTCGGGATAGCCCCAGTCGATCAGGTAGACATCGAGGCCCTGTTCCATGAGCCCGCGCACCGTCGAGCGGTTTTCCTGCAGGTCGGTCATGTACGGGCGGTTGACGAGCGCGTAGGAGATCAGCAGCGGCGTCTTGTTCGTCGCCTTCTTGCCCGTCGGGTTTTTGTAGTGATAGAGCGTCACCTTGTCTTCGGTGTAGATCGCTTCTTTTTCGGTCACGCCGGCGGGCAGTTCGCCCACATTGCGCAGGTTCTTCACGCCCTCCGCAAGCTTCGTGTTGAAGTTGGTGATCTCTTTCAAAATCTGGTCGGGCTTGAGCTGGATGGCAGACATGTTATTTGCCTCCTTTTTTGGTTTGTTTCTTGCCTTGGGACGGCGCGCCGGCGGCTTTCGACTTCGGCGATTTCACGCCGCGGATTTCATCGACGAGCTTGCGCAGCTCGATATTGTCGCGGCGCAGCGCGTGGAGACGCTGGTGCAGGCTGTCGACTTCCGAGCGCGTCGGCAGGTTGAACTGGTCGGCCATGTCGTCGACCAGAGTGTTCACCTGGCCCTTGAACGCCATCAGCGCGTTGACCACTTCGCCGTACAGTTTCGTGTATTCGTCGGAGGTCGCGTAGCGGGCATAGACGTCTTCGCAGACATCGACCCATTTCGCGTAAACTTCCTTGAGCGAGGTGAGGGGCGCCGCGTCAGCCGGCGGGTTCGCCACATAGTCCTGGAATTTCTGCACCGCCTCGATGCCGACCTGCGCCATTGCGGCGTTGTATTTGCGGGTCTGCTGCTCAAACTCGGCATAGAGCTTGTAAAGCAGGTTCCAGGCATCCTGCTTCTCACGCGTATAGCCGATGCCGGGCAGCGACGCATAGAAGCCGAAGGGGTCGAAATTCTGGAAGCTGCCCGCGCCCTGCACGTTCCACGGCTGCGACGAGGTCCAGGCCGCAGGGTTGAAGCCCTGGCCTGCGAAGGGGTTGCTGCCGAAGCCCTGGCCGCCCGTGAAATTTCCGCCGAACATGCTGCCGAGCGCGTTGCCGCCCTTCAGGAAGGTTTCGGACATGTTTTTCCAGGCCTGCGCCGGATCATAGGGCGCGGTGTTGGTTTGCAGCATCGACAGGAAAAAGCCCTGCAGCCCCTTCAGCCAGTCACCGGTCATGTCGGCCGGCTGCTTGTCCTGGCCCGACCATTGATAGAATTGCTGCTGCATGTCGAGGAACTGCTTGCCCGCTTGCGTAAAGAACTGCTGGTACTGGTTCGCGCCGGGCATGGTCGGCGACAGGCTTTTCTGCCATTCCTGAAAAAATCCCGACCACTGGTTCTGCGCCTCGGTCGCGGTCTTGATCTGCTGGTCGAAGAAAGCGCGCTGGTTCTTGAACCAGCTGTCCCAATTCTGCTGCGTGCCTTCGCTGCCGGTTTCGGATGCCTGTGCGGTCTTGGTTGCGGCCATGGAGAAGAACCTCTCGTTGTTGCCCAAACGTATAGAAAATGCTGATACCTGAGTATATCATAAGATGGTGCGCCGCAACAAAAATCAAGGGGGTGCAATGCGGAAAACCCCAATGCTGCAAGGCTTTTCGCTTGCCCGGGTGCAGCAAAAAAGTTATGTTATTCCATGCCAAAAGACCATCCCTTAGCCCACTATTTCGTGGCGCGGGGGGCTTTCAGGTTGCTATTCGAGTTTTAATTTCTTAATTTCAGGGAGCCCCGCAATGACCCCGACCCAAGCCATGAAACAAGAGCCGCAAAAGAACGTCCAGAACGACCATACCCCCGTTGCGGGCACGGTGCCGCGCATCTGCCTTGTCACGGGCGGCACGGGCGGCATCGGCAGCGTGATTTGCCAGCAGCTCGCAAAACAGGGCCATGTGGTCGCGACGACCTATCGGAACGAGGAAAAGGCCAAGGCCTGGAAGGCCGAAATGGCCAAGCAGGGCTACAGCTTCCACATCTACAAATGCGACGTGGCGGATTTCGAGGATACCGGCAAGACGATCAAGGCGATCGTCGCCGATCTCGGCCCGATCACGGTGCTCGTCAACAACGCCGGCATCACGCGCGATTCAACCCTGCGTAAAATGACCATCGACCAGTGGCGCGACGTTATCTCGAACGATCTCGACAGCGTGTTCAACGTGACGCGGCCTGTGCTCGATTACATGCTCGAAAGCAATTTCGGCCGCATCATCAATATTTCCTCGATCAACGGCCAGAAGGGCCAGTTCGGCCAGGCGAATTATGCTGCGGCAAAAGCCGGCATGCATGGCTTCACCAAGGCGCTGGCGCAGGAAGTCGCGAAAAAGGGCGTCACGGTCAATACGGTCTCGCCCGGCTATATCGATACAGACATGATCCAGGCGGTGCCCGAAAACATCCGCCAGAGCATCGTCGCCCAGATCCCTGTCGGACGCTTCGGCAAGCCGGAAGATGTGGCGCATGTGGTCTCCTTCCTGATACAAGATGAATCCGGTTTCATCACCGGCGCCAACCTGGCCACCAATGGCGGCCATTTCATGGATTAACGAGAGAGAAGAGGGACGGTACATGCGGGTCATCAAGAAATATCCTAATCGCCGCCTCTACGACACGGAGCGCAGCTCCTATATCACGCTCGCCGAAGTGCACAAGATCATCAAGT
>DASPMW010000070.1:0-2263 GCA_035626855.1 Patescibacteria group bacterium
CACCGACGCCGACTCGCTGAATGCCGCCGTCGCCGCGGCGCGCGAGCGGGACAAGACGCTGAAGCGCCTGATGGGCGGCGTCAGCAGTAAGGACCTGGGAGCGGCCGCGCTGCTGCTCGGTCTCAACGAGTTCCGCAACAACATCAACACCAACCAGTCCTTCGAGCAGGACCTGCTGATGATGCAGAAATTCGCAGGCGACGATCCCGCGATGCAGGATTCGCTGAAACGGCTCGCCCCCTATGCGCGCTCGGGCGTGCTCAACCGCCAGCAGCTGCAGAAGGAATTCAAGGACCTCGCCTCCGACATCGTGATGGCGAAGTTGCAGGGCCAGGACGCCGATGTGCAGGCGCAGGTGATGCAGCGCATGTCGAAGCTGGTCAAGGTGCGGCGCATCGACGACATCCAGGGCAACACGGTCGACGCGGTCGTCGCGCGGGCGCAGTTAAAGCTCAACAACAACGACGTACGCGGCGCGATGCAGGAACTGCAGACGCTGGAGGGCGCACCCGCCCAGACCGCCGCGCCGTTCATGGAGCAGGCGGCCGGCAACGTGCTCGCGGATGACGCCTCGGCGCAGCTGCTGCAGACGATCCTGTCGCGGCTGCAGGACCCCTCCACCATGTCGCTGGAAGGCCTGCAGGGACTTGCGAGCGAGGTCACCGGCGGCGCGCTCGGCGCGTCCACCGGCTTTGGCGGTCTGGGCGATGCGCTTGGCATCAGCGGGCTCGGCTCCGCGCTCGGCGGCGGCTCCGGCCCCATCCCCCTCGGCGCGCCGGGCTTCGACGCGGGATCGAGCGGCGGCGATGACGGCGGCGGCATGTTCGGCCAATAAGGATTTTTTGAATTATGCTGCGCGCCATCTGGTTCCTCATCAAGGTCGCTGCCGTCACTGCGCTTGCGGCCTGGCTGGTCCATGCGCCGGGGCGCGTCGAAATCGAATGGCACGGCTATCTGATCGAAACCTATGCCTCGGTCATCGTCGTCGCCTTCGCTCTGCTGCTGCTGCTCTGGACCGCCATCTACCGGCTGTGGCGCGCCTTCGTGAATGTGCCGACCGTCTTTCGCCGCTACAAAATCGCGGAGAAACGCGAAAATGGCTACCGCGCGGTGACGCAGGGGCTCGTCGCAATTGCGGCGGGCGACGGCGTATCCGCCGACCGTTATGCGAAGAAAGCGGAGGCGATGATCCCCGGCACGCCGCTCACGCGGCTCCTGACCGCGCAGACCGCGCTTTTGAACGGCAACGCGCCCAAGGCGCGCCGCGAATTCGCAACGCTGCTGGAGGATGACGACGCTGCCTTTTTCGGCGTGCGCGGGTTGCTGAACGAAACGCTGGCGCAGGGCGATTACCGCGAGGCGCTCACGCTCGCCCGCCGCGCCGACCAGCTGCAGCCGAAGCGCGTCTGGGTCCTGCGCACGCTGTTCGATCTCGAAACCCGCAACCGCGACTGGGTGAAGGCAGAAAAAACACTGAAGCGCGCGGAAAAGATCGGGGTGTTTACCCGCGATGAAGCCGCCCGCCACCGCCAGGCGATCTGGACGGGCGCGGCGCTGGAAACCGCAGGGCCGGTCGCGATGCGCTACTGCCAGTCCGCGCTGGCGATCAACGCCGGCTTTACGCCTGCGGCCGTGCTGCTCGCGCAGTTGGATGAACAGGCCGGCACGAAGCGGCAGGCGATGAAAACGATCGAGAACGCCTGGCGGATCAACCCGCACCCCGCGCTTGCGACGCTGTGGATGGCCTATATGCCCGCGCCGAAAAAATCCCGTACGATCACGGACGGCGCGCGCGTCTATTTCGACTGGATGAAACAGCTGACGGACCTCAACCCCGGGCACCGCGAAAGCAACCGCGCGCTCGGCGCCGCCGCGCTGCAATCGCGCATGTGGAAAGAGGCGCGCGAATTACTGCTGAAGGCAATGGATTACAAGGCGCTTGCGAAGCTCGAGCGCGAGGAGACGAATAACGAAGCGGCCGCGCGCGAATGGCTGGAACTGGCCTCCGAAGCGCAGCCCGAACCGCGCTGGGTCTGCGCCGCCTGCGGCCATGCCGCCAATGGCTGGCTGGCGCTCTGCCCGCGCTGCGGCAGCTTCGACCGCATGGCCTGGATCACCCCGAGCCTCGACCTCCACGCCCCGCCGCCCCGCTTCTCGCTCCCCGAAGGCGGATTGATCGCGCCGCCGTGACCGGAAAAAGAATGAAGATCCTCAAATTACTTGCGTGGATTTTCGTTTCAATCATCGCACTCGGCGCGCTTTT
>DASPMW010000071.1:0-2119 GCA_035626855.1 Patescibacteria group bacterium
TGCACCATGCCCTTCTCGTCATAGCCGAGATTGGTCAGGAATCCGCTGCCGCGGCTCACCTCGTTGAAGAGGCTGACGGCGCGGCGCACAAGGCCCTTCTCGACGCCATCCGACGCCGCGGAAATCATCTCCGCCATTTCCTCGTGGTCTTCCGCATCGGGGCCGTCGCGGCCCTCCTTTAGGTCTTCCTGCGCGGCCTCGAGATCGGCGACCTGCAAGGCGATGAAGACGCGTTTCGATTCAGGCTCCATCTGCGCGAGCGCGATCAAGTAGTCTTCCATGTCGTCGGCGTTTTCGGCGTCGCGGATTTCGCCTGCGATGCCGGCCGTCATCGGCGCGAAGTTGCCGGCGATGTCGTCGAAATTATCGGCGTCGACCAGCAGCGCGGCGGCCGACATGCTGTCGACATCTTCGTCTTCGATCCGGTCGCGGTAGTGGTTCTCGAGCAGCCCCGCCGCGATCACGCCCTGCATGTTGAGGTCGGAGGCTTCTTCAAGCGCACGCAGGATTTCGTCGTGCTTGGGCAGCAGGTATTTCGCGGCGTCGATGATGCGTTCTTGCTCCGCCTCGAATTCAAGCGACCATTCCTTGCGGTTGCCGCGCTCTTCGAAATCGTTGTCATTCGCGGCGCGGTCGAATTCCTCGCCGAGGTCATAGATGTTTTTATCGGCTTCGGGTTCCGGCTCGGGCTGGGGCGCCGCCGGTTCGTCCTCGAATAAATCGAAGCTGCGGAACGAGCTTTTCAGCGGTTTTTTCGGCTTGCTGCTGTCGCTCCCGGGGGCGGCGTTTTTCGTCATGGTTGTCTTCCCTGAAACCAGAATGAATCGTCTGCCGGAGAGGATACTGTATTATGAAATCTGTTAAAAGAAAAATCGTGGGAAATCAGGGATATTTTATTGCGCCCGTTCCAGCACGGTGATCGTGTAGTCGGCGCTTTCCCCTTCTTTTGCCTTGTGAAATTCGCGTTTCACTTCGACCCATTCGCTGCGATCAAAGGCTGGGAAAATCGTGTCGCCCTCAGGCTTCATATGCACCTCGGTCAGGTAAAGGCGGTCGCAGACAGGCAGGGCAAGCTTGTAGATTTCCGCGCCGCCGCCGATGAAGACCTGGTCCTTGCCGTCTTTTTCCGCGGCGTCTTTGGCAATCGTCAGCGCATCCTCGAGCCTATGCGTGACGACTGCGCCTTCTTTTTGGTACGACGTGTCGCGCGTGACGATGATGTTGAGGCGGCCCGGCAGCGGCTTGCCCAGCGTCTCCAGCGTCTTGCGGCCGAAGATGATGGGATAGCCCATCGTGGTTTTCTTGAAATACTGGAATTCCGACTTGATCTCCCAGGGCAGCCAGTCGCCCTTGCCCATCACGCCGTTTTCGGCGACGGCGGCGATCAGCGCGAGTTTGATGCTCATACCGCCACTTGCCCCTTGATCGCGGGGTGGTGCTGGTAATTCAAAAGCTCGAAATCCTCATAGCTGAAGGCGAACAGGTCCTTCACATAGGGGTTCAGCTCCATGCGCGGCAGCGGCAGGGGGTCGCGGCTCAGCTGCAGGCGGCACTGCTCGATATGGTTGGTATAGATATGCACGTCGCCGAAGCTGTGGATGAAATCGCCCGGCTTCAGGCCCGTCACCTGCGCCATCATCAGCGTCAGCAGCGCGTAGGACGCGATGTTGAACGGCACGCCAAGGAACACATCGGCCGAGCGCTGGTAAAGCTGGCAGGAGAGCTTGCCTTCCGCGACATAGAACTGGAACAGGCAGTGGCAGGGCGCGAGCGCCATCTTCGGCAGGTCGGAAGGGTTCCAGGCGGAAACGATCAGGCGGCGGCTGTCGGGATTGGTTTTGATCTCCCTTAGCACCTCGGAAATCTGGTCGATCGCATGGCCGTCGGTTGCAGGCCAGCTGCGCCACTGATGCCCGTAGACCGGGCCCAGGTCGCCGCGCTCATCCGCCCATTCGTCCCAGATGCGGACGTTGTTTTCCTTCAGGTACTTGATATTGGTGTCGCCCTTGAGGAACCAGAGCAGTTCATGGATGACCGATTTGGTATGCACTTTCTTGGTGGTCACCAGCGGGAAGCCGTCCGCCAGGTTGAAGCGCATCTGGTAACCGAAAGTCGATAT
>DASPMW010000072.1:0-21236 GCA_035626855.1 Patescibacteria group bacterium
TGACGGCACCTATTGCTTCTGCCGCGCCGACCACCAGGCCTTCGCCTTGTCCGCCGCGGCATCGACGCCGGGATGGGTGCGGGCATAGTCGCGATAGGCGCGCTGCGCATCGCGGGCTTCGTCCATGTTGTGGTATTTCAGGTCGCGGATTTTTTCGGCGGCGACGTAGTCCTCACCGTCCTGCTTCGCCTTGTAGGCCGCGTAAACGTCCTTTGCCTTGTCGCCGTATTTCTTCGCCTCGTCCGCGTGGTCGCGCTTCCATGCTTCGAAGTTTTTGCGCGCTTCCGCGGTCATCGCGGCCTGGTCCTCGCCATGCGCGGCCTGCCATTCCTTCGCCTTCTCGGCGCGCAGTTTTTTCGCGAGCTCGATGCGGCTTTCGAGCGCGGCTTTATCCTGCGGCGAGAGGCTTTGGTATTTCGCCTGGGCGGCTTCCTGCACGGCGGCGCGGCCCTGCCCCCATTTCTGCTTCCAGTCCTGCGCGGCCGGCGTGGACAGGTCCACAGGCGCGATTTCTTCATCCGCAAGCGCAGGCGCGGCGGTCAGCAACATGGCGGCGAGGACAGGCAGGTATTTGATCATGGCAGGCTCCCTGCCCGATTATAGCCCGAAAGCCCTTAAAAACAGGTTTAGCCATGAAAAAAGCCCGCATCGCTGCGGGCTTTCTCCATATCCTTGATCCTTAACGCCTTATTGCTGGGGCGCGAAGGGGTCCGACGGCGCGGTGTTCGGCGCGAGCGGGTCGGGCGACGGCGACGGCATCGCTTCCGGCGACGGCACGGGGGCGATCGTCGGGTCATTAGCGGGTGCCTGCGAAGGGGTCGTCGGCGCGGTCGGTGCCGGATCCGGCAGCGGGGTCGGCGCGATATCGGCAGGCGGCACGGCGTTGGCGTCGGGCATGATGGGCGCGGTGCTGTTGCTCACCGGCTCGGCGCTCACATCCGACTGCGCGGGCGCTTCCTGCTGGACAGCGGCCTTCTTCTTTTTCTTCTTCGCGCGGTGCTTGCGCTTGTATTCCTCGGTGCCGGGGCCGTTCAGGACCAGGCCCTTGGGCAGGCCGTTTTCCTGCGTGTGGATAACGGCGGGGCTGGAGGTCACGGTCTTGCCATTTGCAGCCGCGATCGCCGATGCGGGCGCGTCAGCCGGCAGCATGGGGGCGCCGGTGCGGACAGCGGTGGTGGTGGTCGTCGTGCTGCTCATGGTCGGCACGGGCGCATCGCTCATATCGCCCATGGGGGGCGGCGAGGACAGGTCGGGGCCGGGCGCGTTCGGCACGAAGCCCTGCTCGACAGCCGCTTTTTCAACGGCGGTCGGCGTGCGTTTCACGGCGGTTTCATTGGCAGTCTGCGCGTAGGCGGGCGCGGCGATCACAATCGCCAGCGCGGTCAAAAGGACGTATTTTTTCATTTTCATCTCCGGAAAAACTGGGCATGGGCATAAAGCGCCTGCCCCGGCGCATATATGCGATTGCAGCCACTATGCAATGACCGCCGAGCAAAATCCAGCGGCAACACGAAGATGCTGATAACTATGGGGAAAAATGCCACAGGTAAAAAAATTATTTGACCCCGGCACGAATCGATATACAGTAACCCCATCATGATTATCGAAATGAAACATAATCTGACCCACGCAACCCCCTCCGTTCTCCCGAACGGTGCGCAGGCCCGCGACCGACGTATCAGCCGCTGACAGCGGATGGAGCCTTCCTCGTGGCGTAAACGGGCACAACTCCGAAAATAATTGAACAAAGGCCGTTACCGGCGCCTTTTCACGTTCCTATTTAACTCGGAGTTTAAGACAGTGTCCTCCCAGCAGCACGGTTCCAATACCATCCTCGTCAAAGAAAACCTCGTATCCGATACGGTCGCCCTGATCATCGGTAAAGGCAAGATCGACCCCGCCGACAAGAAGCTCGGCATCGAGGTCGAAATGCCCTTCGTAAAAAAAAATGACCTCAAGCCCCTCGAATTCAGCGGCAAGAAGAGCATTACCTCCGTCTTCAACGCGCTCGTCAAAAAAGGCGCTTGGGAAGCGGATGAAATCTCGAACGGCAAGATCACGGGCCTGAAGGGCGAAAGCGGCAATATCTCGCTCGAGCCCGGCGGCCAGATCGAATATGCCGGCGCGCCGCGCGGCTCGCTTGCGCAGATCGAGAAAGACATCGCCGCCTATTTCGCCGATATCAAATCGATCGGCGACAGCCAGGGCATCGATATCGTCCCCTTTGGCTTCCACCCGCACCTGACGATCGAGGAAACGCCGTTCATTTCCGAGCGGAGCCGTTTCGCGGCCCTGAAGCCGGTGTTCGAGGCTGAAAAAGGCTTTGCGGCCTGGGGCCAGTCGTCCTCCGTCCAGCTGACGCTCGACGGCGCGGCGATGGAAGATGCGTTCGGCGCGTTCAAGCTCGGCCTTATGCTGCAGCCGGTCGCGGCGGCCATGTTCGCCAATTCCCCCTTCGTCAAGGGCGAGGACAGCGGGTTCAAATCGATCCGCCGGGAAAACCTGCTGGCGCTCGACAGCCCCTACTACACCGCGCCCGACCACCTGTTCGACAAGGATTTCACGATCCAGGACTGGGCCGCGCATGTGCTGACCGTGCCGATGAGCTTCGTCGTGCGGAATGACGAATATATTTCCGTCGCGCCGAACCAATTCGGCGAGATGGTCGGCAAGAAACTGCCGGAGCTTGCACATCTGCCGGAAGACCAGCAATACCTGACGCATAAGGACCTGCTGGACCACACGACCGGCATCAAGCCCGAGATGCTGCTGAAGCCGAACCTGCTGCTCGAATTCCGCGCGGCGGATCTTGGCCCCTCGCCCCAGCACTGGATGGCGCTGGCCGCGTTCTGGACTGGCATTTTCTATGAGCCGGAAGCGTTCAAGGCGGCGCAGGAATATGTTTCCGACTGGTCAAATGCGGAGCGCAGCGCGTTCCGGAAATCGGTCGCGAAAGATGGTCTGTCCGCCACGATCGAGGGCAAAACCGCCCAGCAGGTAGCACTCGACCTTATCGAAATTTCGAAAAAGGGTTTGCAGAAGATTGAACCGGAAGCGGTCAAAATGCTTGATATACTGACCGAACAGGTCGGTCAGGGCGTGACGCCCGCCGACCTCGCCCTCGCCAAGTTTGTCGAAAACGGCGGGGATATGGTACAAACGCTGAAACAAAGCCTCCTCCTCGCGCCACAGCAAAAGGCAAAGGGAGGCCCTGCCGCCACGATGTAAGGATAACGCATGCTCGATACCGAGATTTTCGAAGGACGCAACCGCGGGCCCAACCTGCTTGTTTTCGGCGCGATTCACGGTAACGAGAAATGCGGGACCCATGCCATCGGCCGCGCGATCATGGAGCTGCGCAGCGCCGTTTTCAAAATTGAAAAAGGCCGCGTGATCTTCGTGCCGATTTGCCATCCGGAGGCATATCGCGCCGATCAGCGCTATATCGAGGTCAACCTGAACCGCGTGATCCGCAAGCACCCCAAGGTGCTGCGGCATGAACACGCGCTCGCCAACGAGCTGACCGCGCTCATCGACAAATGCGACGTGCTCCTCGATCTGCACTCTTATTCGAGCGGCCGGCGGCCCTTCCTGTTCCTCGACAACGACACGCCGGAACAGCGCGAATTCGCAGCCGCCATGAACATCCCCTACTGGGTGACCGGCTGGAACGATGTCTATGCTGAGCAGCAGGACATGTCGCAGGGCGACACGACGTCCTATGCTTTCAGCCAGAAGAAAATGGCGCTGCTGATCGAATGCGGGTTGCATGAAGACCCGCAATCGGCCGTGGTCGGTTACAAATCATTGCGCGCCGCGCTTGCCTATTACGGCATGGCCGAGCCCTATGAGCGCCACCGCGCGGAGCCGCCATCCGTGATGCGCATGACCAACATGCTGGTCAAGCAGCGCGAAGGCCGCTTCCTGAAAGACTGGCAGCACCTCGACCCTGTGTCGAAGGGCATGCCGATCCTGCGCTATGACGACGGCGATATCTATATGTCCCCCGTCGACGGCGTCGTCCTCCTCCCCGGCAAGAAAACCCGTATCGGCGAGGAATGGGTTTATTTCGGGGTGGAGAGTAAGTGACGCCATAGGCGTCATCCCCGCCTTGCGCGGGGATCCAGTAGGCTGTCCAGCCGTCATATGAGTCAAGAGACGCGCGGACGCGCTACTGGATGCCCGCGCGAGGCGGGCATGACGCGGGAGCGATGCCTAATCCGTCTCCCGCCAGCTCGGGAGAGGGGGAAGAAAAAAAGCCCGCCGGTTTCCCGGCGGGCTTTCCTGTTTGGGTCGTACCTTACTCCGCCACGATCAGGCGGGGCTTGGCGGGTTCGGGTTCTTCTTCGGCTTCCGATCCGGGGATGAGCTCCAGGGCCTGCATGTCGTACAGGGCCTTGTAGCGTGAACCCGGGCGGCTCATCAGGCTGGCATGGTCGCCCTGCTCGATGATCTGGCCCTTGTCGAAGACCAGGATGCGGTCAGCCTTCTGGATCGTCGAAAGGCGGTGCGCGATGGTAATCGTCGTGCGGCCTTTCATCAGCTCCTCGAGCGCCATCTGGATGTAATGCTCCGAAATCGAATCCAGGCTCGAGGTTGCCTCGTCCAGGATCAGTATCGGCGCATCCGACAAGATGGCCCGCGCGATCGCAACCCGCTGGCGCTCGCCGCCCGAGAGCTTCACCCCGCGCTCGCCCACGAGGGTGTCGTACCCCTTGGGCAGCGTTTCGATGAACTCGTGCGCGAAAGCCTTCTTCGCGGCGGCCACGATTTCTTCCTGGCTCGCGTCGGGCCGCCCGTAGGCGATGTTTTCCGACAGCGTGCGGTGGAAGAGCGCCGGGTCCTGGGGCACGAGGGAAACCTGCTTGCGCAAGCTTTCCATCGAGACGCCCGCGATATCCTGCCCGTCGATGCTGATCCGGCCTTCCGTCACGTTGTAGAGACGCTGGATCAGCTTCACGAAAGTGGACTTGCCGGAGCCGGAGGGCCCCACCAAAGCCAGCTTTTCGCCGGAAGCGATATCTATGCTCATATCCTTATAGATAAGCTTGCCGGTGTTCGGATAGGCGAAGCCGACGCGATCGAACGATATCATGTCGCGACGGCGGGAGGGCTTGACGACCAGGGGCGCGGCACCAGCCGCGTCCTGCACGTCGTCCTCGCGCATCCAGAACAGGATGATGTCCTCCATATCGGCCGTTGCGCGCTGCAGGTGCGAGATGTGCATCCCGATATCGCGCAGGTAGCCGCCGATGATGAAGAACGTCGTGATCACGAGCACGATGTCGCCCGGCGTTGCCTGGCCAGCTTTCCACAGGTAGATCGTGGTCGCGACCATGCTTGCCATCATCAGCAGGCGGAAGACCGAGCGGAACGCATCCGCCGAAACCCCCGTCTGCCAGGCGTTCATCGCCTTCGCCCGCCAGACATCCGCGACAGCCTGGAATTGCGCGTCTTCACGCTTTTCCGCGCCGAAAGCCTTGACCGTCGGGTTGCCGGTGATGATATCCGCCAGCGACGCGCCGATCTTGGTGTCCGCCTCGGCCGAGCTTTTGAAGCGCGGCGCGAGAATCTTCACCGACATCCAAATCGAGACGCCGACATAGATCGCGATCATCGTGCCGGCGGCAAGGCCCACCAGGGGCAGCTTGATGCCAAGCATGATCGACATGCCGACCATGATCGTGACAGCCGGCAGAAGACCCATGAGGATGGTGTCCTCGAAGCTGTCGAAGGCCCACATGCCGCGCGTGATCTTGCGCACCGTGCCGCCCGCGAAGGTGTTGGCGTGCCAGTCGGAGCTGAAACGCTGCACCTTTTGCAGCCCGTCGATCACGATCTTCTGCAGGTTCCGGACCGCAAACGCGTTCCAGAAGAACATCGAGCCGATGCGCAGGGCCTGGTGCATGAACGCCAGCGCCGCGAAGGCCCAGAATGCCGCCCATGCCTCGTTCCATGCCGATGTATCGCCGGGCGCGTGCCCGACCATCGCATCGACGATCCTGCCGGTATAGATCGGCACGACCGCGTCCATGCTCACAGAAGTGAGCATGAAAACCGCTGCGCCGACACCGAACCACTTGTTCGGCCGCCAGTAGTGCCATGCGAACTTCAGGACGTCCTTGGTGGACACCTGCCGTTCTTTTTTCTCTTCTTCTTCGTCACTCATGACTTTCCTGCAGGGCGTTTATTAAACGCGCCCGCGTTCCCTTGTAAAATCCGTTGATGATCCAGACCACAAGCCTTGCGGCAAGCCAAGTTCAGTCAGTGGCAGTGTTAGGTGACAGAGAGCTGGTGAGTGCAGCGAGACTGTGACCTGGATCGTTCGTCCGTCCAGGCCAACTGAGACATTATGTCGTCAGCAAAGGCCCGGAAATGAAGCGGTAGTTGAAATATTCATAGTCCATTTCCTCCTTCGTTAGGGTTGATGATGTGATGACTATGACACAGAAGAGTGTCACAGGAAAGCGACAAATTATTTTCGCCGCGCAAAACGGTCTCAGGCTTCCCAGATAACCATCTTGTTAAAGGGACTTTCGCGACAAATTCTATCAATGATTTCAGCGGTGATAAGCGCATCATGCGGCAAAAAAATCACAGGCACGTCACGATCGTCCATGAGCGTCTTGAAGCTTGCGGGATCATTCGCCGATTTCAGGTCGACCGTCGTGCGGATAATCTCCGCCTGCCAGCTTTTCGGCGCGATGCGCGCAATGCGGCTGCCATGCCGCACGCCGGCATCCGCTGCATCCGTCGCTTCATGCAGAGCCAGCGTCTGCAGCACGTCGCGCATGTATTTTGCGTTCACTTGCATGACTGTTCCTTTCAACGGTTACGCGGCAGGCGCGGCGATTTTTGCTTTCGGCTTCATGATGCTGGTGAAGACGGCAGGCGCCTCCTTCGCTTCATGGATCATTGCGCCGAGCGTTGCATCCTCGGGGATGATCTGCTCGTTCGGGTCGGTGCCGGGCATGACGCGCGGCAACGGGCATTGCACCGCGAAGGCCTTCACGATCATCTCCGTCACTTCGCGGGCGTCGGCGACCGCCATCTTGTTGTCCTCGCCGCGGACGCGCGCGCCCTCGACCAGGAAGGCGTTGACGGCTTCGACGGTTTTGGGATCGTCCTTCACCGCATAGGTCACGCCGCCCTTGGCAAGCTGCGATTCCAGGTCGGGGGAGATCGGCGCGGGGCCGACCAGCATGTAGCGATGCCAGTCCTGGTCCGTTTTATCGAGGTGCACTTTGTCCTCGACCAGCCACAGATATACCTGCTGCCCCTTCTCGTCCTTCGCGTTCAGGACGGTGAGGTTGAAACCCCACTTGCCCTTTCCTTCGCCGATGTTATAGGGCTCGACCTTGTCGGGCTGCGTCATGTCGGGCGGGTTGTCGAGGCGCTCGGTGAAGCCCACAGGCCAGAAGCGCTCGCGGTTTTCGTCCATGTATTTCGGCGCGACCATCGCGGCCAGCACCGCGCGGTAATCGACGAGTTCGAAGGCGCTGTCGTCTTCGGGCAGGTCGTAAACCGGGATCGCCTCCGCCGCCAGCAGCGGCTGCTTGCTGACCGTGTTGACGTCGTCGTTCGGGACTATGACGGTATGCGGGCTTGCCTTGCGCTGTTCCTCAAGTTCCTTGACGGCGCGAACGAGGCTGACCATCGGGATGATGCCTTCATCCGACTGGCGGACGTTCTTCCACTGCGCGCGGATGGCTGCGGTCGCGATCGAGCGCAGCGCCTGAAGTTCAGCGGAGCCGGCGACCTCGACGTTTTCCTCGAACTTCAGCAGTTGCGACAGCGGCTTGATTTCGTCGCTCGGCAGCGCTTCCTTGAAGTCGTCGCCGACGATGCCGTTATCCTTGGCAAGCTTCATGAGCGCGGCGCGGGTCTTGTTCATGCCGACGGTCGCGTTGACGATGTTCCACTTGACCGCTTCGGCAAGGTTGGCGCCGAAGCTGTGCCAGCCAGGCGCGGTCTGGCCGATGACGCTCGTATCGAGGTCATTGAAAGTCGCCGACAGGTCGAGGTTCAGCACCGCCTCATTCACCGGACGCGCTTCGGGCGATTTGTGTTTCGCATCGTTGTAGGACGCGCTGATGGTCCGGAACGTCAGGCCGATATTGCGGGCGCCCTCGCCCAGTTCATCGACGAGGCCTTTGTAGGCTTCCTGCGCGAGCAGCGGGCTGTCGTCATGCGCGAGCTGGTCCTGCTCGTGCCAGAAGGTCGCGACCTGGTTCGCGGCCTTGACGGTATCCGCGAATTTCAGCAGGAATTCTTTCTGATGCGGCGGGATCGCGTTCACTTCCTCCGCCGAGAGTTCGAGCTGACGCAGGGAGACGAGGAAGTTGGCGAAGGCTTCGGGCTGCGCCTGCGCCGCTTTCTGGAAGACGGTATAGAGCGTCGTCACCGGCAGGCCGGTCCAGACCTGCGAGGTGCGGTGCGCCCAGTCGGCCTGGCTCGCATCGCCGACACGAATGACATAAAGGCGGGAGCCGAGCGATTTCGAGAGCTCATGCGTGGTGATGCCGTCCGAGGCCTCGTTGCCCGCAACACCCATCATCCAGCTGGCGCGCATGTCGCCGGCGTTGAAGTCGAGGTAAGGCGGGCTGTCGTTGTCGAGCGCATCCCCCGATTCAGACATCGGGTTGTAGATACGTGCGGTCGGGCTTTCGCCGTTGAACACTTGCGTCACTGTGTTGAGAACGTCGAGCGATTCCGGGATCGCCTTGGTCAATTCGTCGAGGAACAGCGGGCGGCCCGTGACCCATGATTCATACATCTCGCCCGGCACTGTCTTGACGCCGAAGGAGTTCGACTGGATCTGGATGCCCTCTTTCTCGTAGAGGAATTCCATGAGGTCCTTCGCGCGGCGCACGGCCGCGCCGCGGTCTTCCACTGTTTCGCCGCCATTGGTTCTGGGGCGGCCGACGGCGTCCCAGTTGATGCGCGCGCCTTCGTCGTTACGGATGACGGAGCCCGGGAATTCTGATTCCAGTGTATCGAGCGTGTCCTTAGAGACCTTGCCGCTTTCAACGCGCTTGTCGAACAGGTCCTTCACGCCCTTGCCGTAGTCGATGACGGTGCGGAACAGGATTTCGTGCATGTTCATGCCGCCGCAGTCGACGACAATCGCGCCATCGGGGTGCGCCATGCGCGCGATTTTCTTGAATTCGTGGGATTTACCCGTGCCGGCATCGCCGAGCAGCGCAACCACGCGGTCGCTGCGGTCGGGCGCGAGACGCTCGAGGATTTTTTCGGTCACATGCATCATGCTCGGGATGGCCATTTCCCGGTACATGATGCCGTTGACGGCCTTCACGTTCATGTCGGAATAGACGACGATCGGATTGCGCGTATCCTGCACGATCTGGACCTGGTGGATGACGTTGCCCTGCGCGTCCTCGACGAGCTTCACTTTCGGGAACGGCAGGCCCGAGATGCCGACGGGCTTCTTCAGGCTGGCTATTTCCGCCGCCGTCAGCTCGCTGCGCTTCTTGGACATCACGGACTGCGGTTTGTTGTCTTGGGCCATCATCGTTCTCCTGTTGAATCCTTACATATCGTTGAGCTGCCGCGACACGTTCTTGTAACGCGCGCGCTTGCGGTCATCCGGCACCACTTCCACCTTGAAGCGCTTGACGCGTGCGAGCGTGCGGCGCGACAGCTCGATCGGCACGGTGCGCGCATCGTCGCCGCGCAGCACGCCGACCTTGCGGTCGCCGGTTTTGGCGGTGATTTTCTTCATGAGCTTTTCCATCTCGGTGTCGGCTTCGCGGCTGCCCTTGTTGACGAGCACGGCGACGTCGATCGAGAGGTTCTTGGTTCCCTGCGTAATGGCGACGACGCGCTTTTCAGCCTCGTCCTTGTCCTGGATCTCGCCGTCGGAATAGACCATTACATGCGAGGAGCCGCTGATCGTGCCGTTCCGGTTGCGATGCGCGGCCAGGGTTTCCATCGTGGTGTCGAAAGCGGGCGCGAGATCTGTGCCGCTGTTGATGCCGCGGCGCACCCGCTCCACGTTTTCGCCCACTTCCTTGAGCGGCATGTCGGGCGAGGCGATAATGAGCGGCTTTTTATTGCCCCAGATGATGATCCAACCGTCGATGCCAGCCTTGCGCGCCGCCATGTAGTTAATGACAGCGCTTTGCAGCGCGACCTCCATCGCCGTAACCCCACCCAGGTTTTTCATCGGCATCGAGCCGGAACCGTCGATGAGCGAAACGATTTCGATCGTTGAATCGGCGAGATGGGGTTCGTCGCGCTTGATCTTCTTGAAATCCTCGACCGTGACCGGCTGGCCGAAGGCCTGCTTGAGCTTGGTGCGGCGCGATTTTTCCATGTCATGGCGGCCGAGGAAGTTGCCGTCGGTCGCGATGAAGGAATGCTTGTCGCGCGACATCTTGCGGATCGCGCGGCGCTGCTCGGCGCGGATCTGCTTGTAAATGTTTGCCTGCGCGTTGATGAGCGGCGCGAGTTCATACACCCGGCGGTTGAAGTCGCGCCAGTCGCCCTTGGCGAGCTTGGACAGGTCGATATCGTTTTGCTGCTTCGCCGTGTCCTTATCGAGCTCGTTGCCCTTGGGCATGTCCTTGGCGGCCTGGCGCTGCTCGGCCTTTTCCTGTTCGGTCAAATCCTCGCGCGCGGGCTCTTTATCTTTATAGTCGCTGACCTTCTTGGGTTTGCTGGGCGCGCTGTCCTTTTCCTCGCCGGGGCCGTCCTTGCCGTCGGCTTCGTTGTCGTCTCCCTCCGCATCCTGGCCGTTCGCCTCCTCAGCCTCCTTCTCGCGGCCCTTGCCGGGATCTTCGCTGAGGTCGCCGATTTGCTCCATATCCTCGTCGTCGAGCTCGACGTCGTCATCGCCGTTGCCGTCTTCGTCTTCCTCGTCCGTGATGGTGATGCCGCTGTCCTGCTCCTGGCCTTCGCCGTCGTCATTATCGCTGATATCGGGCGAAGAGTCCGCGCCGCCGGAGGTGCTGCCCTCGTCGTCGCCCGGCTCGCCGCCGTCTTCGCCGCCCTGATCCTGGCCCTTGCCGCCCTGCGGTTTTTGCTTCTTGCCTGATTTTTTGCCCTGCTGGCCCTCTTGGCCTTCCTGACCATCCTGCTCTTCGCCGTCCTGGTCCTGGTCGTCGCCGCCCTGCTGGTTGTCCTGCTGTTGCTGCTGTTCTTTTTTCTTTTTCTGCTGTTCTTTCTTCTGCTCGGCCTTTTTATCGAGCTTTTCCTCGTAGGCCTTCAGGATCACATCGGCATAGGGCTTCAGGTAAGTGTCCCAGACATGCTCCATCACGCGGCCGCGCTGCTCCGATGTATAGGCCACAATGGCGCGGTAGCTGTCCTGCAGGCTTTGATAGGGCTCGTGCTGGAGAATGCGGTCGGCGGCCTGCGGCTGGAGGTTGCGGATGCCATGCGCCTTGGCCGCGAGGAACAGCACAGCCTCCACCGGGTCGGCTTCCGCCTGCAGGTTTTTCACCTTCATTTTTTCCAGCAATTCGCGGGCATACTCGGCCGCGCGCTGCTCGGGGGTTTTCTCCTCGCCGAAGGTCATATCGCCAAACGCGTTGTCGAGGTCGAGGAAGGAGGTCGTTGCCTTTTTGATTTCACCCTGCTCGGCCATATGAGCGATCGCACGCTGGCGATCGAGCGGGATGCGGATCAGTTCGGGGTTCGGATTGACCTGCCCGACCGACATGTCGATCAGGTATTCGAACGCGTCCTTGCCGGCCGCGCCCGGAATGGAAGATACGTCAACCGCGCGGCGGATATCTTCAGGGATGATATGCAGGCGCTGCCAGGCATCGTCTGTGCCGCGGAACAAGCCGTTCTGTTCGTAATAGGCCAGCAACACGGCGGTGTTGATCTGGTCGAACATCTTGCTGGCAATTTCCTTGGAGATGTTGCCCGCTTGAATCTCTTTCACTTCATCATCGGTAAGCGGCGTCACGGCACGGCGGCGGCGTTCGGCGCGCTCGGCTTCGGCGGCTTCCTTCTTCTGCTGCTTTTCTTCCCAGGCGGCGCGTTTGGGATCGTCGGTCGCGGGGGGCTGGTCGGTGCCGACCTTCACGTCGCGCGTGAAGTCCATATTACCCATCAGCTCGCCGAAGCCCTGCAGCACGGCGCTGACGTAATTGAGCGAATTGCCGAAGTTCTGGTTGATCTCGCCTGATTTATTGGCGGAGAACTGGTTTACGACCGTATCCTCGGTCATGTGCCAGAGCTTGAAGCGAAGCTGCCATTCGGCAACGTCGAGCATCAGCTGGCGGTATTCCGCCTTTTTCATCTTGATGCGCGGCTTTTTCTTGGTCGGGTCCGCGCTCGCGCCGGGCTCGACGGTGCTGGGGTCGATCAGGACCTTCACCTTTTCATACAGCTGCTTCATATGCGGGCTGTAGGTGTTGGAAAGTTCCGAGTGGCCGATTTCGTGCAGGTGGACCGCGCGGACATGCTCGAAGCCCATCAGCAACATATAATACATGTCGAGGTTGATGTGGTTCGATTTCGGGTTGTAATAGAACCAGGTGCCGGGCGCGCCCCAGTCAAAAGTGGTGTCTGCATTCTGCAGCGAGCGCGCGATGACTTTCGACACGCCGATCGCTTCATTATTGAATCCGATCGTGCCGCCCATCTGTTTCCACAGCGTGCTGTTCGACACTTTGGCTTTTTCATCGGCGCGCATCATGCGCGTCATGACGGCGGCCCAGAGCAATTGTTTTGCGGGGGAATTCAGCTCGATATCGATCTCGGCGCCGACCGCACGGTCGACTGCCGCCTGTTTCGCCAGCGCCGCCTGCCCGCCCAGGTTATCGACCTTGGCGAGGCGATCGACGAAATCCTCGAACTGCTCCTGCGTGAATTTTTTATCCTGATAGGCGTGCTTCAGCTCGATACGCATCTGCGTGATCGGCAGGGAGAGAATGCGATCGATCTCTTCCTTGCCAAATACTTTTCCAGCCTCGTCTGTCAGCCGAGTGGCCATACGCCGGTTACCGCCCTTTAACACACACCAAGTGGCATTACCCTTGTTCGAGTATGCCTTATTATTTTCGATAATAATTAAGTTACGCTTAATTTCCAATCAAAAACGGAAACGTTGTGTAAGTATTTGAAAAGGCACTGTAATAAAATTACGCTGTTTCTAAATATTTGATAGTTATGGGAATTGTATGACAGGTAGGCAGAATCATATTCAACGGCTGTCGAATTGCGCCGCAAGCGGCTAGAGTAACGGGGCAAGGCCTTTTCAGGACGGCATCCATGTTCCACCGCGATTTTTTCAAGATTACTGCACTTTATACATTCGGCATCGTCGTGACGCTCGGCGCGTGCTGGATGATGCTAGGCCTCGCGCTGCCGGATGCGAAGCTGGACCTGCTACAGACGATCACCAGCGCCTTTGGCATCAACCTGCCGAATAACATGCCGCTCGATATGTCGGACGAGGCGCGGCTGGCGGCGGTCGTCATGATTATCGCGATGATGTCGATCGGCCTTGTGATCCTGAACGTGTTTTTCAGCGCGGTGATTACGGCGCGCTTTATCCGCCCGCGCGTGGATCTGGTGCTGTCGAAGCGTGGCGTGCTGTCGACCGTCTGGAACGCGAGCATGCCTTATGTGCTGGTGCGCATGTCGAACTTCTATCCGGCGGACCTCGTCGATGTGTCCCTGAACATCGCACTGACGGTCGAGGAAACGCATGTCATCAACGGCACGCCCGACACCTTCCGCACCTATTTCACGATCGAGCAGTTCACGCCGCAGCGCATCCTTGTGATGGAGCAGAAAATGCCATGGAGCATCGCGGTGCCGGGCGATATCCTGCTGTCGAATTCGAAAACCCGCGCCTACCCCTTCCGCCCCGGCAAGGTCATCGTCGATTCAATCGCCAAGGAAGGCATGAAGCCCGCGACCGTGAAACGCTCGCTGCAGATCCTGATTCAGGGCACCGACGCCCGCTCTTATTCGCACTTCGTTATCCACAAGAATATCGCGATCGACGAGCAGGACGGGCAGAATTACACGCTACACCTGCATCGCGGCGTCTTCAAATCCCTGCCGCTGCAGATTTCCGACGCCGCGCAACTGGAGCAATACGCATGACCGAACCCACGCCCGAACAACGCGAGAAGAACCAGGACATGATCCTGCAGATCATCCGTGGCACCGGCGCCGTGCTGATGATCGCGGGTGCGGCGATGGGCTTTAACCTCGGCCATATTGCGCAGCATCTGGGGCTGGATGGCAATATGCACCGCCTGCTGGGCGGCGCGATATTCTTTGCGGGGATCATTGATTTCGCAGTGCTGCCGGGGATCCTGGACCGCGCGCTGAAGGACAAGTAAGCCTAGCGCTTCGCCTTTGCGAGATGCTTGTCGAGCTGGTTCGAAAATTCCTGGCGCTGCTTGGGCCCGAAGGCAGGGCCGCCACCGCCCCCGCCCTGCTCGATCGCGCCACTGCCGCGGATCGAATCCATGAAATCCCGCATGTTGAGGATCTGCTTGATGTTCTCTGGCGTGAACAGGCGCCCGGCCGGGTCGAGGGCGGTTGCGCCCTTCCCCACCACCTGCGCGGCAAAGGGAATGTCGGCGGTGATTACGAGGTCGCCCGGTTCGCACAGCTCGACAATTTTTGCATCGGCGATATCCGGCCCGTCCGGCACCTGCAGCAGCGCGATATGCGGCGCGACATTGAGGCGCAGCGCCTGGTTGGTCACAAAGGTCGTCGCAATCCCGGTGCGCTCCGCTGCGCGGATCACGATCTCGCGAATGACTTTTGGGCAGGCATCGGCGTCGACGTAGATTTTCATTTAAACCTCCCTTACCGTCATGCCACCTTGCGCGGACATGACAGGCAGATAGAAGTCTAGGATTTTTAGAAAGAAATAAACAGACCGCCGTTGACGGAGATGTTCGTGCCGGTCACATAGGCCGCGCGATCATCGGCGAGGAAGCTGACGACATAAGCGACTTCTTCAGGTTGCGCCATGCGGGCAAGCGGGATCTGGTCGACGATCTGTTTCGAGATTTCGGCCGGGATCGCCTTGGTCATGGGCGTCTCGACATAGCCCGGCGAGACGGAGTTCACGGTAATGCCCTTGCGCGCGACTTCCTGAGCGAGCGCCATGGTGAAGCCATGCACGCCGGCCTTGGCCGCGGAATAATTGGTCTGGCCGAACTGGCCCTTCTTGCCGTTGACCGACGAGATATTGACGATGCGGCCATAGCCGCGATCGGTCATGCCGTCGATATACTGCTTGGTCACGTTGAACAGGCTGTTCAGGTCGACATCGAGGACGGCCTGCCAGTCTTCCTGGTTCATCTTGCGCAGCGTCTTGTCGCGCGTGATGCCGGCGCAATTGACGAGAACGTCGACGCGGCCGTATTTGTCCTGGATCTCCTTCGCCGATTTGGCGCAAGAGTCGAAATTCGCGACATCGCTCGAAGCGATATCGATGCTCAGGCCTTCCTGCTTCCATTCTGCAAGACGCGCCTGCGCGTTCTGCTCTTCCGCCGGGTGGTAGCCCGCGATGACTTGCTGGCCCTTGAGGGCAAGTTCACGGCAGATCGCCGATCCAATGCCACCCACGCCGCCCGTCACGAGGGCTACCTTTTTTGCAGTTGCGTTCGTCATATCTTCTGCATCCCGACTAGAAAGAGTTAAAAGCTGGCGCGTATATTACGCCGCTTTTTTGCCTTTGGAAGCGGTTTTCTGACCGTATTCCGAGGTTGCTTTCAGCGTGGTTTCGAACAGCTGGTTGTAGGTCTTGCCAGCTTCCGCGATGATGTCGGCAGCCGAGCGCGCGCTGTCGAGCAGCAGCTTGCCGGTTTCCTGCGCGAGTTCAGCCTGCAGACCCGCGAGTTCTTTCACGTCTTTGGTTTTCGCAGCAGCTTCAGCCTGCGAGGTGGTCGCCTCGACGAGGGCCGCGGTCAGCTCGACCTGCTCGGAGAGCAGCTTTTCGCTGATCTTGAGGTTGGTTTCGCCGAGTTTCTGCCAGTTTGCGAGGGTCTGCTGGGTGAGTTTGTTGAGGGTCTCGAAAAGTTCTGCGTTCATGTTAAATCTCCTGGTTGAGTGTTTTGGTGTTGAAGTTCAAATCGCCTAAAGAATCACAATGCTGCGCTGCATCATTGTTGCAATGCAACATATAGCATGCAGGGAGATAATGTCAAGGAACGGCGCCCGGTTCCTGTAAAATCAAGGGGTTAACTTCCCCCATGGCAGGCATATATATTATTGACGGCACGACCGCCAACCAAGAAAAAGGGATAACAATATCAAGGGGAAAGCCAACGGCGGCGTTCCTTCCTTGTTTTCAGGCAGACGAAAGGGCGATACTTTAGGGATGTGGGATTTCAAGATACGTCCGTTTATGCGCGGCTCCGACAAGGAACCGCAGAAGCTCCCGGCGATCCGCAAAAACTGCGAGATCACGGGCTGCGAGCACCTGGGCGAGTTCAAGGCGCCCAAATCCCGTTATGACCTGCGCGATTATTACTGGTTCTGCCTCGACCATGTCCGCGAATACAACGCGAACTGGGACTTTTTCAAGGGGATGGGGCGCAGCGAGATCGAGCACCATATGAACAAGTCCTCCGTCTGGGATCGACCCACCTGGCGCATGACTCAGGCGGGGTTCAACGAGGAAAAGGCCCGCCAAAAGATTTATGAGGCCTTCACCAAGGGCGAGAGCATCTTCGGCGATTTCGGGGCGCGTGACGACGAGGAGCCGAAGGAAGCCCATATCGATATAGGCTCCATCCCCCACCCCACGATTGAGGCGCTGGCGGTGATGGGCCTTGCGCCGCCAATTGGCTGGGAAGAGGTCAAGACGCGCTATAAAACGCTTGCCAAAAAATACCATCCCGATACCAATAAGGATGACGCCAAGGCGGAGGAGCTGCTGAAGAAGATCAACCTCGCCTATTCGATTCTGAAAATTTCCTACCAACACTACATGAAACTGGACGAATAATTCATGACCGCCTCTGCCGCCGCCGCCAAGCGTCTTCCCGATATCCAGGTCTCCGTGAAGCAGCTGTTCGGCATCGATGTCGATGATATGCAGGTTCCTGCTTTCTCCCAGCGGCAGGATAACGTGCCCGATGTGGACGAAGCCTATCGCTTCGACAAGAACACCACGCTCGCGATTTTGGCAGGGTTCGCGCATAACAAGCGCGTCATGGTGCAGGGCTATCACGGCACGGGTAAATCGACCCACGTGGAACAAGTGGCTGCGCGCCTGAACTGGCCGTGCATCCGCATCAACCTCGACAGCCATGTCAGCCGCATCGACCTGATCGGCAAGGATGCGATCACGCTGCGCGAAGGCAAGCAGGTGACCGAATTCAAGGAAGGCATCCTGCCCTGGGCGCTGAAAAACCCCGTCGCGATCGTGTTCGACGAATACGACGCCGGCCGCCCCGACGTGATGTTCGTGATCCAGCGCGTGCTGGAGGCCGAAGGCAAGCTGACGCTGCTCGACCAGAACGAAGTCATCCGCCCCCATGCGGCGTTTCGCATTTTTGCCACCACCAATACTGTCGGTCTCGGCGACACCACGGGCCTCTATCACGGCACGCAGCAGATCAACCAGGGCCAGATGGACCGCTGGAACATCGTCGCGACGCTGAATTACCTGTCGCCGGAGCAGGAAGTCGATATCGTCCTTGCCCGCGCGCCCGCCTATAAAACCGATGACGGCCGCAAGAAAGTGGCCGCGATGGTGCGCATGGCGAACCTCACGCGCAAGGGATTCATCGCGGGCGACCTCTCCACCGTCATGTCGCCCCGCACCGTCATCCACTGGGCGGAAAACGCGCAGATCCTCGGCGATCTCGACTTCGCCTTCACCCTCACCTTCCTCAACAAATGCGACGAGCTGGAAAAGAGCATCGTCTCGGAATATTACCAACGCTGCTTCGATAAGGCGCTGGTGAAGGTGCGGGAGGACTAGGCGAAGCAACTCGCGCCCACCTTCTTTGACATAAATATCAAGCTATCGTATAATAGTGTAATCCTTTATTCCTCGCGCTAAGGCACTGATATTACATGGGTGACGTGATGCAGGACGGCGCTATCTCGGCAGATAATCAGCAGTCGACGCTTCCTGTTCAGTCATCCAGCTTTGGCAAGCCTGTGACGCCGACCGAGCCGGCTGGTATGATCAACCCGGACGAACGGCCGGAACCGCCACCACCCCCCGCCCAGAACACCAAAAGCAAATTTGCCGGCGACAGCGTGGCGCGCCAGCTGACCGCACAGGAGCTCAACAACGCGCTCAATATCGAACAGCTGGACGACAGCAAGATAAAAATCAAGGAAGCGCTCATCGATCCCAACCGGCAGATCGAGATAAAGCTGGCGAATGGTGACAGTTTTCACGTCGGCCGCGATGGCGACGGCTACACACGCATTTCCGTCCCCGACGGCCAGCCCGCCAATGTCGAAACGCTGATCGCGATGGCCGCTGTTGCCAAGGGCAAGGGTTGGGATTCCATCAGCGTGCGCGGCGGGGAAGAGTTTTCGGCCTTGTCCTATCATGTGCTGAAAGACGCGGGCATAAAGATGCTGAACCCGCCAAGCGACGAAGTTATCGAGCGTTACCGCCCGCAATATGAAGCGGCGCTGCAGGAGTTGAACAACCCCAAGCCGCCCGCCGCCCTGGGCGCGCAAAAGACGATCGAGGAAGACAGGCCGGCGAAAAAAGCCGCACAGCCCAAACCTCCCGCGCCGCGCTAGACAAAGGACGAATGACGACAGATGCAGGACGGACAGCAGCAGCAATATCTACATAATTTCAGGGCAACAGAATCGTTCCTGGAAAAATTGAACGTCAAGTTCCACCGCGAGGGCAACGACATCACCGTCGAGGGCGATCTCGACATCTCCTATATGAAGCTGCGCCGCATCCCCGATCTCTGGATGGTGACGGTGAATGGGGACTTCAACTGCTCGCACAACAAGCTGCGCGACCTGAAGGGCTTTCCGAAGCATGTCACCGGGAATATCGACGCGAGCAGCAACCGCCTGAAATCGTTGGAAGGCGCGCCTGAGGTCGCGGAAGGCGATTTCCGCGTCCAGAATAACAAGCTCGCGAACCTCGGAACCGGGCCGGCGGAAGTGAAGGGAAATTATTGGGCGCAGCATAACCCAATCACGACACTCGCGGGCGGTGCGGAAAAGGTCGCTGGTGATTTCCTCGTCTACGACACAAAGATCAAATCGACCGAGCACGCGCCGCAGGTTGGGAAAATATTTCACCCCGGCTATAAATTCGGCGAGCCCGGCCCTCAGCAGACGCCGAAGACCAATTCAAATTTTGTGAAGCCGCAACAGGCGAAGCCGGATGCGCAGGCGGGGCTCCAGAACCCCGAAGACGCGCCGGACGACGCCGCGCCGCCGGAGCAGAAAGCGGCTGCCAAAACCAAATTCGCCAAGCCTGAGGGCGGCAACCGCATCCTGACGCAAGAGGAGCTGAAGGAAAAGCTCAAGCTCGATGCGGTCGACTACGCTGCGCTTCGCATTCGCGATGCGCAGCTGGTGGACGATAAGGTTGTCATGCGCCTCGATAACCATCACACGATCGCTTATGGGCGCGACCGCAGCGGGCAGGATTTTATCGGCACGCAGGCGGACGCCCCGTTCGACGCCACGACTGCCATCGCCATCACCGCGCTCGCGAAAACGAAGGCCTGGGACAACATGGTGCTGAAAGGCGACGACGAGCAGCGCGCCCTGCTCTTCCTCGCCACGCAAAAAGCCGGGCTCACGGTGACCGACCCGCCGCCCGCCTCACTTGTCGATATGTATCGTGACAAATTCGAAGCCGCACAGGCGCCCGCCGCGCCGGCCGCGCCGAAATCCGTGCGCATAAAGCCGCCCGGCCCCGGCTGATAACTCCGATTGAACTGCTCAGGCGTAATTCCTATATTATAAGGACAAGCGCGAGGAGCCCGGTTTGTCGGACAGCAACGATCCCGTTGAAAATTTCAAGCACGCCACGCAATCAACCGCGCGGGCGCTGTCGGGCCGCGAGGATCTCGAGATTTCGTTCGGCGGACATTTGGCCGAAATCTCCGGCCATTCGATCAAGCTCCCCGCCCTGCCGAAAATGATTGAGGATGCGGAGGCCTCGCTCGTGCGCGGCATGGCCGACACTTTTGCGCTGAAGCTCAATTATCATGACGCCGGCACGCACCAGAAAATGGCGCCCGCCGACCCGCGCGCGCGCCTCGCCTATCAGGCGCTTGAAGACGCGCGGATCGAAGCTGTCGGCACGGAAATTTATCCGGGCGCGTCCTCGAATATCGAAGCCGCCTTGCGCTACGAGGCCAAGCGCCAGAAGCTCGAGCATGTCAGCAATATGGATGATGCCCCGCTTGCCGAAGCGCTGCGCTTCATGGCGCGGGAATCTTTCACAGGCCGCAAGCCGCCCAAGGAGGCGCTGAAGGTTGTGAAGGTGTGGCAGGGCTGGATCGACAAGCATCTGGGCGCGGACGGGCTGGAGGCCCTGCGCAAATCGCTGCACAGCCAGGAGGATTTCGCGAAGATCGTCCACCATCTGATCGACAAGATGGACATGCCCTCGGCCCCCTCCGAGCCTCCGCCGCAACCGCAAGAAGACCAGAGCCAGGAAGAGCAGAAAAGCGAAGGCGCCGAAAAAGCCGCCGAACAGGACACAAGCAAGTCGACGCCGCCAACCGACGTCACCGAGGAAGCCGAAAGCGGCGAAGCGGCGGAAGCCGACGCGGAAAGCATGGCTGGCCAGGAAATGGACGACCAGGAGTTCGACGACGCCGACGACAACGAGGACGCTCGCAAGAACACGCCGCGTGATCACAAGAACGCGCATTACGGGGATTACAAGATATACACGGCACAGTTCGACGAAATCGTTGATGCCCGCGACCTCTGCGAGCCCGAGGAGCTGCAAAAACTGCGCAAGATGCTCGACAAGCAGCTGACGCATCTGCAGGGCGTCATCACGCGCCTCGCCAATAAATTGCAGCGTAAATTGCTCGCGCAGCAGACGCGCTCCTGGCAGTTCGACCTCGAGGAAGGGATTCTTGACAGCGCACGCCTTTCGCGGGCCGTCGCCAATCCCTACTGGCCGGTCAGCTATAAACAGGAAAGCGAAACGGATTTCCGCGACACGGTCGTTTCGCTGCTCATCGACAATTCAGGCTCGATGCGGGGACGGCCGATCACCATTGCCGCGATGAGCACGGATATCCTGGCGCGTACGCTCGAGC
>DASPMW010000073.1:0-4082 GCA_035626855.1 Patescibacteria group bacterium
GGCATCAGCGACGGCGGCAAGCCGGTGAAAACCACGGTATGCGCGCCGGCCGGCACATCGACCACCGCAACGCGGGTCACTTTGGCGCGGTCGGAATAAACGGTCGCGGCGGTGATCTTGCTTGGCGTTTCGATATTGCCCGGCTGCTCCTGCGCCAGCACCGAAACGGGCGCGAGCAGGCAGAGGGCGAAAAGGGTGAGGCCGATGCGCGTCATCATGAAAAATTCCCCTGAAATCATGCGGTTGTGCGAAATGAAAATCTCACCTAGGATACCATCATATTCAAAGGGGTAAATCAATGGACCGCTATATCCGCTGCGCCGCCTATTTCCTCAATATCGCATTCGCCATTACCGTCCTCGTCTTCATCGCAAATGCCTACCGCACCGAGCACCGCCTGCTCGGCCTCGCTGCGCTGCTGCTGCCGTTCGTGAATATCTGCGCGCTGCGCCACGGCCCAGACCGCGAGGAAGTCGCCCTGCTTCGTCAGGTCCGCAAGGCGCGGTTGCGCGCCGAACTCGGACAGCTGTCCAAATAAGCGATAAAATTCAGCATTTTATTAAAATCCGCCGGACCCGCGCAGGGGAGGCGTTTCCTTCCCTGTATAAGATACATAATAACCGGGGACGAAGGGATTAGCCTTACCCGCAGCGCGGATAAGCCTTTATGATAGCGATGCGGCTGGAAGGCCGGATGGAAATGACGAAGCGCGGGACTGAATGGACTTGCACAAGGCAAGGGACGAGGAGCTCATGGCCCGCATCGCGGGCGGGGACAAGCTTGCCTTCGACGCGCTCGCGAAACGCCACCTGAACCGCGTCTATTCGATCGCGCGGGTGATGGTGAAGAAACAGGCGGATGCGGAGGATGTCGCGCAGGACGTGTTCACGCGCCTCTGGATCTACGGGCCGAAATGGCAGGATGGAAAATCCGCCTTCACGACCTGGCTCTACCGCATCGTGGTCAACTGCTGCAACGACCACCTGCGGAAAAACAGGAACACGGGCGGCGAGGTGCCGAAAGACCTTGCAAGCGGCGATCCCTCGAGCGAGGCGATGCTCTCGCAGCGCGAAACGGATCAACGGGTGCGGGCGGCCCTGGCGCAATTGCCCGAGCGGCAGCGGATCGCGGTCACGCTGTGCTACTTCCAGGGGCTGACCAACCCCGAAGCGGCGGCCGCGATGGATATGCATATCAAGGCGCTGGAAGGATTGCTGGTGCGCGCGCGAAAAGCGATGCGGGGCATGCTGGAGGAGGAAAGGGGTGGCGATGCAAAACGACTGGGAACATAAACTACGCAATATGAAGGTCGAGGAAGCGCCGGATACGCTGCTGCAGCGGATCACGACCGTCGTGCCGCACCTCGCGCAGATACGCGCCGAAGAAAAACCGGCGCCTGGCGCAATGGTGCTGCGCTTCATGACGGAACTGCGCTACGGCCTCGCGCTGAAGGCGGCCTGCTTTGGCTGCGTTGCGCTGCTTGGCGTCGCGATTGGCAGCATGGGCGCGGATGAAGGCGAACTGCCGCCGGGCCTGCTGTTCGGCGATATCGGGATGGAGGATACGATATGACGATGACCACCGACCGCACGAAACTCTGGCTTGGCGTGCTCCTGTTCCTGTCGCTGACGGCGAACGTCTTTCTGGGCGGCATTGTCGCGGGACGGCATATGGGGCCGGGACGCCTCGGCATGGGGGGCGAACCGCCCGTCGCCAAGCTCATGAAAAGCTTCCGCGACCTGAGCCCCGAAAGCCGCCGCAAGGCGCGCGCGGCGGCCGAAGAAAGCTTCCCCGCCGTCCGCCAGCAGATGAAGATCGTGCGCGAAAAGCGCGGCAGGGTGAAAGACATCATGGCGCAGCCGGACTATAAACAGGAAGACCTCGACCGCGCGTTTAAGGAAGTGCGCGAGGAAACGCAGAAGCTTATGACTCTCGGCCAGGCGCTCGGCAGCGATATCGCCAAGGCCCTGCCGCCCGAGGAGCGGAAGAAGTTCCTGGATTCCATGCCCGCGCCGCGGTGATCCGGGCAGAGACGTTCCTGAATACAAATTCCATGCTATCTCCTTGATCAGGCAAGGGTAATCGCGCGTTCAACAAAGCCGGCCGCTTTCCACGCGGTGGAAGCTTTGGTAAAATGGATAAATCCGTTCGCGATTTCCCGCTTCCAGTCAGGGGCCATCATGCATATCTCCCGCGCTGCGCTTGCCGTTGCCGTCTCCCTTGCCATCTCTTTGACTCTTCACGGTCCGGCTGTCGCCAATGAGGGCGTGGCAACCCCGCCCGCAGAACTGCAGCAAAAGGCGGATAAAGGCGACCCCGCGGCGATGCGCGAGCTTGGCAGGTTCTACGAGAAAGCGCCACAGCCTGCCAACGCGGCCGAAGCGCATAAGTGGTATTTAAAGGCGGCGGTTGCCGGTGATGCGGAGGCGCAGTATTACGCCGGCCATGATTTCCTCTACAGGCTGGAACGGGACAATGACGAGGCGATCAAGTGGCTCGAGAAAGCCGCGGCCCAAGGCAGCGCGGGCGCGGAGCGGCTGCTCGGCGAAGCCTACCTGACAGGGCTTGCCGAAGTCGACAAGCGCCGGCGCTTTCCCTATGACCTTGCGAAGGGAAAAGCGCTGCTGCAGCGCGCGGCGGAAAAAGGGGACAAGCAAGCGCAGTACATCCTTGGCTACGCGCTTTACTACGGGCAATTTGAAAAGATACAGGATGAAACGGCCGCGCATAAATGGCTGCAGCTGGCGTCGGCGCAGGGTCACCCCGGCGCGGCGCGCATCCTGGGCGAGCAATACTGGTTCGGCAGCGGCGTCGAGCGGGATTTCGCGAAGAGCCTCGTGTTTTACCAGCGTGCGGCGGAAGCCGGCGATGTGCTGGCGCAGTACCAGTTGGGCTTTGCCTATGTCAACGGCGACCCTGACGGCGCGGGCAAGGACCCGGCCAAGGCCGCCAAATGGTTTCTTGCCGCGGCGCGCGACGGCGATGTTGCAAAGCAGGAGTCGGAGCGTTTCGTCGAGCGTCCGGAAACACAATCCCTGTTCATGGAGGCGATCGCCAATTCCGCCTGGCAGCTCGGGCGGCTCTATGAAACCGGCAGCGGCGTCGAAAAGGATCCCGCGCGCGCCGCCCTGTGGTACGAGCAGGCGGCGCTGTCGCAGTCCCGCGAAGGGGCTTACTACCTCGCCGGTGCGTATGAGCGGGGGGAGGGCGTGGAGAAGTCCCCCGCGCGCGCGTATTTCTGGTACGAGCTCGCGCGCGGCAATTCGCACAGTTTCGGCACCATGGAGGATCTGACCGGGAAGATCGCGGACGCCATTGCGCGCCTCGAAAAGCAGAACACTCCGGCCGAGCTGGCCGATGCCCGGGAGCGCGCGGCGCTGGAATCCCACCGGCGCGCCCAGGTCGCCGCCACGGAAATGCTGAATAAATCCGACTTTTAGCGCAGCTGCCGCAGGGAAGTGCTGCTCAAGGAAATTCGAGGAGGAAATGATGTTCAAGCCTGAATCTGCCGTCGTAGCGCTCGCGATCATGATCGGCGTTGCGGGCCTTTCGCAACAATGCCACGCTGCCGAACAAACGGCGCCTGCGCCTGCCGGGGAGAAAGCGGCGGCGGAGAAGCAAGCCGCCCCGGATATTCCCGCGATGTTCCAGCGCTCCGGCCTGACGGTCAGCGCGCCGGCCTTTGAAGGCACGGCCGCGGCCGAGCCGCCGAAATTCCCGCCGCCCGAAGACCTGAAGAAAAAGGCCGATGCGGGCGACGCGGCTGCGATGCGCGCGATCGGCGAATTTTACCACGACGGCAAGGAAAGCGACTGGTCTGCCGCGCATGGATGGTTCATGAAGGCGGCGGAGAAAGGGGATGTGGATGCCTGGTATTACGCCGGCCGTGATTTCTGGGGCAGCCACGGCGTTCCGCGCGATATCCCGAAGGCGCTCGAATGGCTGGGCAAGGCGGCCGATGCAGGCCAGCCGCGGGCGCAGTCGCTGCTCGGCGAAATACTGAAGAAGGGGGAGCGGGATCGCGCCGAGGTCATGGCGGTCGAGCCCGACCTGAAACGCGCCATTCCACTCCTGGAAAAGGC
>DASPMW010000074.1:0-17910 GCA_035626855.1 Patescibacteria group bacterium
ATATTCATCCAGTTCCTGCGCTGCCTGCTGCTTCTCGCCGTCGTCGCGCGCGGCATGGTGCCCGCCGGTTTCATGCCAGCCTTCGCGGCGCAGCCGGGACAGCTGTTCCCGCTCGTGATCTGCTCGGGCGCCACGGGCAGCGCGACTGTTTATGTGACGGGCGACCAGCTGCCGGTGCAGGATGATGGCGGCGAGCACCCGCAGCCTCACCAAGCCGCGCCCTGCGCCTATGATGCCAGTTTCACGAGCGCCGTGCCACTGACGCCGCCGCAGATGCCCGCGCCGCTGTTTGCGCCTGAGGCGCGCAAGCCGCCAGCGCCAACCCAGATGGCTGAACAGACGCTTTCCAAAAACTACGATCCGCAAGGGCCGCCCGTTTTCCGTTTGCATCGTTGACCGGCGATCCCCGTATTTCCCAAGATAACGCGCAGCCCGCCTGCGCCATGACACCATTCAATCCCAACAAGGATAAACAATCATGACTAAATTCCTGGCCGCGCTGGCGGCGTTCGCTTTCCTTTTTTCCAGCCATATCGCCAATGCGGAGGGCGTTGCCGGTTCCACGGTCGGCGGCGCGTTCTCGCTCGTTGACGGCGACGGCAACCAGGTGACGGAGAAATCCTGGCCCGGCAAGTACAAGCTTGTCTTCTTCGGCTTCACCAGTTGCCCCGAGATCTGCCCCGTGACGATGGACGCGATGGTGGAGGCGCTGGAAAAACTGGGCCCCGCCGCCGAAAAAATCCAGGCGCTGTTCATCACGACCGACCCCGCGCGCGACACGCCGGCGGTCGTCAAGGATTACGCCTCTAAATTCGGCAAGTCCATTATCGGCCTGACCGGCACGGAGGAGCAGCTGAAGGACGCCGAAACCAAGTACAAGGTTTACGCGGCAAAACGCTCGACCGAGGACGGCAAGAATTACACCATAGACCATTCCGGCTTCGTCTACCTGATGTCGCCTGACGACAAGATGGTCGCGATCATGAAGGGCAGCGATGGCTCGGATACGATCGCCGCCAAAATCAAGCCGCTGCTGTGACGGGCAGGCGCTTGCCCAGGTGATTGAGGGACATGCGCAGGAAATGCGTCGCCCAGCAGCCGGTGCCTGACTGCTCGAAACATTCCGGATACATGCCGGGGAAAGTGTTTTCGTCGACGATCAGGTACTGGCGGCGGGCGGTGGAATAGATGAAGTCGAAGCCGATGACATCGGCGCCAAGCGCCTTTGCGGCGCGCAGCGCGATGTCCTGTACCGGCGTCGCGTCGGCCCAGTCCACGCCGCCGCCCTTGCGGTCCGCGTCATAAACTTTCCAGTTATCCACGAATTTTTCCGGCCGCTTGCGGTAACCATAGACCAGCTCGCCGTCGATGACGGTCGTGCTGATCCATTTCGATATATCGTTTTCCTCGAATTCCTCGCAGAATATCTGCAGCTTTTCGCCGTTAAAGGACTGCCCGTATTCGACCGCGTCGATCAGCTCCCGCGCGGTCTTGACCATATGGATGCCCTGCCCGAAAGCGCCCAGCGTCGGCTTGAGCAGCGCGGGACCGGTCGCGGTCACTTGTGCCGCCAAAGCATTTGCTGTCGCGGCCGGGAACATCCAGTAATTCGCCGTCGGCAGCCCGGACTGGCGCAGTATCGTATGCGCGTTGAATTTATCGAGCCCCGCCAGCAGCCCGTTCGGGTCGGGCACCACGCGCGTCCCGGCGGCAAGCGTGCGCAGGACCGTCACGCTCCAGCTGTTCGGCAGATGGGTCACGAAATACCACAGCACGAGGTCGAGATCGGAGAGGCAAAGCTCGCCGTTATAGACCTTGCCGTTGCGGATATGCGCCGTCGCAAGGTCGCAGGAGACGACCTCGATCCCCTCGACCGCGGCGAGGCCGGCGACGAGTTTTTCACGCACCTCCGGCGGCATCAGCCCGTTGCCTTCAATCACGTTGCCCGAAGGGTGCTTTGGCGGCAGAAAAACCCCGACGCGTTTTTTGACTGTCATTTTTGCCCCCTTCAGAAAAGCCACAGGCCATAGCCCTGCGGCAGGTAATGCGGATACTGGTAATGGTTCAGCGGCGTCGGCTCCGGCAATTCCTCCATCACCGGCGCGAGTTTTTCCCAGAGCGGATGGCCGGCCGCCGTTTCCATGGCGATATGGCGATATACCGCCTCGAAATTTCCCTCCGCCGCATAGACGCGCTTCTGGCGCTGCGCGCTGTTGCCGTTTGCAAGCACGGCTTCCAGCGTGTCACGGTACTGCTCGTAGCCGAGCCGTTCGTAAATCGGGGCGAGACGCTCGACCCACTGCGCGATGTCCTCGCGCAAGGGGCGAACCGTGCCGAAATTGTCGGCGACGATCTCGGCGTCGAGCCCATAGCGCATGGCCCGCCACTTGTTTTCCCGCATGCGCCAGGCAGCCGGGCGCGGCATGTCGTCGAGCCATTGCTGGTGCTCGGAGAACCAATGCCCGAGGCAATGGACGAAGGCCGCGATCGCGCCGACCTCCGCCATGGTCGCCGGCTGGTCGCAGATGCGCAGCTCCAGCGTGCCATAGCGCGGGCAGGGGCGGATGTCCCACCATAGGTCCTTGAGGTCCGAGATGGAGTTCGAGCGCGCCATCGAACGGCAGAGGTCCTTGTATTCTTGCCAACTCTCGAACTGGTAGGGCGGGCCGCCGGTCGGCATGGATTCGGTTACCGCCGGGCGGATGCTGTCAAAGCCCGTGTCGCGGCCTTCCTCGAAGGGCGAGCTGGCGCTGAGCGCAAGCAAATGCGGCAGGAAGCGCAGGAAAAAATTCTGGTAGCGGATGCAGGACTGCGTGTCGCTCATGCCGATATGGATATGCATGCCAAGCGTCGTAAAGCGGCGGTAAAGCTCCTGCCGCGTCTCGCGCAGCAATTTGTAGCGCTCGGTCTCCGTCGGCACAGCCTGCGACTGGTTGAAAAGCGGCAGGCTGCCTGCCGCGATCAGGGCGGCGCTATGCGCTGGCAGCGGGGCCATGATCACCGAAAGGCGATCGTTCAGCTTCGCGACAGCGTCCTTCACGTTGCCCGCAACATCGCTCGTGATCTCGATCATGTGCTGGTACAGCTCATGCTGTATCGCGGGGTCGTTCGCTTGCTTGACGATGCCGAGCGCGACGGGCTTCGGCGCGCAGGTGGCGGCGTCGACGATGCCGAATTCACATTCAATGCCAAGCGACAGCGGTTCGCTGCGGCTGAACATCAGCTGGCGGTTGATGCGCGCGAGGATATCTTCCTCCTGCGGGCGCTGAAAAGGCTTCATGATTTTCTTCAGGAGCAGCATGTAATGCCTCCACCGGTAAGTTACTGTTGAAATTGAAGCGGCAGACCTTGCCTGAACCGCGCGCCGCACTATGTGCGGGTGATGGCGAACAGCAGCCACTGCTTGTTCGCGCCCTTAATTCCAAGATAGCACTTGGTGCTTACATGTGTCTTACGGCGCTGAATTTTTTATGGCGAGGTGATTTTCGGAAGACGCCAGGCATACTTATAAGCGACAAGGCGCAGCGCGACCCCGCCGCAGAATGTGACGGTAATCGCGACGGGGCTCGCCAAAACGGCTTCGTGCAGCGCGAAAACGGCGCAGCCGGCGAGCAGCGCGACGCTGCCGTAAAATCCGCCATGCAGAACTTCCGGCACTTCCTTCACGAGCAGGTCGCGGATGATGCCGCCACCGACAGCGGTCAGCAGCGACAATGTCAGCACCGCGAAGAAGTGCAGGCCGAGAGACACGCCCGTGAGCGCGCCGGTGATAGCGAAGGCCGTCAGGCCAATGGCGTCGCTCGCGATGAACAGCCAGTTGCGCTCGATGCCCCGGTATTTTTGCAGCCGCGCTATCCAGCAGGCGAGCACGGTGCCCGCCGCGATCCAGAAAGGGGCCGCGCTTTTCATGACAAGGGGCGCGGCGCCGGTCAGGACGTCGCGCAGGATGCCGCCGCCATTCGCGGTCAGGAATGCCAGGATGAAGACGCCCATGATATCCAGCCCCTTGCGCGCCCCCGCCATGAATCCCGAAATGGCGAAGGCGATGCTCCCGATCAGGCCGGAAACCCATAATGCCTGCGCGTAAATATCTGTTTCCATGCGTTATCCCCTTGTCGCGATCATATCATACCCGCTGGGAACGAATAAACACGCTGCGCGTTGGCTGCCTTGAGTTTTAACAATACTAAAGGAGATATCAGATGGCTTATAACAACACCGACGGCTACAAGGCCGACAGCACGGTCAACAACGCCGCCAAGATCCGCGAAACGGCTGAAACCCTGCGCAGCGATGTCCAGAAAACAGTCGAGCACGCTAAAGAGGGCGCACGCGTCGTCGCCGCCGAAGCGCAGACCCGCGCCAAGGAATATTCGACCGTCGCGAAAGACCAGCTCGTCCTTACCCAGGACGCCGTGATCGAGCGCATCCGCCAGGAGCCCCTCAAATCGGGCCTGATGGCATTTGGCGCCGGCTTCGTCCTCGCGCTGCTGCTGCGTAAATAAAGAGCGCGGCTTCGGTCGAAAAAAAAACCGCCGGGTTAATCCCCGGCGGTTTTTTTTTATGCTTAAATGGAAAGGGGCTTGAGGCGGGAGGCGAGTTTCTGCAGCTGCGTTTTCGGTTTATCCTCCGCCACCTTTTTGTGACGCCCGGCCTTTTCGATGCGCTTGAAGGTTTTGTCCCAGTTCGCCCCCGACATGTCCATGGCCGCGAGGTCTGGGTCTCCCGCTTCCTTGCGCGCCTTGGCGGTCAGCAGGATGCGCGCAGCGACGTAGAAAGTGAGCGAGGATTTTTCATTGCGCGCGACAAGCTCCGCCAGCCCCTCCAGGCCGGACTGCAGCCGGTTTTCACGGCCGAAACCCCAGGTGGGTATCGCGCTCCGCAGCGCGCGTGTCGCCCCGGGCTCAGCAGACTGGGAGAACGCCTGGGCATGCTGAACCGCGATCTTTGCGATCTCGCCTGGCGTCAGGGCGGTGAATTCAACGCTCTTCGGATTGATGACGAGCGCGTCCATGGTCATCGAGGAGATATGGCTGATGTCGCAGTTCAGCCAGCCCAGCATATCGCGGCCCTCGGCGATCACCCTCACGTCATCCTTTTTTAGAAAGCTCGACTGAAAGCCCCGCAGCACGGCAAAGGCGTCAGCCGCATGTTCGGCGGAATTTCCCGCGCGGTCGGCATCCTTGACGACAAGGTGCCCGAGCTCGTGCGCAAAGGTGTAGTGGAGCTGCTTCTGCACATCGAGGCCTTTATAGGCAAGCGTCTCCATGTCGGTGCGGTGTTCGCGCGACCCATAAGCCGTCATCAGTCCGACCCCGTCGACCGGGGAGCGCCAGGCATGCGGCCAGTCCTTGGGCGTCAGGAAATCGGGATCTTCCTGGCGGATGGCGTCGATATTGCGTTTATTCTCAGGCGAGAGTCCGTCGTAAAACTTCTCCATCTGCGACCCGACATCGGGGTCGTCCAGGTTGAAAAAGGCGACCTTCTGCGTCTTCTCGGGGAAGTCGCGGCGTGCATCGGCGACGGCCTTTGCGAAATCGAAGCGCAGCGATGGCAGGCTGTCTGGCGACATGGCGTTGGGGACCCCTTGTGGACGCCCTATTGTAACACCTGTTCGTAAAAAAATCCTCTATTACGTATCGGCTTGGGAAGACTAGATTTTGCCGGCACCGAAGGTGTCGCAGGCCTCGATCTGGCCGGCCTTGAAGCCGGTGTTGAACCAGCGGGAGCGCTGCTCCGACGTGCCGTGGGTAAAGGCATCCGGCACCACATGCCCCTGGCTCTGCTGTTGCAGGCGGTCATCGCCGATCTGGGTTGCGGCGTTCAGCGCCTCGTCGATATCGCCGGGCTCGATTGCGCCGAATTGCGCCTGCGCGCGGTTCGCCCAGACGCCCGCATAGCAATCTGCCTGCAGCTCAACGCGGACCGAGAGGGCGCGCGCAGCGCTGTCACTGGATCTTTGCTGCCGCGCCTGCACGCGGTCGAAGGTGCCCTCAAGATTTTGGATATGGTGGCCGACTTCATGCGCGATGACATAGGCGCGCGCAAAATCCCCCGGCGCGGCGAAGCGCCGCTCGAGATCGTTAAAGAACGAAAGGTCGAGGTAAACGCGCTGATCCATCGGGCAGTAGAACGGGCCCATCGCCGCGCCCGCCCGGCCGCAGGCGGAATCAACAGCGCCGGCGAAAAGGGTCAGCACCGGCTGGCGGTAGCTGCTGCCATGCGCGCGGAAGATTTCGCCCCAGACGTCTTCGGTATTGCCGAGAACCGCCGCGACGAAATCTTTTTGCTTTGCTTCCTGCTCCGGCGATAGCGTCGATCGCTGCGACATTTGCGAGACGCCGTTGACGATGAGGCCGGTCGGATCGCCGCCCATCAGGTAAACGATCAGGGCGAGCACAAAAACGCCGCCGCCGCCGCCCGCGAGAGCGACACCGGAGCCCCGGCGGTCGTTCACGTTCGAGCTGCGGCGGAGGTTGTTGAGACGCATGGCGTTAGCGCGGATCCGGGGTGCGGCTGGTCACATTCTCGACCTGCTCGCCCGGGCGCTCGTCCTTGCCGGGAATTTTCTGCCCGGCAGGGTAGGAGGGACGCTGTCCCCCTCCGCCCGGTTTCTCATTCGCGCTTTTGTGGTCTTCGGTGTTTGCCATTGTCCGGTCCTTATGCGCGGGATTCGTCGCCGCTGCTTTTCGTCGATTTGCGGATAACGGGTTTTTTGCGCTTGGCGGCCGCCGCAGGAGAGTCGCCACGGTTGCCCATGCCTGCGCTCGCCATCAGCTTGTGCTCGGCGTCAACAGGAATGCCTTTTTCCATCAGCTGCTGCTTGCGCTCGAGGATCATCTCGCCGAGCGCTTCGAAATCAACCTTGGTTTCCTGCGCCTTCGGCATCATGATGTCTTCTTCTTCCTTCACGTGGTGCTTGATGTTCTCGGCAAGCACGGTGAACTTCGCAAAGCGGTGATCCCCGCCGCCGTTTTTCTGGTCCAGCTCAGCGATCAGCAGTTTCGCGACGTGATGCTCTTCGTCCGCCTCGTCCATGATCTCCGCGCCGACCTGCTTGCGCACGGTGGGATAGAAAATCTCTTCCTCGACGATCGCATGCATTTTGAGCGCATTGATCGCCTGCTGGATGATTTTTTCTTTTTCCGCTTTCGAGTCAGATTTTTCAAATGCCTTGAACAGCGCATCGACCTCGTCATGGTCTTTCTTCAGGAGCGCAATGGCATGTTTGTCAGACATGAGCATATCAAGCATGGGGGAATTCCTTCATTTGTGAACAGGGCGGGTTGCATTGTGAACAGGGCGGGTTGCATCCCGCGACTGCACGACAAATGCGACGACGACGGTTATAGTTCCTGCGCCCGCCGAACACCGTTGCGGCAGGGGAACTAAAAGACGAATGATTTGAGAGAGATGGTAGCGAGGGAGGGATTTGAACCCCCGACCAAAGGATTATGATTCCTCTGCTCTACCACTGAGCTACCCCGCCAAAATGGTAGGGTTTTATGCCTGTTTTTGGGGCTTTCTGTCAAGCATCTTCGGGGTGAGCAGAATCAAGGGCTTATCACTGCGCCGTGCGGGCGGTTAACGGCGCTGCAATAATCATAATGTTATAATCGCGGCAGTTGTGAAGCGGCGGCAGGGCATGAGCGGCATAGCGCCAAAAGATGTCAGCGAGCAGTTTGAAACCGGCACTTCGGTGACCGGTGCGTACCAGACCTCGGGCGTTTATCAAGGCGCGCCGAGCCTGGGGCAGGCCGATAACTATACCGTCATGAACGGCCCACCGCTCGGCGATGACGGCATGCGCACGTTGATGCACAAGCTGCATGACGCGACGGAAACCGCGATGGACGGCTCGACCGGCGTCATCGCCAATATCGCGCAGACGGGGCAGGGCGCCTTCGACGTCACCACCGGCAGCCGCGGCGATTCACCGGTCTTTATCGTTACCGTCGCGGCGGATAACAGCGTCAGCATTTTAAAGCCGCAGGAGAAAATTCCCGACGCCGATTACCACGTCACTGAATTCGGCAGCCTCGGCATGGCGGGCGCGGATAACGTGATTATCGAAAAAATTGCACTGAAACCGGGCGAGCGCGCCTTCGTCGTGACGGCGTCGGACGGACTGACCGATGCTTATCTCGGCCCCGGCAAGGATATGGCGGCCGATATCGCTGGCTACCTCAAGGCTCATCCGGGCGCGCAGGATATCTCCCGCTATCTGGCCGAGCGCGCAACCGAACTCGGCGCGGAGGACAATACCACGATCATCGCGACCGCCCTGCACAGCCAGACGGACCTGAGGGGCCAGAGCGTGACCATGGCGGTTTTCGATGGCGTCGGGCATGAAGACGGCACGCTGTCAAACCAACTGGCACGAACCCTCGAAAACTCGCTGGAGGGCGGGGCGGCGCCGAAACTGCTGGCCCGCGAAGAGCTCGATCATATCTCCGCGCGCTTCGATGATTACGGCCGTGGCGCGGCGGCGGCCATCGAAACAAAGCCAGCCGTCGCCGCAGCCGAGGCCCGGCAGTCTGCCCCGGTCGCCAAAGCGGCATCGAATTTCCAGCTGAAACGCTGATCAGGCCGCGACGGAAATGGTCTGGTTATCCGCGCCGGTGATCCAGCCGCCGCCAATCACGCGGTTGCCGATATAGGCGACGCAGGCCTGGCCGGCGGCGACGCCGAAGGCCGGGGCCGACAGAACCGCGCGGTCCGCGAACAGTCGAGCGGGCAGCGGCGGCTGGGCGGAGCGCAGCTTGACCTCCACCTCCAGCCCGTCTTCGGGCAGGGCCGGCACGAGCCAGTTGCAGTCCTTCATGAATATGGTATCCCGCGCCAGCGCCTCATAGGGGCCGACGACGACCTGGTTCCTGTCGGGCCGCAGGCCGACGACGAAGAGCGGCGCATTGCCTTCGGTATGACCGCCGCCAATGCCCAGACCGCGGCGCTGGCCGACCGTGTAATTGATGATGCCGTCATGGCGGCCGAGCACGCGCCCGTCGATATGCACAATGTCGCCGCCCTGCAGCGCGCCGGGCCGGAATTTCTCGACCACCTTGGCATATGAGCCGTTCGGCACAAAGCAGATGTCCTGGCTGTCGGGCTTATCGGCGACGGCAAGTCCGAAGCGCTCGGCATGGCCGCGCGTCACATCCTTGCTCCAGCCGCCCAGCGGGAAGCGCAGAAAATCCAGTTGTTCCTGCGTGGTTGCGAAGAGAAAGTAACTTTGATCTTTAGAAGGATCGACCGCGCGGTGGAGCTCGGCATTCTTTTGGCCGCCAATTCTCTGGATATAATGGCCGGTTGCCATGCAGTCTGCACCCAGATCGCGAGCTGTTTCCAGCAAGTCCTTGAACTTCACATTCTGGTTGCACTTGACGCAGGGGATCGGCGTTTCGCCTTTAAGGTAGCTCTCAACAAAATCCTCGATCACATTGTCCTGAAAGCGGGATTGGTAGTTGAGGACGTAATGCTCGAAGCCGAGTTTTTCCGCGACACGCTTTGCGTCGTAAATATCCTGCCCGGCGCAGCACGCGCCTTTCTTGGCGAGTGCCTGCCCGTGGTCATAGAGCTGCAGGGTGATGCCCACGACCTCATAGCCCTGCTCATGGAGGAGGGCGGCCGTGACCGAGCTATCGACGCCGCCGGACATGGCGACCACGACGCGGGTCTGTTTCGGGTCTTTGTCAAAACCAAGGCTGTTCATGGCGCGTAATATACCCGCTTCGCTTATAAAAACAAGTATTTTTCATATTTACCGGACCTTCGTCGTCCCGCGTAGGCGGGGATCCACACCGGTCCCCGACCGCGCCGTGTTCTGCGTGGCAGATGCTGGTGGATCCCCGCCTGCGCGGGGATGACGAATGCGGGCAGGTGGTGTGGGAACTTTGTCAAATCAAACCCTTGCACCATTTACCGTTCCTTCAGCCCCGGTTGCTATACTAAAATCGCGGGAATAGTTTTGCTTACCGCGCGTAAGGAGGATCATGGCTAAAGGCGGCCGGAAAGACGGGAAAGGCAAGTCCATGGACGGCGACCACGATCACGTCATCGAGTTCACGCCGGAGGGCGGCTTCAACATCCGCACCGCCGCGCGCAACTTCGCCAACCTTATGCGCAGCTCCCTCCAGCCGCTCATCATCCACCTGCCGCATGTCTCCGTCGAATTCGAGCCCGGCTGCACCCCCAAGGAAATCATCGACGGCTATAACCAGGCCATGAAAGCCAAGTTCATCGTCAAGCCCTCGAACGCGAACAGCAAGTCGCCGAAGTGATACCTCCCGAGTGTCATCCCCGCGAAGGCGGGGATCCAGTACCGTGGTTATAAAAACCCAAGCCTATCCACGAGGTCTAACTGGAAATCCGCGTATACATGTCAATCCAGGCCGGATTAAATTCTTCAATCAGCCGTATCTTCCATTCCCGCCGCCATTTTTTAATCTGCTTCTCGCGGGTGATCGCAGCCTGCGGCGTGTTGTGCGCCTCGAACCAGACCAGATAGTTTAGCCCATATCTGGCAGTGAAATCGGAACCGGTCTTTTCTTTGTGTTGGAACGTACGCGCAACTAGCTCTCCGGTGACGCCGGTGTAAAGGGTACCATTGCGCTTGTTCGTCAGAATATAAACGAAGTACTGCTTGTCCATTGTTTGCTGCAGCCGTTTTACGACAACGGTACTGGATCCCCGCCTGCGCGGGTATGACAGTGATTAGTCTTCCCAGGGCGTCTTCGCGCCCGGCAGCGCAACGACGAGGCCGTCAAGCTTATCGTTCATCAGCAGCTGGCAGCCGAGGCGCGAGGTTTTCTTGAGGTCGAAGGCGAGGTCCAGCATGTCGTCTTCCTCGTCCTTTTTCTCCGGCAGTTTGCCGTACCAGTCGGGATGCACCACGACGTGGCAGGTCGCGCAGGCAAGACAGCCGCCGCAGGCGCCCTCGATATCGATCCCGTGCTTGTGCGAAATCTCCATGACCGAAAGCCCGTTCGGGGCGTCCACTTCCAAGGGCTCGCCGTTCTTTTCGATGAAGGTCATTTTTGGCATTTTTCTTTCCCTCTTATTGCGCGGAACCCAGCCGCGATTTCACCCTGTTATACATCTCCGACCATTTCGTCAGGAAATAATCGATATCCTTCTCCGTCGTGTTCCAGCCGAGGCTGACGCGGAGCGAGGCGCCGGCGTCCGTGTCGCTCGCGCCCATCGCGCGCAGGACGTGGGAGATTTTGACCGTGCCACTCGAGCAGGCGGAGCCGTTGGAGACGCAGATCCCCGCGAGGTCGAGCGCGATCAGCTGCGTTTCCGAGCTTGCCCCCGGCAGCGCGAACATGCTCGTGTTATGCACCCGCGGCGCGTCGAAGCCGAAAATCCTTAAACCCGGTGCAAGCGCCATCAGCTCTTTCTCCAGCCGGTCGCGGAGCACGCCGAGCCTGTGGAATTTGTCGATATCCGTCTGCTCCGCCGCGCGGGCGAAGCCGACGATGCCGGCCAGGTTTTCGGTGCCAGCGCGCAAATTCTTTTCCTGGTTGCCGCCAAGGATCTGCGGCGCAACGGCAAGGCAGTTGGCGATCACAAGGCAGCCGACGCCCTGCGGGCCGCCCAGCTTGTGGGAGGAGAGGGAGAGGAAATCCGCGCCGAGCGCCTGGATGTCGACGAGCATCCGTCCCGCCGCCTGCACCGCGTCGGTATGGACGAGCGCGCCGTGACGCCGCGCGATTTCGACGACCTCGCGCAGGGGCTGGATAACGCCGGTTTCGTTATTCGCCATCATGACGGAAACAAGCGTCTGCTGCTGGTTGCCGGTCAGCATTGCGTCGAGCGCCGCAAGGTCGATGACGCCGTTCGGCTGCACGGGAATGATCTGCGCCTCCGGCGCGGCGTTCAGGACGGAAGGATGCTCGATCGCCGAGGCGATAATGCGCTCCATGCCCTGTGCCCGGAGTGCGAGGTTATTCGCCTCCGTCGCGCCCGAGGTGAAGACGACGATGTCGCGCGGCCCCGCATTGACCATCTTTGCAATAACGCCGCGCGCTTCCTCGATTCTCCTGCGCGCCTCGCGCCCTGCCTTGTGGATCGATGAGGCATTGCCCGGAAAACCGAGCACTTCCTGCATCGCGGCGAGCGCTTCCGGCCGCAAGGGACTCGTCGCGTTATGGTCGAGGAATGTGCCGCTAAAAGGCTCCATTTGAGTACAACAGCTTTCCGTAATACTTATCAACAGAAGGTTACAACCACCTGAAACTATTGGCGAATTTCAGAATTTTCTTGCCAAAAAAATTTCATAATGTACATTTCCTCCTCGGTAGAGGTTGTATAGCAGAAAAACAACAATAAAAAAAACGGCAACAACAACCAACAAAAGCCACGGAGGCTTAACTGAATGCCTGAGATCATGATTACCGGTCCTGCCGGACGCCTTGAAGGTCGCTACAAACACGCTAAAATCCCCGGATCGCCGATTGCTTTGATCCTTCATCCGAACCCGCAGCGCGGGGGCACGATGAACAATAAAATATCTTATTCACTTTTCCAGAAATTCTCGGAGCGTGGTTTTTCCACGCTGCGCTTCAACTTCCGCGGCGTCGGCCGCTCGCAGGGCGAATTTTCGCACGGCGAGGGCGAACTCTCCGATGCAGCGTCGGCGCTCGACTGGCTGCAAAGCGTCAATCCCGGCGCGTCCAGCGTCTGGGTCGGCGGTTTCTCCTTCGGCGCGTGGATCGGCATGCAATTGCTGATGCGCCGCCCGGAAATCGACGGCTACGTCTCGATCGCCCCGCCCGCGAACATCTACGATTTCAACTTCCTGGCCCCGTGCCCGAACGAAGGACTGATCGTCCAAGGCGACAACGACCAGGTCGTGAACATCGAATCCGTCAACAAGCTGTGCGATAAACTGCGCGAACAGCGCGGCCCGAACGGCGTCGATTACAAAGTCATCCCGGGTGCCGGCCACTTCTTCAACAATGCCGGTGAGACCGAACTGATGCTGAAATACGTCAATGATTACATCAGCCAGGCAATGACCGCGCAGGAAGCTGCGGCGTAAACAGCTCTAAATTTCGTAGCAAAAAGGCCGCTTTCGCAAGGAAGCGGCCTTTTTTTGCGGCATTTGCGCGTGTCGTGCGCCGCATTTTGCGCCAGCGCCGATAAAAATTCACAAGGAATGTCAAGCACTTGGGACTTCGGTTAGTGGCGATTCTTGCTGACCCAAGTCTTTATTTTTCAATTGGTTGGGAAAGTTTCTTAAAGTCGCCTGATATAGGGAATTCCTATTACAGTCATCCGTATTTAATATTATCCCTATGACAGGCGGCAGCCTACGCTCGGATCAGTTCAACGATCTGGAAAGGATTTCACCATGCCCCGCGCCTCGCTCAAGAACGCCTTCAACAAAGAACCCGATTGGGAAGAAATCAACGCCTTCGTCGAGGCCGCGCGTGAAGGACGGGTCGCGGAGGTCGAGCGTTTCGCGCAGGAATTCCCCGCCGCGATCGACACGCTCGTCTGGCACCATTCCTATATCGGGCAGACGGCGCTCATGCACGCCGCCCTGACGGGCCAAATGGGGGTGGTCGAGGTGCTGCTCGCCAACGGCGCGGCGGTCGACGCCGGAAACGGCCTGAGCGGTACGGCGCTGGCTATCGCAGCGGGCAGGGGCGATCGCCCCATGGTGGAGCTGCTGCTTGCCCACGGCGCGGCGATAAATCCGATTGAGCCGGATGGCTGGCGCTCTGTTATGTCAGCAGCAGCGGGCAGCGGCGATGTGACAATCGTTACGTTGCTGCTCGATCGCGGCGGCGTGCCGGATGCCCATTCCCTTGTCTCGGCGGCAGCTGGCGGACACCTGGCTGTAACGCGCCTTCTAATCGAGCATGGCGCCTTTCCGGACCAACAGGCGCTTAATACTGCTGCCTGGGGCGGGCACAGGGATGTTGCCCAGTTGCTGATCGAAGCCGGCGCCTATGCTGATGGCGCGGCGCTGAAATCGGCCGCGAGCGGCGGGCAGCTGGAGATCGCACGGTTTCTCATCCGCAACGGCGCACCCGCCGATACCGATGCGCTCGACGACCGCACAGCGCTGATGAGCGCGGCGGCTGGCGGCCACCAGGAGATTATCCGGCTGTTGGTCGATCATGGCGCGAACCTGAACAAACAAAACGCCCGTGGCGAAACTGCCCTGATGTTCGCTGTCAGTTGCGGGGTGGCGGGCACTGTGCGTCTGCTGCTCGAAGGCGGCGCAGACCCGCGCCTTGCGACGAAGGAAGGGCATACCGCGCTCTCGATCGTGAAGCAGCATTTAACGGTGTTCAAGGATTCCGAATTGCTGAAGGGGGTCGAAGGGCTATTGGAAACCTGGGGCACGAGGCCGCCCGCGCGAAATAATGCACCGCGCCTCTAATCTGCGCTCTTACGTCATGACCGCGAAGGCGGAGATCTACCAGCAGTTGCCTTTAGGACGACAGCGACGGCTATGTGCTTACCGTCATGGATCCCCCCCCTGCGCGGGGATGACGAAGGGGGGGCGCTGTATATCAAGGCTTCGGCGTGTTCCCGTTCGCTGTTTTCTTTGCCGGCGCGACGTTATGCTGGGCTTCGAGGTGGGCGAGGTATTTGTCGGCTTCGAGGGCGGCCATGGCGCCCATGCCGGCGGCGGTGACGGCCTGACGGAAGACTTTGTCCTTCACGTCGCCGGCGGCGAAGACACCGTCAATGTTGGTCTGTGTGGAATCAGGCTTGGTGACGATGTAGCCATCGTTATCGATCGTGACCTGCCCCTTGAAGAGGTCGGTGGCGGGCTTGTGGCCAATGGCGACAAAGACACCGTCGGTTTTCAGATCGGTGACGGCTCCCGTTTTGATATTTTTCAGTTTCACGCCTGTGACACCGGTGTCGCCGGTGACTTCCTCGACTTCGCTGTCCCAGATCACATTGATCTTCGGATGCTTGAACAGGCGGTCCTGCATGATCTTTTCCGCACGGAAGCTGTCGCGGCGGTGAACGACGGTGACCTTGGTCGCGAAGTTGGTGAGGAACAGCGCTTCCTCGACAGCGGAGTTGCCGCCGCCGACCACTACGACTTCCTTGTTCTTGTAGAAGAAGCCGTCGCAGGTGGCGCAGGCGGAGACGCCCTTGCCCTTGTAGGTTTGTTCGGAGGGGATGCCGAGCCATTTGGCTTGCGCGCCCGTCGCGATGATCACGGCATCCGCAAGGTAAATGTCGCCGCTGTCGCCGACCGCCTTTTTCGGGTTGGAATTGAGGTCGATGCTGACGATCGTGTCGGTGATCATTTCGGTGCCGACATGTTCCGCCTGCATCTTCATCTGGTCCATAAGCCAAGGGCCGTTGATCGGCGCGGCGAAGCCCGGATAGTTTTCAACATCGGAGGTTACGGTCATTTGCCCGCCCGGCTGCATCCCGGCGACGAGCAGGGGCTTCAGGTTCGCGCGCGCGGTGTAGATCGCGGCCGTGTAGCCGGCCGGGCCGGAGCCGATGATCAGGACCTTGGTGTTATGCGTCTGTGGCGCGGACATCTGTTTTTCCTTTCAGGCGGCGCCGGATTTCCTCGGCAACGCGTTGCGTATCGTCAGGCGGCGTATAGGACCAGTGTTCCAACAGCCCTGTAAATGGTCTTGTATAACCTTGTTCTTGCAGGATTTTATGGAACGTGTCAAGGCGCTTTGCGCCCCCCTCCAAAGCCGCGATATAGACGGGTTTTCCGGTCGACAGCGCCTCCGAGGTCATGGAAACGCTGTCTTCGGTGACGATGATATAGTCCGCGAGCGCGAGGAAGGCAAAATAGGGATTGTCACCTGTGCCGTCCCAGAAATAGATGGCAGGGCCCTGAAGCATTTCGCGCAGCAGTTTCGCGTTTTCCTCGCCCGTGCGGCGGGAGGCGGTGATGAGCAGGCCGATATCCGGGCTTTCCGCCAGATGCAGAAGTTGCTGCGCCAGCGTCTTGGCATTTTCGCGGGTCATCGTATGCGCCTTGCTCGACCCGCCGATCAGCACGGCCACGCGCGGCTTGGCGAGTTCAAACTTCTTCTCAAACTGCTCTTTGGCCGCGACCAGCTTTTGTTGGGTCACGCGGTGCAGCCCGGCCTTGGTCACCAGCACGTTATCGCCGCGGGTCGGATCGTGCTGCGGCACCACGACAAGGTCGAAATGCTTTGGATCGATGCGGGGATCCTGGATCTGCACGATGAAGCTCTGGCCGCGGCTCGCGCGGCGGATATGAGCGGCAATGCCGATGCTCTTGCGGCCGCTCGCGAGGACGAGGTCGGGGTAGGGTGGGGCGACCGGATCGCTGTCGGCGGCGAGCGCGTAGTTATGCCCCCAGCACAGCCAGGGGCTGAACTGCTTCCACGGCGCACGCAGCTTGATCCGTTTGATGACATAATCGACGCCAAGCGCCTCTGCGACGCCAATGCACTGGTTTTCCGTGCCGGCGATGCCTTCGGTAACGATCCAGCAGGTTTTCAACGGCTTAGCAGCCATGTTGCCCTTCCTCCAGAATCACAATATAAGCTGCTTTTGTTGCGCTGCACACCCCTCGCGATATTATAGAAAATGTAACATTCAGAAAGGGATATGTTGGCATTATTTCTGTTGTAACCAATATCTGATAATATTATTACATTGCAGGGATTGATTCTGTCCCACCACCCCATTTCGAGTGATAAAATGCCCAAAGTAAAATTAGACCGCATCGACCGCAAGATCCTCAACGACCTCCAGGAAAATGGCCGCATGACGAACGTGGAACTCGCGCAGCGCGCCGGCATCTCGGCGCCGCCCTGCCTGCGCCGCGTGCGCGCGCTTGAGGAAGCCGGCGTGATCAAGGGCTATCATGCCGATATCGACGCCGGCACACTGGGATTCGGCGTCACCGTCTTTGCGCAGGTGGGCCTATCGTCGCAGTCGGAAACCGACCTCAAGAAATTCGAAGACCTCGTGCGCAGCTGGCCCTTGGTGCGCGAATGCTACCTGGTTTCCGGCGAGGCGGATTTCATCATGAAAATCGTGGCGGAAGACTGGGACAGCTACCAGAAGTTCCTGACCACGCACCTGACCACCGCGCCGAATGTCAGCCATATCAAGTCGGCGCTGGGCATCCGCACGGCCAAGCACAAGCCGGGCGTGCCGGTCGATATCGAGTAATCCTGATCTAGTGTTTGCGCGTGAAGCTGGCCGTGCCGGGGGCGCTGCCGCCCTTCGCCGCGCCTTTGGTCAGCGCGTCCCGCACACCCTCCGAGGTATAAATGCGTCCGCCAAGCTCGGCTTCTTCGCGGGCTGCCATTTGCGGCCCAGTGCGGGTGACGACGGCGGTGCGGACCGCGGCCGCAAGTTCGTCCGGCGATAAAATAACAAAGTCATTAACCGGCTTATCCGGATTTTCGGCGGACAGCGCACGGACCGCTTTATACCCGTTCGGCATGCTGTCATTCAGCACGATGACGTCGACGGTGACATCTTGAGTGTCGCGCAGGCGGCGCAGCACGCCAACCATATCGCCCGTGTCGTTTACCCCCATGTTGCTGAAGGCGATCAAGTGCAGGGGAGTCTTGAGCGTGCCGTCGGCGATATCCTGCTCCACTTGCGCGAGGCCAGGGCCGATCGCGGTACGTCCCTGCGGGATCAGTTTGTGCCAGGTCGAAGGGCGGAACAGGTCGACCGCCACATTTGCCTTATCGCCCGACCAGTAAGCGGCGGAAAAACCTGTATGGGGCATCGCAATTTTTAGGTTCATTGCCGTCTCAAGGATTAAACCGGGGGGATCGTTTTCCCTGAACTTGTAGCCTTCGGTTGCGACGTTGGAGCCGTCGATGAGAAAATGGACATGGCCGCCGCTATATTTCTGCGCGCGGCGGAGGAATTCTTCGCTAAGGCCGACAGAACCGTTCATCGGCCGGGCTT
>DASPMW010000075.1:0-10468 GCA_035626855.1 Patescibacteria group bacterium
CGTGGATGGAAACCCGCGGGGTGGAACCCTGCGCTGCCGTTGCGCGGCGCTGTTTGCGGGCTTTCGGCGCGGCAGCCGGCTCGTCGCCGCTGGTCGCGGCGACGTTGCTGTTGGCCGAACGCGCGGTGGCAAGCTGTGCCTGCAGCCGGGCGATTTCCTGGTCTTTGGCATCGGCTGCTGCCTTGGCGGCGGCGGTGTCATCTTCGGCCTTTTTCACCTGGCTTTCGAGCGCTTCGACCTTTGCCTGCAATGCGGGATCGGCAGCGGGCGCGGTCGACTGCACGGCAGGGTCGGCCGCGACGATGGGCGTTGCCCCTGTGTCGGCGGGCGGCATGCCGAGCGGATCGCTGGACGCTGCCGTCGTCGAAGCGGCTGAATCGGCCGGCGTGCTGAGGCCGGCGAGCGGATCGGCAGTGGCGCCGGACGCTGTCGGGTCAGCGGGCGTCGCGGCGGCCGTATCGGCGGGCGCGGTCATCACGGGCGGCGTGATTGCCGTCCCCGCGGGCGCCGACATGACATCGCCCGTGGCGGGCGGCGTAATGGAGGGAGTCGCCGGCGGCGTGATGGAAGGAGTGCCGGTGCCCGTGGCTGTTGTGGCGGATGCCGTATCGGTCGCGCCGGTCGCGGGCGGCAGATCGGCAAAGGGATCAGCGCCGGGCGCCTTGATCTCGGTCGCGTTCGGCTGCTGACTGCCGATGGCAGGCGGGATCATCGCGCTTCCTGCTGCGGCGGCGGGATCGGCCGGCGGCGTGGCATCGGCGCCGGTTGCGGGTGGCAGTCCGGTTTGCGCGGGATCGGCCGGCGGCGTGGCTGCTGCGATATCGCCGGGCGGCGTGCCGGGGGCGGCTGAATCGGGGACAGGCGTGTCAGCGGGCGGGGTTGCGGCCGCGACCTGCGCCGGCGTAACGCCCGGGATATCGACGGGCAGCTTGATGACGCCGAAATGCTCGGCCGCGAGCGCGCCGCCGATGCCAAGCACCAGCAGCAGCACGACGAACTTGCCAAAGCCGCCGCCCGCTTTTGCGGGTTTCGGCGGTTTCGCGCCGGGTTCGGCCGCGACTGTGTCTTCCTCGAACTCGGCGTCGACCTGCTCGATTTCCTCGTCAAAATTTCCGGTGTTGTTGCTCATGTCATTACCCTCTTGCAAGTTTGGCCCGGGCGTTGGCGCCCGGGCCTTTGATTACTGTATTCACCTGGCCGCGGCGGCCGCTTATTTTTCCGCGTTCGCGGTCGTGACGGAATCCATGAACAGGATGCCCATCGTCGTGCCGCGCTTCACATAGACGGTGATCGGCCGCGAGGATCCTTCGTTCAGGATATTCGCGATGACGGTGGATGCCTGGGTCGCGCCTTCCATCAGCTCCTGCTTCGGGTCGGGCTCCGGGATGTTGGTCGAAACGGTATCGCCGGTCGCGACCGCCGTCTGGCCCGTTTCCGCCGCGGCCGAAGTGTAGCCGGTCAGGAACGCAGCCGCCGCCGGAAGCACGATGCGGGAGAAGTAGTGGTGGTCGACATCCGTCTGGTGCGCCGCAAGCGTCGTGTCTTCGTCAAGCGCGATGCCGTTGATCGAATACGACACGCCTTCCTTGATGATGCGCTTGAAGTTGAGCGTCAGGTATTCGTCCTGCTTCTCGAAGTCGCCGATCGCGCGGCCGCCCTCGAACGGTCCCGACATGACCTGCGCGAGCGCCGGGCCGTCGATGTCCGAGTTCAGGTCGTTGAGCAGCTGCGCATAGGCGATGTTGCCGGCAGGGACGATGACTTTGTCCTTGGCGGCTTTTTCGGTGTCGGGAACGGGCAGCCCGGTCGTCGGATCGATGCGGGTGGTGATGCCGTTCGCCTTGTCTTCAGCTTCCTGCTGCTTGCGCTTTTCTTCCGCCGCCTTGTCCGCCTTCAGCTTCATCACATAGATGCTGTCGCGCTTGGTGATGCGCACGCGGGTCGAGTTTTTGGGCTGCTGGGTCGTGATGATCGCGCGCATCTGCTCGGACAGCTGCTTGGCGACCGCGGGGTCGAGCTTCTGCGTCGCCTGCGGGCGGATCGGGGTCACGATCGGCTGCACTTCGGGCGGGCCGGCTTCGTCTTCGGGCGGGGGCTGCTCGCTCTCGAGGCTGAGGCGGCGGGCTTCCGCCTTCTGGCGCCATTCGGCGAGCGGGTCGCCCTGCGGCGCGGCCTGCACGGGCGGGATGCTGAGGTTTTCGGTCTGCGAGGTGCCGATTGGCGTCGGCATCGCGGAGCCCTGCGTGCGGAGCGCCTCTTCGGCCTTGCGCTTGTTCTCCGCCTCGATTGCCTTGCGGTAAACTTCGTCATCGACCCCCTGACCGACCTTGTTGACGAGCGATTTGTCGGCGCCTGTCCCGATCGCGGAGTTGTTCGTCACCTCTTCTTCGCCCGCGATGAACTTGACGTAGATGAAGGCGATAAGGACGATCGCAACCACCAGCGCGCCGATTTTCAGCAGCGGGTTGTTGTCCCAGGTGTCCTTGAAGGAGGCCTTCTGGGGCGGCTCCTTGTCGAAATCTTCCTGGGTATCGATATCGACGTCGTTTTCGTTATTCGTCATTGGGACACCTTATCGCTGGCGAGGTCGTCGGAAAGATCATCGGCGGGGATGATGCGCGCCTTTACCATGCGGCCTTCATCGGAGAGCAGCACGACGGGCGCGCGGCCCATCGCATAGACGTTCATGCCGTCGGCGGAGGTCACCGATTCATCCCAGGTGGGCGACAGCAGCGTGAGCGGCGTGCGCAAATATGTGCGGCCCGCCACTTCCCAGGCGGTGGTGCGGCCGTCGACACCTTCGACCAGCAACCTGACGGCATCTTCCGGTGGCGTGCCGTCGAGCACGCTGACCAGCTGCTCGTCCTTGCCGGCGACAGCCTTCAGGCCGCCATATTCGATGAGCGGGGTTTTGGCGAGCGGGCCGGGCTTCGGGATGCGCACGTCGAGACGGTAATGCACCCAGTCCATGCCCGTCTGCACACGGAAGGTGACCGGCGTGATCATGTCCACGAGGCGCATTGAAATGTTTCCGACGCCATGCGCGGTGGAGGGCGTGATGCGGATCACGTTGCCGCCTTCTTCCGGCGCCATGATGGAGAACGGACCGGCGGTGACCATGTCCTGAATGGGCCAGGGCGCGCCGGTCGCATCGAGAATGGTCACGGAGGTCACGTTGCCGGGCGCCACCTTGATGACAACGGGGGAGCCGGAGGGATCGAGCGAGGCGGTCTGCACCTCCATCTTCGGCTCGGGCACGGTAATCGGCGTTTCGGCCGCCTCGCGGCTCATGCGGAAGGTTTCCAGCGTCTTGCGGATCTGGTCGGGGCGCAGGGGCAGCAGTTGCTTGAGCGCGGAGTTGAAGGTCTGTTCCTCCATCTTGCGCTTCGCGTCTTCCTGTTCCTGCTCCATCATCGCCTGAAGTTCTTCGGGCGTCTGCGGCGTTGCGCCGAAGCCCATCGCGCCGCCGCCGGGCGCCGCTTTGCCGACGGGCAGCCCCATGCCGGGATTGCCGCCCGCGACGGGATCGAGCGCTGCCGGTTCGTCTTCGTCGTCAGGGGAAACGATGCCGCTCGCGCCACCGCTGGAGGGCGCGCCGGCGGGCGCGCCTGCGCCGCCTTTGTTGGCATTCAGCTTGTTGCGAAATGCCTCGAATTCATCGAGCCCCTTTTCCTGCGCAAAGGCCGCTGTGTGCATGCCGATGACCGCAAGCACCACAGTGCTAAATAGCAAGCGCCCCATTCCTGTCTCCTTCAGGTTATTCTTGCTCTGCAGGAAGTTCCCCCGCCCGGCAGTGTTTCATGAAAAAAATCCTGAAAAACCCAAGGCGGGCGCGCATAAGGCGCGCCTGCGGAATTAACAATTTATACCTGACCGCCGGGGAAACAAATAGCGTTTTTAATGCGTTGCGCGAATTTTCGCGCGGTTTAACCATATTCATGGCCCCGTCGCCTCCATGATGGGGCGACGGCCAGCGCAGCGCAAATCGCGCCGGATATTTTCAGAATGTCAGCGAGAGGATTACCAGGCGTAAATGGTCTTGATGCCAATACCCATCGGGTTCTGCTTGGTCGGCATGCGGATGATGACGAGCCGCATATTGGTCCGGCTGTTGCGCGTCTCGGCGCCGGCGCGCGTGGTGAGAATCATCGGGATCTCGACAATCCAGCTGTAATCGCCGTTATAGATACCTTCCATCAGCATCCGTGGCGGTGCGGCCGGGATTGCAGTCATGATGTGCTGCTGATCCATCATTGCTTTCAGCAGGCGCGCCTTGCCGAGCGCTTCGGAGAAGCTTTTCCAGCCTTCATCCGAGAACAGGCGGCGTGCGCGGGTCATGCGCTCGTCGATGTCGTGGAAGCCGAAGGTGAAGATTTCGGTGCCGGCAGCGCCTGCCCAGCGCAGGATGGCGTCGCGGTTGACGTTTGGCAGCGATAGGCCAAGCAGCCGGCGTTTCGCGCCGCCCGGCGATACGGCGTAATAACCGTCCTGCGGCACGAAATGGGAGATATAATAGTAATCGAAGCCGGTCAGCACCAAGGCCACGACGCCCAGCATTTTAACGAGGTGCATCAGGTTCTTGAACCCGTCGCGGTACGACGACATGTCGGCGACCTTGAACGACTCGTTCACTTCTTCCTGTTGCTGGGCCGGGGACTGCGCCACTTTTATTGCCTTGCTGTCATGGGCTTATTGCTTCGCCGTCGCGATCCATTGCGCGATGCCGACGCCGCTCGGGTTTTCAAGCGAAGGCACGCGCTCGACGACCAGCTGGAGGTCGAGGTTGTCGGTGCGGCTGTCTTTGGCGGCCTGGTACTTCACCGCGATCGGCATTTTCAGGATCCAGCGGTACTTGCCGTTCAGCACGCCCTGCTGCACGAGCACGGGCGCGGAGCGCGGCGTCGTGGTCACGATCTGCTGCAGGCTCTGCACGGAATCGAGGATGTGCGATTTCTGAAGGGCGTTGGTAAAGCTTTCCCAGCCCGTCTTGGTGAAGCTTTTGGACGCGTCCTGCAGCTCTTTCTGATAGTTGAGATAGCTGAAGCTCATCGTGTCGACGACCGCCGTGGCGAGCCACGACAGAAGCGCCGGCGTGTCGAGGTTCGGCTGGTCGAGGGGCTGCAGCTGCATGATGCGGCCGTCCGCCGTCGTCGCGAAATAGCGGTCGGAGGGCTGCGCGTTGTTCATGTAAACGATCAGCGTCAGGATCAGGCCGATGATGACGATGCCTTCCAGCACCGCGATCTTGATGAGGTTGCGGAACCCGTCGCGGTAGAATTCGTTGCGGGTGACGATCGTCACCAGCGGGCCGGAAATGGGCGGCGGCTTGATGTTTTTGCCGGCGGGAACCGCGCCCGGCTTCGCGACCGCGCCGCCCTTGGCGAGCGACGGAGGCGCGGGGGTTTTGGCAACGGCGGTCGCGGTGTTTTTCTTGCCGCCGCCGAGGCCCTTCACGAAACTCGCGAGCGGGCTGGTGACTTCCGGCGGGGCGTTAACGGCTTCCGCTGCTTCCTGCGGTTCATCCATGTTTTCGTTTTCGGTATTCGCCATTGTCTGCCTTTTACCTGCCGCCTGCGCTGTCTTGATGTAACCAGAAGCTGGCCAGCCCTGATTTTAAAACACAATTCTTAAAATAGTATGTTACTCAACCGCTTGGAGCAACAGCTTATCCGGCCCCGGATCATCGCGCCGCAATTATGTCATTCGGGTTCCTATTCGATATGGTTACGCAGCGTGCGGCTTCAAGGCCGCGGCGATGTAACCGCCTGTTATCGGCGGTTTTCTGAATTTCCAGCGGGCACCTTGCCTGTCATGCGGATTATGGATAAAGTGGCGGCATGTCAATTCGGGATGAATTCAATGACGCGGCCGAGGAATGGTACGCGCTGGAAGAAGGCAGCTTCCCTGCCCTGCCAAGCGCGGAAGGCGGCGCAGTGATCGCCGTACGCGGGCTGCTGCCCCTGCCCGTGCAGGACACGCCCGGCTTTCGCGCCGCGTCCGGCGTAGTCGAGGCCGCGCTGCTGATTCTCTCGCAGAGCCCCCATGCCCGCCGGATGGCGCAAACCGCGCTCGCCCAAAAATACAGCGTTAGGATCGGCAGCGCAACGCAGAGCAGCGAATGGGCCGAGGCGTCGGGGCATACCGACATCGCCAACCGCGTTATCCATGCCGGCGCTGAAACCGACCCGCTGAAGCTCGCGCTGGTGATCGCGCATGAGCTGGCGCATGTCGCGCAGGCGGACAAGGGTTTTAATTTTTCCGTGACGAACAAGAAACCCGAGGCCGCGATGCGCGAGCTGATGGTGATGGAGGGCGATGCGCGCGCGCATGAATTCATCGTTGCGCTGGAGCTTGCCTATAAAATGCCGGGCGATCCGGACGAGCGCCTGCTGTTCCCCGCCGCGATCGACGCCGTGTCGGATTCTCTAGGCTCCGACCTTACGCGCAAAATCATCGCGCATTTTCGGCCGCAATTCCCCGAAATCGATCGCGATGAGATGATGGCCCGCGTGTTCAAATCCTTTTACGGCTCGCTCGCCTTGCGCGCGCATTACGAAGCATCCGTCCAGACTGCGCTGAACGACCCGGCGGTTCGCCTGCTGGATGACAGCGCATTCGTAAAGGATTTCGACGCCGCGGCCGCGCTGCAAAAACTTGGCGGTTACGCGATAAAGGCCGCGAAATACCTCGACCTCGACGCGCCGCAGATGGCCGGCCTCACGCAATCCGGGCAGGACGGCATTAATCAATGGCGCGCCCGCCGCGCAGCCGCGGCAACCTCCGCGCCGACCGCGAAACCGAAGGCTGCGGCCCCATGACGATTGACACGGATTTTGCCGATGCCGCAGCGCCGCTGCCCGCGATCAGCCCGGATAAACAGCTGCTAGCAGCTGCCGAAGCAGGCGACATTGAATCCGCGCGCGATGCGCTGACGCGCGGCGCGAACATCGAGGCGCGCGATGAATTGCTGACGACGCCGCTGATGCTGGCGGTCTTCGCGAAGAGACCGCAGATGGTGCATTTCCTGCTGGCCAACCGCGCCGACCCGCTCGCGGAGCGCGCGTCGGAAGGCGCGCTGCACCTGGCCGCGCGCGTCGATGTGCCGGAAATCACCGAGACGCTTTTGCATCATGGCGCGGCCGGGCATTTAACGCTCGCCACCCAGACGACGAAAATGACGCCGCTGCATATCGCCGCGATGACGGGCAGCGCGGATGCGGCGCGGCAGTTATTGCAGGCGGGCGCGGCGGTCAATTACCGCGGCGAGAATTAAATGAGCGCGGTCGATGTCGCGGCGCAGTTCGGCCATGCCGACATCATTCGCCTGCTGGTGCAGGAAGGACAGGCCGACCTGCGCGGCGCGCGCGAAGGCCAGGGATTTGCGCCGCTCTACTATGCAATCGCGCACAAAAAGATGGAGGCGGTGGTCGAGCTGCTGCGTCTCGGCGCCGACCCCCTGAAAACCGACCCGGATATGCCGAAGCGCGATTCGCTGGGACAGGCGGCGACCGAGGGAAACCTTGAAATCATGAAACTGCTGCTCGACCTGCCGGGGGGCGGGTTCGATTACTCGCGCCTCGGCCATGCGCTCGGTGCCGCGGAAATGAACCACAAGGACGCGGCCGTGCGCCTGCTCGAGGAAGCGATGCGCGATTATGTAATCAAGCGACTGCCCCCGCCTTCGGGCCCGTCCTGCGATCCCGCCATCTAACCCCCTATCGCTATTGGCTGGTCGGGACGGCCATGTTATACCCTTATGCAAATCCTGAATGACATAAACAACGTCCCGCGCGACACGGATGCGCGGGCTTGCAGGCAGCATGGCTCCCAACGACGACGATAATATCGAGGACCGCCGCAGCAACTTCGAGAAGGCGATGGATCGCCTGACCGGAGGCCTCAAGGGAGTCTTCGGTGATGCCGCAGCACCCGCGCCCGCCCCGTCATCTGATAATTCCGCCGCCGCTCCGCCGCCGCCACGCACGCAAGTGACGCGCGACGGCGTCAAGGTCGACACTGCTGCCTTCTTCAACGCCGTGCGCCGCGGCAATCTGGATGCCATCGTCGATTACATCAAGGCGGGCGGCGACCTGAATATTTACAACCTGCCGGGCGATACGCCGCTGCATATCGCGGCGCGCGCGGGCAACAATGATGTGACCGAGCTGCTCTTGCGCGCCGGCGCCAACCCGAAGCAGGGCAAGAAGAACGACGCCGATGCAACGCCGCTCGAGGACGCCGTGAATTTCGGCAAGGTCGAGGTGGTGGAAACGCTGGTGCGCCATGGCGGTTATATCCAGGGAAAGATGGTCGACGGCCGCACGCTGCTGCACCGCGCTGTCGAAAAGGGCAAGACGCGCATGGTGGTCGCGATGATCCGCGCGGGCGCCGACGCGAACGAGCGTACGGCGAACGGCTCGACCCCGCTCATCATGGCGGTATCCATGCGACTGACCGAAGTTGCGGAAGCGCTGCTGGAATTCCCCGAAGTGGTCCGCGGCATCAACGATTTCACCAATGCGACCGACCCGAAGCAGCGCAACAGCTTTCAGCTGGCAATCGAGCGCGGCCTTGCGACCGTCGCCGGAAAAATGCTGAAGCTGGGCGCGAACGTCAACCAGCCGGATGCCGAGGGCGTGACGCCGCTCGGCCATGCGCTGTCGCAATACAACATGCCCCTTGTCAAAACCCTTGTGCTGCAGGGCGCTGATGTGAACCGCCCGGCTGGCATCGGCGGGCTGACGCCGCTCAGCCTGATCGCGGGCGACGCCGATATGACGGTCGCCAAGAAGCGCGCCGAGTTTATTTCCTTCCTGATCGCCCGGGGCGCGGACCCGGATTGCCGCGCGCCCGATACCGGGATGAGCCCGCTTGCCTCCGTGCTGCTGACCAAGGGCGGCGAATGGGGCGCATCGGCGCTGCTGACGCACGAGATCGATACGGAGTCTCGCGACGATTCAGGCGCGACGCCCATTTACTACACGTTGCATAAATCCGACACCACGGCGCTCGAGATGATGATCAATTCGGGCGCAGACGTAAACGCGCGCCATATGGTCGATGCGCGCACGCCGCTGATCGAGGCCGTGCAGCAGAAGAACCACGCAGGCCTGCGCCTGCTGTTGCAGGCGGGCGCGAACCCGAAGCATTTCGACAGCCATAACCGCTCGGCGCTGTCCTATGCGCGGGAGCTGGAGGACACGCAGGCGATCCTGCTGCTGGAGCGCGCGCTGAAGCCCCCCGCGCCAAAGGACCCGCCCCCGAAAGCGCCGAAGCCATGAGCAGCATCCTCGATTTCGCCGCCGCGGGCGACAAACAGGCGATCCGCGATCTAATCGCCGAGCACACTTATGAAGATGTCGCCAAAATAATCAACGACGCCGACAGCGAAGGGCGCACCACGCTGCATCATGCGGTCAGGCAAGGCTGGGCCGATATGGTGCCTGCGCTGGCTGCGGCCGGCGCAAATATTGAGGCGCGTGACGCCAATGACGGCACGCCGCTCTATCGCGCGGTCGAGAACAAGGATATCGCAGCCGCAACCGCGATGCTGCAGGCAGGCGCCGTACGCGACGTGCGCCGCTTCGAAGACGGTCTAACCGCGCTGCAGATCGCCATCACGGACAATAACCTCGCAATGGTGAAGCTGCTGGTGGACTGGGGCGCGGATGTCACCGCGAAGACGCCGCCGAAGGACGACGGCATGAACGCCTATCATTTCGCGGCAAGGCAGGACCCCGCGATCCTCGACCTGCTCATGGACCATCCCGATGCTGGTGCCCTGCACGAGATTTTTACCGCCGACCGCAAGAAGCAAAGCGTGCTGCGCATCGCGCTCGAGCGCAGCGACAAACCGCTGGTCGAAAAGCTGCTCGATTACGGCGTCGATGTGAACGAACGCGACGATAACGGCGAGACGCCGCTGTTTTACCTGCTCGGCCACCGCGACAGCCGCGAAAAGACGCTGCCCATCATCCGCCTGCTGATCGAACGCGGCGCGGATCTCGACAAGCTGACGAATTACTGGGGCGAAAACGCGCTGTTCCCCGCCGTGCAGTCGTCATATACCGAGGCGGTGAAGCTGCTGCTCGATTACGGCGCGGATGCGAAGGCGGTGACGGTGCAGGGCGAAACGCTGCTGCACGCGGCCGCAAATACCTATGATGCGAAAACAATGCGGATGCTGGTGAAGGCGGGTGCCGATATCAATGCGCGCGACCGCAACAAGCAGACGCCGCTGCACATCGCGGCGAACAAGAACAAGCTCGACGTCGTCGACGCGCTGCTGAACGCGGGCGCGGACCCGTTCCTGAAAGACAAGAATGGCAAGACGCCGCGCGATCTTGCGCCCGCGGAATTCCAGGCGCGCGTGAACCGCGTGATCGCCGAAAAGGAAAAAGAGATCGAGATAAAAAAATACGGCCATGCGATGTATGTGAAGCGCCAGGCCGCGGAAAAAGAGCGCCTC
>DASPMW010000076.1:0-31438 GCA_035626855.1 Patescibacteria group bacterium
CGGTTACCGGAAATTAACCTTTGTTGTGTAAAAAGGTACTTAGGGGAATAGGCCCCCCGTCGGCACCATATCATAAGGTGTCTATGGAAACGGAAGCAGGAAGGAAAGTTACAGCAGTGAAAATTTTTCAGGCAGCAAGCGCCCTCTTCCTCACCGCCGCCGTGACCCTTTCGATGAATGCCAGCGCTGAAACCCCGGCCAAAACCGGCCCGGTTTTCGCCGCCGCCGGTCCCGCCCCTGTCAGCGACACTCTGTCCGGCAATTACCTCGCCGGCCGCTTCGCGCAGCGCCAGCAGGACTGGGAAGCGGCGCAGGGCTACATGAACGAAGTCACGAAATTCGACCGCGACAACAGCCTGCTGCAGCAGCGCGCCTTCCTGCTCTCGATGGGCGCGATGCAGTATGACCGCGCGCGCGAACTTGCCAGGAAGATCATCGCCGATCCCGATAACCTCGAGCTTGCGGCCATCTACCTCGCCTGCGACGCGCTGTCGCGCAACGACTACAAAGGCGCGCTCGGTTTCATCGCCCGCCTGCCCGATGACGGCTTTGGTGAATACACCAAGCCGCTGCTGAGCGCCTGGGCCCATGTCGGCAAGGGCGACGCGAAAGCCGCGCTCGCCCTGCTGAAGGAGAAGGCCGAGGATTCAGACCCGACCTTCAACGTGCATGCCGCGCTGATCGCCGAGCTTTCGGGCGATACCAAGGCGGCGGAAAAGCATTACCGCGCGGCCATGGCAAATGGCCTGACGCTGCACACGGCCGTCCTGTCGGCGAATTTCTTCCAGCGGCTGGAGAAGCCGGAAATCGCGAAGGCGATCTACGACAATCTCGGCAAGCTCTACCCTTTCAGCCCGTTCATGGCGGCGGTGAAACCGGCCGCGGAAACGCCGGTCAACATCAAGCGCCCGGCGGATGGCGCGGCGGTCGCGCTGTTCGACCTTGCCACGCTGCTCTACGAGCGCCGTGCCTATGACAGCGCGCAGATCTACGGCGCCATGGTGCTGCTGCTCGCGCCGAAGGCTCCTTTCGCCATGATGATGATGGGCGATATCGCGGCGCTTCATGAAAACTTCCGCAAGGCGGTCGATGATTACCAGACGGTCGGCCGCAAGGACCCGCTCTACTGGCTGTCGCGCTCGCGCATCGCCGAGGTCTATGAGATCAGCGGCAACCTGCCGCAGGCGGTGTCGCTGCTGGAAGACCTCGCGAAGGACAAGGACACGCATATGGAGGCGCTGGTCAGCCTTGGCGACCTGCATCGCCGCCATGAAGATTACGCGGCCGCGCTGAAGGCCTATGACGGCGCGCTTGCCGGCGTCGACCAGCCGGGCGAGCAGCACTGGCCGATCATCTATGCGCGCGGCATGTCGCTCGAGCGGCTCAACGACTGGGACCGCGCCGAGAAGGACCTGCTGCAGGCGCTCGCCTTCCAGCCCGATAACCCGATGATCCTCAACTTCATCGGCTATAGCTGGGCGGACAAGGGCATCCATATGGACAAGGCCATCGATTACATCCGCCGCGCGGTCGCGCAGCGCCCCGATGACGGCTATATCGTCGACAGCCTGGGCTGGGCGCTCTACCGCGCCGGCAAGTACAAGGAATCGATCGACTGGCTGGAGCGCGCCGTCAGCATCGTGCCCGATGACTCGACCATGCTTGACCATCTCGGCGACGCTTACTGGCAGGCCGGACGCCAGGTCGAGGCGAAGTACAAGTGGCAGCGCGCGCACGAGTTGTCGCGCGACCAGGCGCTGCGCGCGACGATCGAGCAGAAGATCTCCCGCGGCATCGGCGCGGAGCCGGCGCAGGTCGCGCATTCCGACGCCAAGCTTTGACGGAATTTTGATTTCGGCTATGATGGCGCGGAAGGATTTGCCGCATGAAAAAGCTGTTCGCCCTCCTCGTCCTCTGCCTTGCCGTTCCGCTCGCCGCGCAGGCCGAGGCGCCGAACCGGCTTTATTCCTCCCCCGACCTCTCGCAGAAAAAATATTACCAGTGCCAGGTGAATTCGGACTGCATGCCGGCGCAGCTCCCCTGCGGCCGCGTTGCCGTGGTCAGCCGCCTTTACTTCGAGGAGGTGCAGGGCTGGTACGATTTCGCCGGCCACCGCTACAAATGCCTTGAAGCCGCGCCGAAGCAGGAAGCGAAGAATGTGGAGTGCCGGCAGAACACCTGCATTGCCGATATCCAGCAGGTCTCGACCAAGCTGCCCGACCGGCCCGAGACGCGCAACCCGCAATACTGTGAAACGACCGAGGACTGCGCCTATGTCAACGGGCCCTGTGGCGCCAAGATCGTCATCAATAAAATCTACAAGGACGGGCTGCAAAAGGACTATGACCGCCTCCGCGCGGCCGGCAAGGAAAACTGCTTCTGGCCCGACCGGCGCACCGTGCGCAAATTCACCTGCGAAAAAAACACCTGCGGCGCGGTCCTGGATATTCCGGACGAGGCCGACTGGCACCGGCCGACGGATATGACGAAGCCCGGCACAAAATAGCCCCACGGGAACCGCGCCACGCCGCGATTGTTTGTCCTGCGTACGGGTTTATTCAGACGCGGGAGGGGCGCATGAAATATATTGTTTTGTCCGCTGTTTTGGCCGCGTTCCTGGCGGCAACCCCCGCTGCCGCCCAGTTCGGCAGCTATCAGCCAGACGCCATTTCCGGTTCAGACGCACAATCGGGCCGCAACGCAGCGGACCCAAACCCGGCGCTGGAAACCAGCAACGAGCGGCGCACCACGCTCGAAAACCGCCGCGGGGTCTATTCGACGCGCGACCTCGCTTTCCGCCGCTGTAACGCGCCCGCCGACTGCGCGGTCGTGACGCCCGCCTGCTCCGGCCCGACAGCTGTGAACCGCGCCTTTGCAGACGGTTTCGCGCCGGGCAACGCCTCCGGCGCTCCCATGACCTGCCATACCGATGCTTCGCAACTGCGCTATACCGCGGATTGCGTCGGCGGACTCTGCACCGTTTCCAGCGCGAACACGCAGCCGCGCTTCCGGCCCACCGACACCAAATTCTGCTATAGCGACGGCGACTGCCGCGTGAACGTGGACAGTTGCGGCAGGAAGACGGCCGTGAACGAGCGGTTTTTTGCGGTTAAATCCGCGCAGACGGCAGGTCAGGAATGCACCTCCTGGACCGACAACCGCCCCGCGGATGTCCGTTGCCAGCATAACAAATGCACCGTATTATTCGGCAGACCGCCGGAATAAGAACGAGGCCTTTGCTTCTGTGCCCCATAACACTTTCACCTTGCAGGCGCCCGCCAAGCTCAACCTGTTTTTGCACATCACGGGAAAGCGCGCGGACGGCTTTCACCTGCTGCAAAGCGTGATGGTCTTCGTGGATGTGGGCGACCGGCTTGAATTTGCCCCGCACGACACCCTGTTCCTCGACGTCGACGGCCCGTTTGCGGCGGATATGCCGCCTGCGAATGATAACCTCATTTACCGCGCGGCCCAGCTGCTTGCGCAGGAATATCGCACGCATATGCGGGGCGCGGTGCGGCTGACAAAGAACCTGCCGGTCGCTTCCGGCATCGCGGGCGGCAGCTCGGATTCCGCGGCGGGGCTGCGGGGGTTTGCGCGGCTGTGGGGGCTGCCGGACGAACATGACCGGCTGATGCGGCTCGCCCAGAATCTCGGCGCGGATGTTCCCGCCTGCTTTATCGGCAAGCCCGTCTGGGCGGAGGGCATCGGCGAGAAAATGATGCGCCTGCCGGAAATGCCCCAGATGCATTTCGTGCTCGCGAACCCGATGGTACCGACGCCCACGCCGGAGGTTTTCAAGCGCTACCGGGAGCGCTTCAGCCCGCCTATCCAGTTCAGCGGGCGGCGGAAAACGATGCATGAATGGATCGCAGACCTGAAGATCTATCGCAACGACCTGACGGAGGCGGCGATGCAGGTGACGCCCGCCATTCGCGATGTGCTGCAGGCGCTGGAGCATACGCCGAACTGCCGCCTTGCGCGGCTTTCCGGCAGCGGCGCGACCTGTTTTGGCATGTATGACAGCGCGGAAGCGGCGATGGCCGCGGTCAACAAGCTGAAGCAGCTGCAGCCGGGGTGGTGGATCGCCCCCGCCAACCTTGTGCGCTGATCAATTCCGGATGGAAGATTCGATTTTGTCAAGCAGCTCGGGCGTCGGCTCGCCTGTCTGGTCCCAGCCCAGCGTTTGCTGCCAGCTGCGGATGGCATCGGCCGTTGCGGTATCGAGCTCGCCTGTTTCCGCCGCCTTCGGCAGTTCGCCCCGCATGATCAGCGCCTGCTGGATGCGGATGACAAGTTTTTCGCTATCGACCAGCGCGGGCGATAATCCGGGCTTTTCGCCGTCGGCCCCTGCATCGCGCGTCGCAGTTTCTTCGCCGGGGGCGGTCTCGTCGCCCTGGCCGAAGCCTGCGCCGCTGAGCCGCGCGAGCGCTGCCTTCGCGCCGTCATGCCCTTCATTGGCGGCGGTTTCATACCACTCTTCCGCCCGGGCAAGATCCGCGGGGCCCGCAAGGTTGCTTTTATAGACCGCGCCGAGGTTATAAGCCGCTTCCGCGATGCCGGCATTGGCCGCCTGCTTGAAGAAGGCGACGCCGCGCGCCGGATTTTTTTCGGTCCCCTGCCCCTCGACATAGGCGATGCCAAGATTGTACATCGCCTGCGGATGGCCGAGCTGCGCTGCCTTTTCATACCAGCCGAGGGCGGCGCGCGCGTCTTTTTCGACGCCGAGGCCCTCCTGGTGCAGCACGCCAAGATTATACTGCGCGTTCGGCACGCCGTTCTCGGCGGATTTTTCAAACCAGAAAATGGCGCGGCCGTAATCCTGCGGGGCGCCGTCGCGGCCGGCCGCATAGAGCGTGGCGAGGTCATGCTGCGCGAGGGCAGCGCCCGTAAACGCGCGCTCCTCTATCTTGCGCGCGGCGTCCGACAGGCGCGCGTCGTGATCAATGCCGGAAACTTTCCCTTGGGGCGCCGGGGCGTCGCGTCCCGCATCCGCGAAATCGCGGGCGGTATCTATTGCAAGCGGCAAGGGCGCTGCATCAAGCGCGCTTTCTGTGACGGTGGGTGCGGCAATCTCTGCGGTGGCATCGCCCGCCGCGGGCTCAATCGCGGAGAGCTCAGCAGGCGTCAGGTCGCGTTCGATGGCCGCGATTTCTTCGGGATGATCGGCCAGCTGCGCGGCGGCGGGCGGCGGCGGGGGCGCGGCGGCGGCGGACGCGAGCGCGGCGGCATCGCCGGTGACCGCCAGGTCTGGCGAGACGAGCGGGGCAACCGCCTGCTGCTGCGCGAGCGCATCGAGCGCGGCCAGCTGCGCGGCGGTCAGCTGCGGCGCGCGCTGCGCCTGCAGGGCGACGGCAACAGCGCAGATCGCGATAACGCTGCTCGTCAGCGCGAGCGCGGTCTGCCAGCGCGCCGAAGGCGCGGGCGGCGGCAGCGGCTGTTCGATCAGCGCGGGGAGGTAAAGGCGGCCCGTGCGCGCGTCGCGGCTCGAGGCCTGCTCGATCTGCGTCAGCACCTCCGAAAATCCCTCGCGCTCTTGCTCCGCCCGCTGCAGCTTACGGCCGAGGACTTCGATTGCGCGGAACATCTCCTGGTTGACGCGCTCCTGATGGGAGGGCGTTTCGGTCAGGATATCGGAAAAACGGGGCTTGGCTGTCATGGCGCGACCTCGGCTGCGGGCGGCTTTCCGGTCAAAACCGCGATGTGAAGGGGTGGTGCTGCGTTATGGAGCCACCCTAGCAGATTCTGCGCCCTGAAAACAGGCCTTCGGCTGCCCCGCTGCCTCCGACTAATTGACAGTAAACCCATGAAAGAAAACATGTTTCGTTCGTTCACAATCCAACTTGCGGAATCGCCCGTTTTTATATATTGTCCCAACACTTCCGTGATATTGGGGTGTAGCCAAGCGGTAAGGCAGCGGTTTTTGGTACCGCCATTCCTAGGTTCGATCCCTAGCACCCCAACCATCTATTCAGGTCTTCCTTATCATGTGAGAGAACTAGTGCGGAAAGGCCCGCATTAGCCGCACGTTTCGCGCATGCTGTTTTTCGCCTAACTACTGAGAATGGTTAATTCCGGGGCAACCGGCCCTGTTTTCTCAGTTGGGCATTTTTCAGGTTAGGCGGAATTTCAAAGGTTTGGAGATTCGGACCTGAGAATTAGGCGATCTCGAAGGTCTTGTGAATTAGGCGTCCGACGAACACTTCGGAGTGGCCCTGGCGTTCGGCGATCTGGCGCATGGTTAACCCGTTAAAGTGCTGATCCCTCCAGACCACCCCACGGACAAGGTCGCGGAGCTCGTGGGAGGGCAGTTCCAGAGGATCTAAGGCATTCCTGCTATCTTGTAGCACCACAGTCCCACGCCACGATTTACGGGCTTGGTAAGGTACTGCGGTTTCAGCGGTTTCATTAACGGCTGTAACAGGCAGGGCAAAGCCTAGCTCCTCTTCAATCAGCTTCGTCAACCCACTAACATTGATCAGAATGTTAACGGTATCGATGCCCATGAGAATCTTACGAACACAGCGCTCCAGAATTTTATCAATCGGCAGGCTTTCGCACTTTATCGAGATTAAACGTAATAAGTCGTAATGCTGATCATGCGGGATGCCCAGCAAGCCGGCCAGCTGTCCTGCGTCGGCCAGTCGCTCCCTGATCCGCTTCTCGATGAAGACTTCGATCTCGTGAGCCGGGATGCGGGCGATAACTGCTTTTGGATGATTCCGGTACAGGAGCTTGTTTCGGCTGACATAGTACCGATAGCGACGCTCTTTTTTAGTCGAGAATACCGGACTGTAAATCGTCCCCTCCTCGTCGTACAGAAGCCCTTGCAGCAGGTGATTTTGGGCAGGCCTTATATCCCCCCTTGGTCTCACTCCCTGCAGCCCAAGCTTCTGCTGTACAGCGTCATAAATCTCCTTTGCGATTATAGCCTGATGCTGGCCTTCATAGACTTCGCCCTTGTGCCTGATCTGCCCCAAGTAAAGCGGATTCTGTAGCATCCAGTAGAGGACGCCGCGACTGAAACTGTGCCCTGCCTTTGATCTGATGCCTTCAGCATCAAGATGCTCCTTCATCTTTTGGACACACCCCAGCTCCAGATATTTTAGGAATATGTACTGTACCCTCTCCGCTTCATGCGTGTTGATTATCAACTGACGGTCTTTGACATCGTAGCCAAGCGGCACAGAGCCTCCCATCCACATGCCCTTTTTCTTGCTGGCTGCAATCTTGTCGCGGATTCGCTCCCCTGCCACCTCCCGTTCAAACTGGGCGAAAGACAGCAGCACGTTCAGCGTAAGCCGACCCATCGAAGTCGTCGTATTAAACGACTGAGTTACGCTTACGAAAGTAACACCATGCGCATCAAAAACTTCGACGAGCTTTGCAAAATCCATGAGTGACCGCGTGAGACGGTCTATTTTGTAAACAACAATTATATGGACCTTGCCCGATTTTATGTCCGTCATCAGCCGCTTCAGCGCAGGCCGTTCCATGTTGCCACCTGAAAAGCCGCCGTCACTATATTCTTCTTTTACAGCCACCCATCCTTCGGCTTTTTGGCTGGTGATATACGCGAGGCATGCCTCCCGTTGTGCGTCGAGCGAGTTAAAACCCTGCTCGAGGCCTTCTTCAGACGATTTGCGGGTATAAACCGCGCAGTATTTAATCACGGATTTCATTTGCATCCTTCCTTTTCAATCCAAAGAAGACTCGTCCGTTCCATCTCGTCCCGGTGATATCGGATGCGATCTGCGACAAACTTGTATAAAGCTTCTTTTGATATTCAAAACCGTCTGGCTTAACGACAACGACATGCTGCTGCCCATTATAAGTTCGCAACAGCTTTACTCCCGGCTTCAGTCCGGCAGGTCCCTGCTCGAACGATTTGGGATCGCGTTTGTAAGCCGCGGCCAGATAAGCCAGCCGCTTCTGCTGCCCCACCGACAGGCCTGCGCCGCGGGTCTCCCGCAACTTGAAGTCCAGGCTTTTTTCTAGCATGAGCCGCCCGATCCGGGCATGGGGCTTGATGCCCCATGCCTCGAACCATCTGCGGCGCAGCTCCTCAAGTGGCATTTTAGAAACGCCCCCCGTCATCAGCTGGGCTCCATCTTATTGTTCTCAATCCAATAAAGCCGTTTTCGGCCATCCTTCGGCATGGTGGAGATGATTTTATAGCCATGATTTTTCCGCAACGCCCGTGAGAGAACGCTTCGTATAGTATGCTGTTGCCAGCCCGTTGCTGTTGCAATGCCTTCAATCGTAGCGCCCTGCGCTCGGCTCAGCAATTTAATGACTAAGCTGATTTTGGTACCTTGCCTCACGGATGCGGCGGTTTTTGGTTTGGCTGTATCAGAGTTGCCTTTTGCCTTTGCAGACAGGGCTGTCTTCGGGGATAGGGATTTCAATTTAGGCATGATGATTGTCCTTTCCCTTCCATGAACGCTTCCTTTCGGCAATTAATCCAGCCGAACCAGAGCAATCTGATGACGAAGAGAGGGGGTGAATGATCAGTAAATTATCGCGGTGCAGCAATCTTGCTTAATCGCTGACGTTCGATGGTCGCAAGAGCAGAATGAAGCATAATCGTATAAGTTTACATCTTGGCGATTCCGCAGTTACTCTGAAAGGATGTTTGTAGTGCCGGGATTAAAAATTGGAATAGCCCTCGTTTCAACGACCGTCTTGTGATCCAGTGAACGCAAATGGCCGTCAATAAGATCGTAGCCATGTGCGCCGTTCGCCAGCCGAATTAACTCACCTATAACAAGCGACGCAGCGATCAGGCCTACAAACGGAGCACCCACAGTCCTCCCCGCAAGACTGGTTAAGCCACATTTATCAACGCCCTTTTCCGCTAGGTTGCGATATGCGGGTAAGTCAAGTTGTACTGCGTCTCCTACAGCTTGGATGTTGTCGTCCCAGATCTTTCGCGCTGGGCGAGGTCCAGGAAAGCAATGGAGACGTAAGGCTAAAAATTCACTCGTACCCTTGCCAAGACCGGCCTCAATGACTCGGGCAAACCCGACATCTTCCAGGGACGACCGAGCTAGAGCATTGTCAACGCCGCATAATGCTACCTGTGGCTCGGCTGACGAGATGCGGAAGTTGGCACCGAAGGGCCGCTCGATGATAGTTGTTTGAAATCCCCGTCGTTCTGCCCACGCCGCCAAAGCGCGTGTCTTTTTATGACCGATTATCTCTGGACCCGTTAGAACCGAAGTGCTCATATTTGACGTTTTTAAAACGTCAAAATCTTGAAGGACCAGATGAACATCTTCTGGTCTTGCATAGGGCAGGAGGGACAAGATCCAGAGATAGGCCTGTCCCAAATTCCCAAGACCGATCAGCCATGCCGCAGACGGCAAGCGGGCGATTTTAGGCCCTAGAGCCGCCGGGTCCCGCCAATCAAGTTCCGGACGCCAGAGCGAGAGTCCTGTTTCACGACGTCCAGCAGCGGCGTTACTGCCGCGCAAATACTGAAACACCTCGGTAACTGCCAAAGCCCCCGCAAGGACTCCGGAAATGATCTGCGCGCCATGTTCGCGAAGGCGAAGACCGGCGTTGAGTGGCGCTACACCACCGCACCACCCAGCAAAAGTAACGCGAAGAGCAAGTGAGAAATCATCCGCATCGGCCGTGACATCGCCGAGGACGATGTGGGGAGCGGTGCTCGTTGTCGAGGTCACCAACTTCCCGCCAAGACCGGTAACAGCCGCGGAGAAAGACCCATAGCCCGGTAAAGGCAAAAGGAGCGGCGTATCGTCTGCCAAACCCCTTACTTCGATCCCACCCAGTAGACAGCGCGCTCCCGTATTTACGATTGTCAGGATAGCAGCCTGATGTACTGCCGAGCGTAAGACGTCCGGCCCCACAATCACAGCCAGCTTATATTCGGCAAATATTCTTTCCGCCTCTCCCAAGCTGGCGGCTTCCCCCGTATCCAGGGCGAGCTTGACGAGGCGGTTAAGCTGGTCGCCGATATCGGTCGCGTTGATGTTTTTCAAGTGGCCCTCCTACGGGTTAAAGACGAGATAACGGCCGACGCTGCGCCCGCTGAAATTGCGCCATTGATGGTTGCCCAGATATTCGTAAAGACCTACCTCCCCAAAATTAACCGGCGGCCTCGCGAACCAAGGCAGAATGAGTGCCAAATGCCCCGTCTGTGCGATCATGGGGTTCCGGCGATCGGCCTCGCTCTGCCATGCCTGCCGAGGGTGAACGTGGATGTCGGCGACAACGGAGAGGCTTTTAGCGCGACAGATTTCCCAAAGTGGGCCAAAGCTTTCCGCATATAGGATGACAACGCCGGTACGATAGGCGCCTGGGTCGAGATCGTCATAATAAACAATATGCTGGACCTCCCGACGGGCCTCGGATTTGGTGCCAAGAAGGAAAGCACCGCTTTCATGCCGGCCTCTGGTACGGCGATGAAGGTCTGCGAGAAGGTCATTCCAAAGCAAAGATGGGATCATGAGTTTTGGATCAGGCTGCACGGCGGCCTCCGTAATCTTTTGAATTGAGCAGTTCGTGAACGATACCGAGGTACTTGCATAAGCCTTTATCCGGATCCCACAGTAAAGATGGATGGTCCGTTTTCCATTGGTCATGTCCCTCGATGGACAGACGGTCGCAGGGTAAATAAAGGCAAGTGCCGTTCTTCCAACCTGGATTGAAGGCCAGGGCGACACGCCCTTGACCCGCGGGCCAACGTGCGGTGGGTAAGGGCTTATTTGCCTCCATGTCCCATAGCTGCGCGGTCGCCGGGGTACGAGGATAGTCACGGCATTCGCACCGCAAGACATACTCGACCTCATCGCGCGCCACGACCCCTATGAACACATAAGGGTAATCGAGAGCAACTAGGCGCCAGCGACCCGCGGCTCCGGCGCTGAGGAAGCGCCCCGACTCCAGATGGAGTCGGAGCGCACGCTCGTCGGGGGGAACCAGACGTTCTTCCACAGGCTTAGCCCTCCACCCGCTTGAGAGGCACGAGATCGAACCGCACGGAGCAACTGTTGCCCGTGAGCGATCCGAGATGGGTGTCCGGCTCGGGGCGGACAGTAGTGCCGGCAAGCTGTAGGACATGCTCGGCGGCATCGGCGGGTGACATGCCAAAGCGTTCGATTGCGGCCCACCTTTTCACCTTTTCCACTGTCGTACCGGGACCGAAGCGGTGCTCGGCTGTCGTACCGTTAAAAGTCACGCTCACGGCGATAGCGCGGCAACGGTGGACGTGCATCCGGCAGGGGGAGCCCTTTTCAGACTTGGGAAGAGTCTTTCCCGGATCAAGCGGCTCGTCGACGTCTTCCATGAAGATCAGGAATTCGCCCTCATTGTTTTTCGTTTTGCGGTGCTCAGCCGCTTTAGCAAGCAATTGATGCCCCTTGGCATTTTCATGCTCGATAACAACGACTTGGATATCGGGGATGTCCTCGCCCTGCAGCAAGATTTCAATATTTTTCATTTGCGTGCCTCTTTCCGGAGAAAGAGGGGGCAACTTGATTGTTGCCGTCTTTCTCTATTAGGTTAATCCCGTGAGAAGGGGCAACCCGGAAAGAGAAATCGAAACTATTTTAGCGAAATTGGGCCGGATGGTGTTGCGGCACATATAAAGAAGTGCGGGCATCGGGGGCAAGAAAATGGATCGGGATCTGGCTGAAAATTCCCGCCCCAAATCCCTTTGAGGATTTTCTCAGTCGTTTCGGCGCGGTTTTTGAGCTTGGCCGGCGTTAATGCCACTTCCGTGCGTTCATCATTTGTAAGATGCAGAGATTCAACAACAGCTGAAGGACCAAAATGCTCTCTTGCCGCGCGCAAGTAGAGTGTGTATTCAAGCTTGTCGTGCTCCGTTTCATTCATACGCCCCGTACGCAGACGGCGGATTACAATGATGCCATCCTCCCGTTCTGCAATTTCATCCGGTTCTACTAGTACGGTTCCATTACTAAAATCAATCGCGAGCGGCTGAGCCTCTCGAAAGCGCCGCCCGGCTCCTGCCTTTATTAGTCCCGCTACTAGCTGCCCTGCTAGCTGATGATAGCCATCTACAAAGGCGTGATCCACAGGCCCCCTACGACGCCAAATTTCTTCGAATGCCGTTTGCGCCTGCTCAAGACTCGGAGGGCTTATTATTTGTTCCTTAGACAGCCATTCGATCAATTCGTAAATACAATCATGGGTTTTTGAAAATGGCGTTGTACGACGCGCGGTACCGATACCCAAAATATGTGTATAGAAGAAACGACGTGGGCATTTCTCATAGGATGAAATGCGATTATCATTGATTGGCCAATCCGGGGGCAAAGCAAGGTCAATGTCAGTTTTTTTAACTATGCCTGGTAAAGGCGGCGCAAGCTCCGGCGAAGCGATTTCTCTTGTCTTGCCTTTGATCGTTTCCAAGTAAGGGGAAGGATTGCGCGATTTTCCATCGCGCTGCTTTTGGCACAAATAGAGACGGAGATAGGTACGCGCTCGGGAAGCAGCCACGAAAAAGAGACACTCTTCTTCGTGTCCGTGTGCCATTTTCGCTTCTTCGCCTACACTTCCTTGAGCTCCCGAAATCAGGCCTTCCGGGGGCGGGCAACGAGAACCACGGTAAGAGCTCGGCATTCCAGAAACCGTTAAGCCAGGAATATGTACCGCCTCGAATTCCAGACCCTTGCTTGCGTGTACCGTCATTAGCCGCACTGCGTTAATATGAAGCGCGGGCGCAGGCACCTGACGAAGATCTCTTTCCTCTGAAAGAAGTACGAGATTACGGACTCGATCTAGCGTTCTCTGAATCGGAGCCCCTGAAGATATAGCACCATTATCACGCAAAAAGTTGAGAAATTGCCATATAGCAATGGCTTGCATTTTTGATCCGACGGATCTTCCCGCTGATAGCCTCCTGGCTAAATCGGTTTTATCGAGAAGATAAGTAGTAAGTATATCCCAAGGCGATTTATCTGTCGTAAATCCCTCAAGGTCTTTAACCAAAATTTGTATGCTTAATGTTGCCTTCGCTGACAATTTTGGTGTCTGCAGCAAATTCCCCAGCTGTTGCAACGCAGGCCCATCGCCTTTTTCTAGCTGTTGCGACATACGCAGAATATCTTGGAGGGGAATATCATATCGCGGCATTGCACCAATTCGCACTAATCCAGAGCCGAAAGGGTCTACGGCCAAAGTAAGTATCGCCAACAAGTCGCGGACCTCTTCACGCTCAAATAGACTTCCGAGATGCAATACCGCAATACCACGTGCTTCCAAAGCAATGGCTATGTCATTAAGGCGCCCATTTGTCCGGCATAAGACGGCCTGATCACGTAAAGATACGCCACTTGATTGTAATTCTAAAATGCTGGCAGCAATCCCTGCTGCCTCGTCATCCAGGGTATTGTAAGTACGTGTCTCTGGGTCGCTTGTTCCCGTGCCTCTATTAGCAGCTAATGACAATGGCTGCATCCCACGTGCGGAACCCATATCCACCGAAAACTGCGAAAAGGTATCAATTATTTTTTGTGTAGAGCGGTAACTTATACCAAGCTGGTCAAAAGTCGGACTCGCGAAGTCATCCGCAAAAGCCGCCATATTTGCTGACGAAGCTCCTCGAAAGCGATAAATAGACTGCCGTGCATCGCCAACCACCCACAAATTACGACCTTCTCCCGCAACGGCTCTTACCAGCCGCACACTGGCACGATTCACGTCTTGGTATTCATCCACGAGGACGTGACGGTGCCGGAGCTGCACAGCCAGCCGCACTGCGGCATCTTTTTCAAGAAGTAGTGCTGGCAGCATGATAAGATCGCCAAAATCGACTGCATTTCGTGCCTGCTTTGCTTCTTCGTATCGATCATAGATTTCTGCGACTTCTAAACACTTTTCAGCGGCCTTAAGCGCTGCTTCGTCACTACCTGCCTTGAGGTGCATTTGCTTAGCAAGTGCTCGATACTCTATCGGTCCAACAAGCTCGTCCTTTGCTCGTGATATGCCCTGTAGGATTTCTCGCAAAACGATAACTGGATCCCATAGGTTTCGATAGTGGTACAGGGGTAGAGTCGGCAAAATTTCTTCAAGTACAGCAATCGCGTCGCTACGATCAAAAAGAACTGGATCAGAGGGTAATCCGAGACGGTCATGGAAACGTCGTATAATATCGAGCCCGAAAGCGTGGAATGTACCTATCCAAATGCCCTTGCCTGTTTCTTCAAGCGCGCTTGTTAGTCTCTCGGAGAGTTCGCCAGCTGTTCGATTGGAAAAGGTCAGTACCAGGATGGACTGCGGATTTACTTTTTCGTCCAGTAAAGACTGGATGCGTTTTACGAGAGTGCGAGTTTTTCCTGTGCCTGGCCCAGCTTGAAGTTGAAACGGACTGCCGCGATGGTGGGCAGCGCGCTCTTGAACAGGATCAGGCCTGAACTCTATCTTTACTATAGGTGTAGCTTCCGTTTCCACTATTTCCGGAAGCAATAGCACATCTAGTATTTGTTGGCGGATAATTGGTATTGGCAATCCGGTCTTCTCTGCAATCTCAGCGGAGGAGAGATCTTCCTGAACATGCATTTTCTTCGCTAGATCTCTCGGGAAGAGAAAATCCCGTGCAAAAACGTTGGCTTCTAACTCTCGGCGTTCGTGGGCGCCATAGTCTTCAACCTTCTGTAGTCCCACCGGCGCCGCTTCCGTAGCGCGCGATGGGTCGATATCAGCAGCGCCACAAAAGGTGGAATTATGGTGTATAACAAAATGGCCGATTTCATGGGCCACCAGTAAGGCAATATCTATTTCTGTGCCTTTGTTTTCACAGCAAATAGTTCCGCTTTGTCCATCAAATAATGCTCGGGCACCCTTTAGTGCGGGATCTTCAGGGGACAAAAGTGTGAGCTCAAATCCGAAGTGATTGATTGCGGCATTAACCAAAGCGCGTGGATTGATTGCATCGGCGCCATTAACAACAAGCTCTGAGTGGAGCTTACTTGCTGCTAATCGAACACTTTCAAACGAATCCATTTATCTTCTCGCTCAAAGGCTAAGAATATATCGCTGTTGTTCATCGGATAAGCCGGAGCTTTTTACAGCTTCCTCGAAGCTTTCTTGCTTCACAATATTTGGTTTATTATCAGCCTTATAGAATTGACCAACTGCCGCTATTGGGCCTGCTTGTAGATGTGCGACCACTATCTCCACCGGTACGGTTAGTTGCTCTGATACCGCCGCGCAAAAGCCTGCTCTAGGAACCACTGTATCCGGGTCTATTAATCTATCTCGGAGTTTCATTATAAATGTATTGTTTGCTCTAAGCCCCGCAGCAAGTTTGCGAAAGTCTTCTCGCTCTAGTGAAAGAATCGGATTGGAGACTACGTTCATGCCGTGGGTGGGAACGCCTTTGTTTAACTCATACGAGTAGTTTTCAAAGTAGCTCATAGCGCGCATGACTGCGGGGCTGTCCACATTAGCAGCCTCAGCAGCGCACGGCTCGTCCGCTTGCGCGGAATCAAGCGCAAGCTCAATGGCGAGACCCGTTAATGCTTCAGCATACTGAGGATATAGTTGAACAAATCTATCGAGGGTTTCTGCTTCCGGCACCTCTTTGGTGACGGCAAAAGCATAAAGCACTTCGTCCAAAGTCTTTGAATTACTAACTGTTGTCATGATCCCATTTCCTCTTTCAAGTGCTTCAGTTTTTTAGATGCTCTCGCGAGTCTGTTACGGATTGTGCGGCCTTCAACTCCGCAGATTGTGGCGGCCGTGATCTCATCTAGATCCTCTGACTCGACTTTATAGCCCTTGACATAGCAGAGCATGATGGCTTCCTGCTCTTCTGGGGAACAAGTCTTGAGGATCTTAAAAACTTCCTTCAAGAAAAGAAGATTTTCCTGCTGCCCCGGGTTTTGAGCCGCTGCTGAGATGCGGGCGAGAGCTGTCTCGGCTTCAAGGGGTTTTCCGTTCTCGTCTTCCTCTTGCACCACATATTTGAAAATCTTTCTTTTTCTGTCATCGGCGGCGAGCACTTTATATCGCAGCGTTGTTAAAGCGTGGTTGAAGCGTATTTCAAAGTAGTCGAGAGGCCTGGTATCGTGGCTGGTACCAACTTTGGCGATCAGTTCACAAAAGCGCTGCATAACTTCTTCGCGAAGACCTCCGGCATCGGCTCTGCCTCCATCACGGATCGCGGCTTTAAGAAGGGCCTCACAACGGTTGAGAAGGGGTCGCAGTAGTCTCTCGACACTCCTCTTGTCTCCGCGCCGGCGGGCTTCCCGCACCAGATGAAGCAAGCACTCCGAAGGCAGATATTCTGGATCCTTGCGATCCCTGATCCCAGCGCGTCTTAAAATCGTTGATTGGTCTTGGCCCAATGCCTCGTCGATGCTGGCCTCGACAGCGGGAGGTCGGGTATAAACCGCACCCTCCTTAGTCTCATTCGTCAGTGATTTTGCCATTACCCCCGCCTTTACATACTGTATTTATCTCGGGCGTTTCCATTCTGGTTCGCCCCTCTACTCACTTAATCCCCTCCCGAAGGACAACCCGGAAAGGTGTTTTGGTCTTTTTTTGCAATTAATTTTACACTAATATGGGAATCCGCGTGGGCGGCCTGCCCTTATGCGGACTACTCGGCTCGTTTCCCTGATCACGGTTTGAACAGCGACGTTTTGCCCTGCTGATCCTATCGATGATTCCTACTATCTACTGTACCCCGTTTGTTCCGAGAGTCAATTGCGATATTATAGTCTCGGCCATTTCTCGGATGCTGCATGTGGAGAATTCGTACAGCAAGGCAGACAAAGGTTGCTTTCGTTTCGCACAGCTATTTTCGACTGTCTGAGTGATAACGTTAAATTCTGAAAAACATACAGGTGTATGCACCCATACCAAACCAAATTCGAAAAAGGTCTAGAGGATAATGCCGACCTAAAGGGCAACCATCCGTCCACGCGACTCTAATTTCCATTTTCTAAAGCATCCGGCTATGAACGCGTCGGCGGCAAGAATCAAATACTGAAAACTTCGGCGACCGTAAATATAAGTGTCAAGCCAGCCACCACGACAAGAAGCTGTTTTGACCAAAAAAATGCACTCCGGCAGTTGTACAAAAATCCTTCCTTCTTAAAAGATATACTATTCAAATTTTCTAACTCCGCTTTATCTACCAACAATTTAGTGTTGATAAACCCAACAGCATATTGCGCATAGTCCAGAAATAGTGTGAGTAGCGCTAAAAATCCCGCCACGATTAATTGGCGTGCATCAGGTACAGAAGGCAAAATAGGCTTGTCTTCGCCACCAATGAGTAGAACCCAGACAATAGCGATGATGCTAAGGGAGATAGTTCTCGTTTGCTCACTGATACGCTCGCTAGTGAAATTAAGATCTTCATGCGCCCTTTCGATCTCAATCATAATCAATTCCTTTTCATCGAAAACGATGATGCTAGAGAGATATTTCTGATTTGTTCGCTATACGCTCGCTAGTGAAATTAAGATCTTAATGCGCCTCTCCCGATCCCCATCATAGTAATTCCTTCTCATCGAATGCGGGGGCCAGGATAGCCGCTGCCTTTACCTTTTTTAGTGCTAGATCCTTTTTTCTTCTTTGCTGCAGCCTTCTTTTTCTGAACGACTTTCTTTTTTTTGTTTGTCATTAATACACCTCAAGAACATTTTAAAATAACTTAATACTTGGTATCCACAAAATTGCGTCAAGTAACGACGAGGTTCCCGCTGCTCACAAGCGCCGCCTCATTCGTGAGGCCAATAACCCCGGTTAGAGTGGCAACTTGTGTCCAACCATAGGTGACCCCCAGACCATCGCGGTCAACGCTGACGAGGCTATCGCTGCCGCTATCGGCGATACGGACGAAGTCGGTCAGAACCTCCGTCATGGGATCATACTCTGTCAACAGATCACTCAGGTCGATTACATCCGCTTGCCCCGTGCTGAAGTCGGTCACCGTAACGACGCCCGTATATGCGCCTGCAGGGGTGAACACGAAGGTGTCGGCATTCGCGCCGCCCGTAAGGACGTCCATCCCGCCGCCACCGTTCAAGGTGTCGTTACCGGAGCCACCATCGAGCGTGTTGACACCGCTGTTACCGGACATCACGTTAGCAGAGCTGTTACCTGTGCCGTTCAGGGCTGAGCTGCCCGACAGGTTTAGGTTTTCGATGTTCGTGCCGAGCGTCCAGTGAACGGTGGACTGGATGGTATCCGTACCTGCGGAAGCGCCTTCGGACACAACATCCGTAATGCTGTCGACGATGAAGAGATCATTGCCGATACCACCGATCAGGAGGTCATCTCCAGCACCGCCATCGAGTGTATCGTTGCCATCGCCGCCGTTAAGCGTATTGACAGCTGCGTTACCTGTAATGGTATTTACACCACTGTTACCCGTGCCGCTGATCGTATCGAAGCCAAGCAGCGTCAGGTTCTCGAAATTGGAGCTGATAGTCCAGTCAACATAGGACATTACCGTGTCAGTGCCCTCTGCACTATTCTCGGAGACGGTGTCGCTTGTGCTGTCTACATAGAAGACGTCGTTGCCGTTACCACCGATCATGATGTCATTGTCCGCGCCGCCATCCAGCGTATCATGGCCGCTGCTGCCGGAAAGGGTGTTGGCGGCACTATTGCCCGTGATCACGTTATCGAGCGTATTGCCCGTGCCGTTGATCGTGGAGGCACCCGTCAAGGCGAGGTTCTCGAGGTTCGAGCCCAGCGTGAGCGTCAAGCTGGACAGCACTGTATCCGTTCCTGCACTGGACGCCTCGCTGATCGTGTCAGACGCGCTATCCCAGATATAAGTATCGTCACCAAGACCGCCTGCCAGCGTGTTATTGCCGCTGTTGCCGGTCAGGGTGTTGTTCAGGCTGTTCCCCGTCGCATTCACGTTGGAGCTGCCCGTGAGCGTCAGGTTTTCAAGGTTTGAACCCAAGGTCAGGCTGAGGCTCGACAGGACAGTATCGATGCCTTGGTCTGCGAGTTCGACGATTGTATCAGCCGCATCCGTCCAGACGTATGTATCATCACCAAGACCACCAATGAGCGAGTTCGCGCCCGTATTGCCGGTCAGCGTGTTGTTACCTGTATTGCCCGTGGCGGTAACGCCGGAACTGCCCGTCAGCGTGAGGTTTTCTAGCCCGGACACAAGGGTAAAGGCGAGGTTGGACATGACCGTATCAGTGCCTGACGTATCGATAATGATGTCGCCTGCGTTATCCACGACATAGACATCATCACCAGACGATCCCGCCATCGTGTCAGCACCCGCGCCGCCATCCAGCGTATTGTTGCCGCTGTTGCCGGTGAGAGTATTAACCACGCTGTTGCCGGTGGCGTTGACGTTCGATGTACCCGTCAAGGTGAGGTTCTCGAAGTTGGTGCCAAGCGTCCAGGTGACGGCCGATTGCACGAGATCCGTGCCTTCGCTGGCGTTCTCGGAGAGAACGTCGGATGCATTGTCGACCACGAATGCATCATTGCCGATGCCGCCGATGAGCGTATCGGCCCCCACGCCACCGTCCAGCGTATCTGCGCCATCGCTACCATTCAGAACGTTCACTGCGCCGTTGCCGGTAATTGTGTTATCGAGCGTGTTGCCGGTGCCGGTGATTGTCGATGCTCCTGTCAGAGTCAAATTCTCGAAGTTGGTGGCGAGCGTCCAGTTCACGCTGGATTGGACGCTATCGGTGCCAGCGGCAGGCCCCTCGGTCAAGCTATCGCTAATATTGTCAACGATGTAAACGTCGTTTCCGCCGCCGCCGATCAGGCTATCTGCACCAGCCGCACCGTCGAGCGTATTGTTGTTGCTGTTGCCGGTGATGATGTTGGCGGATGCGTTGCCAGTGCCGTGGATGGTGTTTACGCCCGTCAGGGTCAGGTTCTCGACTTCGGCCGAGAGCGTGTAGGTAACGCTCGTCTGGACAGAGTCCGTTCCTTCGGCTGCAATCTCGGAGACGATGTCATTCGCGTTATCCACGATATAGACGTCGTTGCCACTGCCGCCGATCAGGGTATCGGCATTTTCCTTGCCGTCGAGCGTATCCGCCCCGCTGTTGCCGGAGAGGATGTTGATCCCGCTGTTGCCGGTGATCGTATTATCGCCTGTGTTGCCGGTGCCATCCATGTCATCGAAGCCGTCAAGGATCAGGTTTTCGACGTTGGTGGCCAGGGTCCAGCTGGTGCTGGCGATCACGATGTCCGTACCTTCAGATGCGTTTTCGGAGACAATATCCGTGCCTTCCCCGACGTAATAGGTATCATTGCCGAGACCGCCCAGAAGCGTGTTGTTACCCGCATTGCCCGTGATGATGTTATCAAGAGTGTTGCCGGTACCATTGATATTGCTGCTGCCGGTCAGGGTAAGGTTCTCGACGTTCGTCAGAGCAGCGATTGTATAGGTGAAGTCCGCCATGATGGTATCGGTACCCTGCAACGAGGCCTCGCTGACCGTATCGCTGGAATCGACGATATAAACATCGTTGTCGGTACCGCCGATGAGGACGTCGATGCCCGCAGCACCGGCCAGCGTATCGCTGCCAGCGCCGCCCGTGAGCGTATTGTTGCCGCTGTTCCCGGTCATCACGTTATCCAGCGTATTGCCGGTGCCGTTCAGGGTTGAGCCGCCTGTCAGAACAAGGTTCTCGACATAGTTTCCGAGTGTCCAGGTAACCCCTGAATGAACGGTGTCATTACCTTCATTCGCGACCTCGGTCACTTTATCGCTCGCATTGTCGACGATATAGGCATCGTCGCCCGCGCCGCCGATCATGCTATCCGCGCCCACCAGGCCATCGAGCGTGTTATTGCCGATGTTGCCCGTGAGGGTGTTCACGGATCCGTTGCCGGTCGCATTCACCTGCGCGATACCGGTCAGGATCAGGTTCTCAAGGTCGGTTGCGAGGGTATAGCTGACGCTGGAGTTCACGGTATCTGTGCCGGAAGATGCCGCTTCCGAGACCACGTCGCCCGCGTTATCCACGAAGTAGGCGTCGTTCCCCGCGCCGCCGATCATGGTATCCGCGCCCGCATCGCCATCCAAGGTGTTCGCGGCGTTGTTGCCGGTCAGGATATTGACGAGGATGTTGCCCGTACCGCTGCTGGCGAGTGTGCCGCCGAGGGTCAGGTTTTCAACGTTTGCGCCGAGAAGATAGGTGCCGCTTGCGAGGGTCGCCAGAATGGCATCGGTGCCTTCGGAGGCATTCTCCGAGACGATATCCGTCGTGCTGTCGACGAGATAGGTATCATTCCCCTGCCCGCCAATCAGCGTATCGATGCCGGTATTGCCGTCGAGGGTATTGGCACCTGTGTTGCCGGTCAGGATGTTCGCCGACGCGTTGCCCGTCCCGTTCAGGGCGGATCCGCCCGTCAGGATGAGGTTTTCGACGTTCGTTGCGAGGGTGATGGTTGCGCTCGACTGGACGGCATCAGTTCCAGAGTTCGTGGCTTCACTCACGATATCGCTGCCGCTGTCGACGATGTAGTAATCGTTACCCGTGCCGCCGATGAGCGTGTTGGTGTTCGCATTGCCCGTCAGGGTATTGTTGCCGCTATTGCCGGTGCCGGTCACGGCAGAGCCGGTGAGGATTAGATTGTCGACCTCGCTGGCAAGCGTGTAGTTGACGCTCGATTCAACCGTATCCGTACCGCCGCTTGCGGCTTCGCTGATAACGTCGCTTATGTTATCGACAAGATAGTAATCGTCCCCCGTACCGCCAATCATGCTGTCAGCGCCTGCAGCGCCGTTCAGCGTGTTGTTCCCGCTATTGCCGGTCAGGGTATTGACGACGCTATTGCCCGTACCGTTGATGTTCGAGCTTCCCGTCAGGGTCAGGTTCTCAAAGTCGGTCGAGAGCGTCCAGGAGACAGAAGAAAGAACGGCATCGACATCAGCCCCTGCGCCTTCAACCAGCGTGTCGCTCAGGCTATCCACGACGTAGGTGTCATTGCCCGCGCCGCCCGTCAGCGTATTCGTGCCGCTGTTGCCGGTCAGGGTGTTCTTGCCGCTGTTGCCCGTGGCGTTCAGGTTTGAGGAGCCCGTAAGCGTGAGGTTTTCAACATCGCTTGCGAGAGTAAGAGTAACGCTGGAATAGACGGTATCCGTGCCCGAAGCCGCAGCCTCGCTGACGAGGTCGCTCGTGTTATCGACATGGTAGAGGTCGTCGCCGGCGCCCCCGATCATCGTGTCCGCGCCTGCGCCACCATCTAATGTATCGCTGATCACGCCGGTTCCGGCATTTAGGACGTTCACCGAGGCGTTGCCGATGATGTAGTTGGCGATTGTGTTACCAGTGCCGTTTACCGCAGACCCACTCAGCGTCAGGTTTTCGAATCCTGCCCCGAGCATCCAGTCGACGGTAGAGATAACAGTATCCGTGCCGGAAGTATCGGACAGGACATCAAGGGTGTTGTCCACCATAAAGGTGTCGTTACCCGCTCCGCCGATCATGCTGTCAGCGCCCGTCCCGCCGTCTAGTGTGTTGTCTCCACCGTTGCCGTTGAGGATGTTGACCGCTGTATTGCCGGTTGCATTAATATTATTGGATCCCATGAGGGTCAGATTTTCAACGTTTGTCGTCAGCGAATACGTGACGCTGGACTGAACAGTATCCGTGCCTTCTCCGGATGCCTCGGTAACCAGGTCCAATACGCTATCGATGTTATAGACATCGTTACCCAAGCCGCCAATCAGCGTGTTGGTGCCCGCATTGCCCGTCAGGGTATTGGCAAGTGTATTGCCGGTTGCACTAATATTAGCGCTACCCGTGAGGGTAAGGTTCTCGACGTCCGTTGTCAGGGCGTAATTGACGCTCGCGAGGACTGTATCCAGGCCAGATGCTGAGCCCTCGGTCACCACGTCGCCAGCATTGTCAACCATGTATGTGTCATCATTCGCCCCGCCTGCCAGCGTATCTGCGCCGGCCGCGCCATCCAGAGTGTCGTTCCCGGAATCGCCTGTGAGGCTGTTTGCCGCACTGTTACCGGTAAGGGTATTAGCGAGCGTATTGCCGGTACCATGGATAATAGAAGTGCCGGTGAGGACGAGGTTCTCCACGTTCGTCGCAAGAGTGTAGGTTGCGCTCGAGAGCACCGTATCGGTACCGGCCGAAGAAGCCTCGCTCACGACCTCAGTCGTGTTGTCGACGATGTAGGTGTCATTCCCGAGTCCGCCGATCATTGTATCGACACCGCCTGCGCCATCCAGAGCATTGTTGCCCGCATTGCCGGTCAGGACGTTGACAACGCTATTACCAGTGCCATTGATGTCCGATATACCGGAGAGGGTCAGGTTTTCGAAGTTAGTGCCGAGCGTCGTGTTGATGTTGGCGAGAACGGTGTCTGTTCCGGCGGCGGCAGATTCCACCAGCGTATCCAGCAGGTCTGTCACGACGTAGGTGTCGTTACCGGTTCCCCCACCAAGCGTGTTTGCCGCGGCATTGCCCGTGAGGGTGTTGTCACCCGAGTTTCCGGTACCGTTGATGGCAGTCGTCCCCGCCAGGGTCAAGTTCTCGAAGTTTGTCGCGAGCGTATGTGTGAAGCTCGAGACGACTGTATCCGTCCCCGCCGCCGAACCCTCGACGAGCGTATCTGCCGCATCGTCATAAATATAGGTATCGTTGCCCGAACCGCCGACTAGGCTGTTCGCGCCGCTATTGCCAGCCAGCGTGTTGTCGCCCGTGCTGCCGGTTGCCGTGAAGTTACCGGTGCCCGACAGAGTAAGGTTTTCGAACCCGCCGGCGAGCGTATAAGTCAGGCCCGCAATGACGGTATCTGTCCCCGAGGCATCCGTTATGACGTCACTAGCACTATCGACGACGAAGGTGTCGTTTCCGGCACCGCCTGTCATCGTATCATCGCCTGTGCCGCCATCGATGTAGTCATCGTAGCCACTGCCGGTGATGGCGTCATTACCCGCGAAGCCCATGATGGTTTCGCCGACCGTCGAGGATGTACGGCTGATGATGTCGGCCGTGCCGCCCCCCCAGACTTCGTAACCCTTCAGCGAGTCGTGAATATCGTCGAGATCGATGAAGGTTCCGTCCGCGAAGGTGAGCATGTCGAAGTGTCCGTCGCCGCCCGTAAAATGCGCGTCGAACAGGATCGAGTTGCCACCGCCGAAGTCGATCTGGAGGTCGTTACCGGCCAAGGCCAGGATCGACTGCACGTCGTCGAGCGACCATTCCGCAGACATAACAATGGTGTCGTAGCCTGCTTGGTCCACCACGACATAGTCGTTGCCACCGCTATACACTATAGTGTCATCGCCATAGTAGCCGTTTAAGGTGTCGTCGCCTGTGCCGCCTTCCAGGCAGTCGTTACCGCTGCCACCGCTAAGGCTATCATTTTCATCGCCGCCGTAGAGGAAGTCGTCACCGTCATGGCCCACGAGCGTATCGTTGCCGGCATAACCATATTCGATGTTGTAAGGCACATAAAAGGTGTCAATGCCGGTGATATAGTCTGCGCCAGCCGAACCGACCGTGGTGACGGCATGCGCATTGGGGTTATCGGTGCTGGCATCAGAAAACAGCAAGGTTTCGATTTTGTAGGTGGAGCCGCCTGCGAACTGGTTTTCCAGCGTCACGGTATTGCCGTTGCCGAAGTTGAGGATTAGGTCGCCGAGATCCGAGACGTCCCGCTCGAAGCTGATATCGGTCAGTTCCCAACCATCGATGAACCGGACCACATCATTGCTGTCTGTGCCCGTATCGTTGATCTGGTCAGCGCCGCCAGTATAGACGTAAACATCCGCCCCCGCGCCGTCGTTATACGTATCCGTACCAGCTCCGCCTTCCAGCGTATCATTGCCGGCACCACCCGTCATCGTGTCGTCGCCCGCGCCGCCGACGAGGTAATCGTTACCATCGTCCCCGCTCAGGACGTCGTTGCCGCCATTCCCCAGCAGCTCATCATTGGCGGTACCGCCCGTGAGGGTATTTGCGCTCTCGTCGCCCTGCAAGAAGTACATGACGTTCGCGAGGGTTACGGCAGATCCGCCATTGAAGTTCAACGTCTCGACCTGATATCCGCGGCCTGTGTGGAAGTTCTTTATCGTGATGCTATCGGTTGCGCTGAACTGGATTTTTAGATCGTTGCCAATGCGATAATAATGAACATTCGCCTCGGAGAAACCGGGTGACAGGTAAATGCTGTCAGTGCCGCCGCCCTCGCGGATGACATCATTGCCGCCGGAATATTCATAACGGTCGGCGCTGCTCCCACCGAAAATCGTGTCATTGCCCGCGCCGCCATCCAACGTATTGGTGCCGGGTCCGCCTAGGATCGTGTCGTTGCCGTCCCCGCCATATACCTTATCGTCGCCCGCGCTGCCTGAGAGGCGGTCATTTCCGGCCCCGCCATAGATAACGTCGTTGCCGGTTGAGCCCTCAACGGTGTCTGTGCCGTCATTGCCATGCAGAGTATCGTTACCCGCAAGGCCGTAGACCTTGTCGTTGCCACCATTGCCGTTAATGATGTCGTCGGTGCCACCGTTCACTATGACGCCCTGCAGCGTCTCATTATTATCCGTGCCGTTATAGACCCAGTTATTCATCGTCGTGAGGTTCAGCGTGCTGCCGCCGTTGAAATCTATCGTTTCAACACCGCGCGACCCCGAGAAATGGTTGTCGATAACGATCTGCCCGGTATGGATGCCGTTGTTGATGTCGATCACGAGATCATAGCCTGTGCGCGTCATGGTCAGGTCGCCAGCATCGATGCTCGCGTCAAAAAGGATTTTGTCGGTGCCCGCGGTGTCGGAATAGACATCCTCACCGTCGCCGGAGTTGTAGATATATGCGTCGTTATCGTTACCGCCATAGACGAGATCATCGCCTCCGCCAGCATCAATTGTATCGTTGCCAGCTGCAGCCGTGACTTCATCTGCGCCCGCGCCGCCAGCTAGGGTATCGACGCCGCTCGTACCATTCACTGTCGCCCAAGTTTGGGCGTCGATCAACAAAGCGCGGATATCAAAGAGATCTAGGGTAGCGTCACTTGCCGTAATCGCTGCGCTAAGGGCGGTGGAGTCACCTCCGAGCGTATCTTCATCAAACACGTAATCCGCTACACGCACGACGTTCGTCCAGAACACAGTGCGGTCGGCCGTATTTGCGAGGCTCGTTGCCGTCCCCTGCAATGTGGCGAGGGTTGTGAGGTTCAGGCCCGTTATGCCCGTAAAACCGTCGCGATAGATATCATAAGAGGTATCACCCTCGAACAGAGTCCGGGCCGCACCCTGCACCGCAAGGTTGGCAAGGTAATGGTTTATAACCACATCAAATGCCTGTGACAGGTCAAAGCCCGCGCGATAGCCAGGATTAGGGTTGTGACCATTCTGCAGGAATGGCGCGCCGGTCAGTTTTTCCAACACCGCCAGCTCGGCGGCATTGACGTCGTTGCCACGGCTGCCAGCCACTACATCTTCCACACCGGCCCAGCGGAACAGGATCGCGCGCGCATCGTCGAGCGCGGCTGTATTGGCGGCAAAGATGTCGGAGATAGATTTTTCTGAGAAGTCCTGAACCAGAGAAATTAAGCTGTCAGGATCGTTGCGGTCGTTATCCAGGCTCATCCCAATGTAGAGCGCTGGCATCGTACCATAGCCGCGCAGGCCGGGCATGCCCAATGTAGTAACGTCCAATTCAAATGACTGGTTGTAAAGCGAATTGGCGAGGTCGACCTCGAAATAAGCATCGACAATATCGCGCGCTTCGCCGTTGACCGTATAGGTGCCCGACTGGAAAATCGAATTGCCGTTGTTGGCGATATCGACATCGTTGTAACCGGTGCCGATCGAGGTGATGCCGAGGCTCGACAGCGTATGCAGCTCGCCCGTTTCGCTGTAGCCGTTGTTGTTGTCGTCGACCCAAACGCGCAATTCGCCATAGACCGCATCTTCCGCAGTGATCGCGCCGTCGCCATTCTGATCATAAGATGCGAGCGCCAGGAACCCATTGGCATGGCCTGTCTGGTCGCCGAACAGCTCTTCGGAATTATTAATGATCGTATCGCCATTGATATCAAGAGCCAGCAACCCATCTCCGTTCCGCACCCAAGCCGTGGCTTCCGCGAAACCATCGTTATTCATGTCGAAGTATACCGAGTCGGAACTATTCAAAGTTCCAAGCTCTATTCCGTTTCCGTCGAGATCGAGGACGAGCGGCGTCAGCTTCGTGACTGCCAAGCCAAAAAGCCCAAACGGATCTACCGGGTCAAACGGAGTTGTGGCGCCACTCTGCCCATCATTCTCTCCCCCACCTGCTGGTTCGACATTAGTTAAATTCGTAGGGTCTTCGGGATCGTTTGATTTTGTAAGTTCCTTCACCGGCTTCATTTCAAAACCCTGTGGGTATAGCTCTATTCCGGGCGGCTTTTCCGGATCAATAGGAAGACCAGATTCGATTGTAACCCTAAAGTAGCCTTTAACATCCTGGGCTTGGTCTGCAACAGTCATATTAAGTGGGAGTAAACGTCCAGCTCCTCCAGTACTAGAACCGAAATCGATTAGCTTCTGCGATCCAATCTCTACAAATTCCCAAGCTACTGCATAGGGAAAATTATTATCATTCTGAGGAATAACAATATTAACAACATACAAATGATCGGTGTCTGGCTTATCAGTAATAGTGATCAGACTTGAAACAAAAACCACTCCCGAGTTCGTCAACGGATAGGTCGTGTTGGATAATGAAGGCATTAAAAACTCCTAATGTTTAATTTCCGCTTCGTACAAACATGAGCTCGTGGACGGTATGTCAGCCACAATGGTATTTGGATTCACTAATGGAATCAGCATTATTTGAGGGGGAATCACTTCATTCGTAAGCAACTCATGGAATTTATTCCAAGGAAATGAAGTGACAAGTGTCAGCATATAAAGCTTCTTGTCTATATCGACATAGGCAGCAAATGAGGGAGACATATCAAAATATCCTGCAGACCCAATTATCCGCTGGACACTACCCGCGAGGACAGGGAGGAAATAAGCACTGCATGTTTGGGGGTTAAACACACGTCCTAAAACCCCAGCACTGGTGTAAAAATCCCATTTTCTTAAGCAGAACTTTTGCGCGTACTGCGGATGAAAAGTTTTTGCAATGCCCTCACTCAGGAGGCCCCAGGTGTTTGTCCCCAGATACTCCGACAGATCGTAATATTCGGTGTAATTGCGGCTTGTAGGACGGTAAAAAAAATCCGCATCGTTTTCTTTTTGTGTTGGCGCCTGAGAGGACGCTCCATGATCAAGCGCGATAGAAGGAAGAGTAAGCTTTTTAAATGAGTGATATTGCGTTAAGTCACGAATATTTTTACAAGTCGTCTCATATGAACTGTTCGTAACTCTCTGTAAAATTTTTACATTTTTTAAATCTAAAAGGCTAACGAGTAATGGCGCACATACTTCTTCACCTGCTGTTCTGTCGACTATTACTTTGAAACGATACAAATCAAGAAAAAAACGAAGTCGCGCTGCTCGCTCCTTTTCATCTAAAAGTTCCAGAGGCCACGGCGGCGCTTCAGTAGATTCGCATACAGGTTTGGTGGGGGAGCTATAAGTTGGCTTCACGGACTTGTCTTGATTGGATAGACCGTCTAATGAAGCTTCCGATATTCCGACATGCCCATGAAAAAATACAAAGAAAATTAATGAGAATAATCTCCCGCGTATAAAATTTGCTAAATTATTCAAAACATCGCCCTTAAAAAAAGCCAAACTGCCGTTTATTGCCCGCCATACGATGCGTGAAAAAATTTATGCTGTCAAAGGCACTATGGATAAAAATGAAAATAGTTTTTCGCGGGATGCAAAATATATTTAACAAATCTAAATATACCAACTAAATGGCGTTTGTGCAGCTTGGAGTGATAACCCGCCTTGTGGAAACTACATATCCACGTATGCAGAAGCTGAATAAAACCAGCGTTCATCTATCAATTGATAGACTCACGCCAGCTGCACGTACCGTTGCGTACGGTAACGTGCTCAAAGGCTACTATGATTTCATACGCAGTCTCGTGGTCGCGTCATACGAATGGAAGATCGACGAATTTGCATCGATCCCATTGGTAAAAAAATGGAGATGAGTTAAGTGTATCCCACTGGTCTTTCGGAATTTGAATAGTGATTGGTTTCCCGCCCCAATCATCGGAGGTAGTGGTGACGCGACCATCGTCAGTCCACTCAATGCGGACTCCGCCCCTTGTGAGCGTGCTTCCTGCAGACATCTCATGCTCCTGTAAAAAAAAAAGACTAGACGAATTTCAGACGGCGTCTGAACCACAAATAAACTGCATAAAAGAAGAAAATCACGATCGGGCTGATGATGATGTCGACGACGCCAGCAAGCGTTAAATGGTGTTCCTTATAGACCCAGCCAAGGGCTGTGTGGGTATTTGCGGATTGGGTTCCGATCCATACCGCTATTAATATCCGTATTCCAACAACACTGGCTGCCAATCCTACGAGGGCAGAGCGAGAATGCATCATTCTGAACGCCAAAAAACTTATGAAGAAGCAAATTGTGGCCCACATGGTACCGAGTACCAGTAAAGAGACGATGCTTCCCAGAGTTCCCACGAAGATCCAACGGAACCCATACATAACAGAGAAATTTAAAATGAGTACCCCAATGGAAAAAAGCCAAAGAGAATAAAACGTGCGCGGAAACGTCCTGCAGAACGAATTTCTAAGAGTCATAAATGTTCAACTCGCTTTAACTGCCCAGCGACGTGACATCCTCCACGAAAGGTCACAAGCTGTCCAAGTTTAATCGAAAAAAAGCGACAAATGAGCGTTGGCGTTTGGCTAGTCTAATAAAACTCCCTACGGCCCGTTATCAGACGTCTAAATGGGCACAAATTGACAGAGTCGCAGTCAGGGCCAAAATGTGGAGATTCAGCGCAAAGAAGTGATCATATCCACGTATGCAGTGTTTGAATAAAACCAGCGTTCAATTATCAATTGGTAGTACTCTCGCCCACTGACATGTATTCTTTCATCACCACATATGAAAGGGCAGATTATGAAGTTAAAAATTGCAAGCTTGATACTGTGTTTATTCGTTGGCGCATGCGCGAAAAACATTACACCACTTGCCACCGGAGGAAGTCGTGCAGACGGCACCGTCGTTGTCGCATACCAATACGGAATGTTTGAACAACCGGTGATCGACTGGTCTAAAGCCCAGTCGAGTGCGGTTGCTCGCTGTAAAGCTTGGGGCTATCGGAAGGCTCAAGCCTTCGAGGGAACCGAAAATAAATGCCTCGCCTTTAACGGCTACGGCAACTGCATTCAAACGCAAGTTAATACGACCTACCAGTGCACTAAGTAACATTGTAAGTACAGCGTGGCAGCGCATTAAGCGAGCCATGCTGTACGTTTAAAATTTATTCCTGAGTTTTTAGATCCAATTTATTTTCAAGCAGGAGCACCATGGCCCAATACTGTGTAAACAAAAAAGCCCAAGCTAACGGAGATCACGAAGTGCACACCACTTGCAGTTATCTACCGCTGCCAGAAAATCAGTACTATCTTGGTGAACATCCGACGTGCGCGTCGGCTGTAGCCGCCGCGAGGAAGATATACCCCCGGTCGAACGGTTGCTACTACTGTGCAAATGCTTGCCATACGACCTGACGCAATAGGCGTCAATCGAGAAGATCCAAATAATCCTCGTGAGTCATAGCGCTTACAAAACGACGATCGCTTAACTGCGATAATAACACTTTTAGGACGTGCGGTTCCATGTTCAGCCCGCGGTTTACCAGAGCTTTGACAAAAGCTTCCCGCTTAGTGATCCTCCGCCTTGTCCCATTTTCTGTGATGGTAATCATTTTATTGAATTCTTCATTGATGAGCGCAAAGACGTCCTTATTCTTTTTCGGTCTACCTTTAGGATTTCCCGAGCGACCTTTCTTGAACTGAGTTTCGGAAGGTGGCTTCTTATAACCTACTTCATACGGCGTTTTGTGCATTTTCATTCTCCATGGCCGAATTGAAAGTTTGGCCACTCAAGTAATTTCGTGCATCTTGTCCCGTCACGCCTTGCCAGCGACGGATTGCAACATCGACATACAGCGGGTCAATTTCGATACCGAAACACGCCCGCTTTGTTTTTTCGGCAGCGACAAGCGTCGAGCCGCTACCAAGAAATGGATCCAAAACAATATCACCTATGTTCGAGCAATCCTTTATTGCGTCCGACAACAAGGCTACGGGTTTAACCGTCGGGTGAAGCGCGAGTAAATTGCCTTCCTTGCCGTTCCTGCCTGAGAAACTGTTGATGCCTGCACATTCCCATACGTTACTGCGATACCTGCCGTATTGGCCGAGCTCAAAGTTATTTATATGCTTCCCGCCCCCTGACTTAAAAACGAAGATCAGCTCGTGACGGCTTCTATAAAAACTTCCCATGCCCGCGTTGTCTTTAACCCAGACGCAAAGATTTTTAAGTTC
>DASPMW010000077.1:0-4959 GCA_035626855.1 Patescibacteria group bacterium
GGTTCATGGGGCCCGGATGCAGGATGACTGCGCCGTCCTTGGCAAGCGCAAGACGGTCTGCGGTCAGTCCGTATTGCTTGAAATACTGCTCTTCGGTGAAGGACAGCGATTTCTGCAGCCGCTCTTTCTGGATGCGCAAGACCATCACGGCGTCGGCGTCCTTCAGTCCCGCATTCATGTCCTGCGTGCCGCCGGCCGAGAGCGGCATCAGTTCGGCCGGACCGACGCATTTCACGTTGACGCCCATCTTCTTGAACAGCTGCAGGTTCGAATGCGCGACGCGGCTGTGCAGGATGTCGCCGACGATGGAGACGGTCAGGCCTTCGAGGCGGCCGAAATGGCGGCGCAGCGTGAGCGCATCGAGCAGCGCCTGCGTCGGATGCTCGCGCGTGCCGTCGCCCGCGTTCAGCACCGGGCATTGCAGGATGCGCGCGGCCGTTTCCGCCGAGCCTTCCTCGTTATGGCGGATAACGAACAGGTCGGGGCGCATCGCGTTGATCGTTTTCAGCGTGTCGGTGAAGCTCTCGCCCTTTTTCATGCTCGAGCCTTCGACCGACATATTGATGACATCGGCGCCAAGGCGCTTTGCCGCCATTTCGAACGAGAGGCGCGTGCGCGTGGAGTTTTCAAGGAACAGGTTGACCATGACGAGGCCCTTGAGCAGCACGTTGGTCTGCGAGCGGCGTCGGTTCTGCACCACATAATATTCCGAGAGGTCGAGGATCGTCTGGATATCCTCACGGCCCAGATGCTCGATCGACAGAAGGTTTTTATGCGGGATGGTGAGCTTGGATACGGGTGTTTTTGCAGGCGCGGGCTGGGCGGACATTACAAGACTCCTTTTGAACGAAGTTTCTGGATTTCGGCGGGCGACATATCGAGTTCGGATGTGAGAATTTCATCGGTGTTCGCGCCAAGCATCGGCGGCGCGTGACGGTAAGAAACCGGCGTCTCGGAAAATCGCAAGGGGCTGGCGATGAGCTTGACGGGCGCAGGTGTTGCGGCATGCGGCATTTCCGTCACCATCCCGCGCGCCTGCACTTGCGGGTCATTGAACACTTTGTCGAGCGTGTTAACGGGGCCACAGGGCACGCCGCGCTGTTCCAGGTTTTCGATCCAGTAGCGCTGCGGCTGCTGCGCGATGATCTCCGCGACAAGCGGCACGATCTCGGCGCGGTTGCGCACGCGGTTCTTGTTTTCGGCGAATTTGGGGTCGGCGGCGAGTTCGGGCCGCGCCGCGAAGTCGCAGAACGCGGCGAACTGCTTGTCGTTGCCGATCGCGAGGATGATATCGCCATCCTTCGCGCGGAAGGCTTCATAGGGAACGATGGTCGGATGCGCATTGCCCATGCGCGGCGTGACCTTGCCGCTGGTCAGGTAGTATTGCCCCGCGTTCGAGAGCGTCGCGACCTGTGAATCGAGCAGGGCGATATCGATGAACTGGCCCTTGCCGGTTTTCTCGCGGTGATAAAGCGCGGCCAGGATGCCGTTCAGGGCGTAAAGCCCCGTCAGCAGGTCGCAATAGGCGACACCGATTTTATGCGGCATGCCATCCGCAGGGCCGGTCAGGCTCATGATGCCGCCCATGCCCTGAATAAGGAAGTCGTAGCCCGCAAGGTCCTTATACGGGCCGTTATGGCCAAAACCCGTCAGCGAGCAGTAAATCAGCCGGGGAAAATCCGCCTTCAGCTGCGCGTAACCGAGCCCGTATTTATCGAGCGAGCCGGCCTTGTAGTTCTCGAAAAGGATATCGCAGGTGCCGATGAGTTTTTTTGCAATCGCAAGACCTTCCGGCGTCGTGAAATCGAGCGAGAGGGATTTCTTGTTGCGGTTGGCAGAGAGGTAATAGGAGCTTTCGGTCGTGTCGGCACCAGATGCGTCCTTAACGAAAGGCGGGCCCCATTTGCGGGTGTCGTCGCCCTGTCCCGGTTTCTCGATTTTGAGGACTTCCGCGCCCATATCGCCCAAGATCTGGGTGGCGCTCGGACCTGCAAGAATACGCGACATGTCAAAAACCCTGATGCCCTTCAGCGGGCCGGTGTTTTCAACAATATCGGTCATCGCGGATGTCCTTGTTGCATGGCACAACACTATAGCGATTCCGCCTCATGCGCCAAGTGAGCGGCTGGAATTTATTTTATCAGCTGCGCGAGAAGGGGCGCGGCTGTTTTCATATAGATGGCGATAAAGGATTTGGCAGTCCTTGGCCGCCATTGTAGAGTTTGAAAGAACGGGCTTTTCACCGAAATGCCTGATATCCAAACGAATTATCGGGGCAAGCGATATGGATAACAATCACCCGGCGGGCAAAGGCGGCAATATCGTCGCAAGCTTGCTGATCGTGATCGCGGTCGGGCTCTTCGCGCTGCTTTCCTATACCGTCATCAACACCGTCATCATCGAAAATACCGGCGTGACCGGCGCGCGCAAGGATGCGATCGCGCAGCTCGTCAAATTCCCAGGCGAGGTGCAGCACGCCGTGAACGTGATGCTGAAATCGGGCATCAAGGTCAGCAGCCTGAATTTCGGTCAGGCGGCGACCGGCACCAACGCCGTTTTCGAGAAAGTCGAATATGCAGGGCCGCAGCCCGATTCAGGCATCCAGGGTAACTGGAATTTCCGGGGGCGCGGCGCGGATGGTTCCGGATGGTTCGTGTCCGGCATCGGCACGGACGGTCCCGACGGCAAAGACGTGTTCGCTTACCTCTCCGGCCTGAGCCAGGCGGATTGCGAGGACATCAACAAGGCGCTCGACGTGCCGAACCCGCCGCTTGCGGAAAAAACCCCTGTAAATCTTGGAAAAAAGGCGAAAAAGAAAGATATCGCGGGCGACAATGCCTGGAGCTTCAATGCCTGGAACGCCGCCACGCCACCTGCGCCGAAACCCGCTGCCTGCGTGCAGAACGGCAAGAATGCCAAGGGCGAGCCTCTCTATATTTACTACCATGTGATTGTGGCGAAATGATAAGCTTTGCGCCAAAAAACGAGTCTTAATAAGAGGATGTGATTCCATGGCTTACAAGGTCGCCGTCGTCGGCGCGACGGGCAATGTCGGGCGCGAAATGCTGAACGTGCTCTCCACCCGCGAATTCCCGGTTTCCGAAGTCATCGCGCTCGCGAGCGCCCGCTCCGCCGGGAGCGAGATTTCTTTCGGCGAAGACAATACGCTGAAGGTGCAGAACCTCGACAAGTTCAATTTCAAGGGCGTCGATATCGTCCTGTCTTCGGCGGGCGCCAAGATCTCCGAAAATTTCGCGCCCAACGCGACCAAGGCCGGCGCGGTCGTGATCGACAACACCTCCTTCTTCCGCATGGACAAGGATGTGCCGCTCGTGGTGCCGGAAGTGAACCCCGACGCCATCAAGGGCTATAAGAAAAAAGGCATCATTGCGAACCCGAATTGCTCCACCATCCAGATGGTTGTGGCGCTGAAGCCGCTCCATGACCTTGCAACCATCAAGCGCGTGGTCGTCGCGACCTACCAGTCCGTTTCCGGCGCGGGCAAGGAAGCGATGGACGAGCTGTTCAACCAGACCAAGGGCCTCTATTCCAGCGATATGCCCAAGCGCGAGATTTTCTCCAAGCAGATCTCCTTCAACCTCATCCCCCAGATCGACAAGTTCATGGATGACGGTTACACCAAGGAAGAATGGAAGATGGTGGTCGAGACCAAAAAGATCCTCGACAAGGATATCGAGGTCAATGCGACATGCGTCCGCGTGCCCGTTTTCGTCGGCCATTCGGAAGTGGTCAACGTCGAGTTCAAGGACCCGATCACCCCTGCGCAGGCACGCAAGGCCCTGCAGAAGTTCCCGGGCGTCACCGTGATCGACGCGCCGGGTGAAGATGAAGCCTTCATCACGCCTGCAGAAATTGCCGGCGAAGACGATGTCTTCGTGAGCCGTATCCGCAAGGACCCGACCGTGAAAAACGGCCTGACGATGTGGGTTGTTGCCGACAACCTGCGCAAAGGCGCCGCCACCAACGCAGTGCAGATCGCGGAAGTCCTCGCGGAAAAATACCTGTAAAGACCGAACCCCTTGGCCCTCATTTACATCAAGATCCTGGACCGCCGCCTCTATGCCAAAAACCTGAATACGGGCGCTGTCTTTGACGAAGCCTCGGTCGTCGCGATGCGTGGTAATGCGACTGGGCCGCGCGCCGTGATTGCGGTGGGCGAAGCCGCCAACTTGCTGACCATATCGGATGACGTCCGCAAGCATTCGCCCTTCGAAGACCATCCCCGCGTTATCCTTGATGACTTCGAGGCGGGATCGGCGCTGTTCAAATCTGCGATCAAGAAAGTGGCCGGTCGCAGCTTTTTTGCGCCGCGCGTCATTATTCATGTCGACCGCACGCCGCCAGGCGGCGTTTCGGTGATCGAGCGCAAGGCGCTGATGGAGCTCGCCCAGAGTGCGGGCGCGCGCGACGTTAAAATCCTCCTGCCGGACGCGGTTGCGCAATCGGCGCTGTCGCAGGACGCGCTTGAGGAAAGCCTCAAAAAAGCTTTTGGCTGATTATTCGCGGGGCTGCGCGGGCAGGACGGCAGGGTTGCCGATGAGCGGCTTCCCGACAGACTCCTCCGCGACGTCACCTGCCGCGGTTTCGATGCTGGAAAGATCGCCGGCTTCAGCCTGGGCCTGCAGCTGGTCGGACATTTCCTTCAGCGCCGCTTCGCTTTCGGGGAAGCGGATGGTGTAGCCGGCGCTCTGCGTCGGGGCTTCCTCGCTGTCGCTGATGACAATCAGCCCCATGGTCACCGCCACCACCGCGAGCAGGCCGGTCAGCAGCGCTCCGCTGCAGCGAAGCATCATCGCGCCTTTGCCGACGCAGCGCGCGGCAGGCTTCGATGGGGTGGTAGGAGCGGCGGGGGCCGTCATGCTTTTCGTCCGGTTGTTAACCCGGGGGGATTGTACCACCCCGGCTTCAAAGCGCAAGCTCTGGTTATGTAAACCTATG
>DASPMW010000078.1:0-2647 GCA_035626855.1 Patescibacteria group bacterium
AACCCCGCCCAGGGGTGCGTTGGTATTGCGGATGGCATGGTCGAAAAAATCGCCGCCCGCAAGCCATTGCCGCAGTTGCGCGAGCCGCAGCCAGACATCGGGGTTCGAGGGACCGAGCGGTGCGGAAAGCGCCGGCCAGGCCAGCACGTCGATCATGCGCAGGCTGCAACCCAGCACCAGCGCGAAAACAAAAATGCCCCATACCGCGCGGCGGCGGAAACGACGGTTCTGTTCGGCGGCGGCGGCGGTGTCGGCCATGGATTCCCCTCGCGCAGGCGGCGCGCACGGGATCAGGCTAGACCATCGGGACCGGGCTTACAATTCACTCAGATGCTGAAATTGCGTTTCTTCGGCTGTTCGGCGACCGGGGCGGGCGGTGTGTCGTCGGTGCGCGCGGTGCCTGCTGCCTTGCCAGCGCGATCGCGGCGTTTCTTTTCTTCCTTCAGCAGGTCTTCGATCGCGTTCGACTGGCCGCCCGCGATATCGGCCGCGTTTTCTTCGTCGTTGTTGCGCGCGGTCATATCCGCGCCCCAGTCGAGGAGCTGCCGCACCGTATCATGGTGTTCGCCCTTGACGGCGGAGGTGAGCGGCGTATCGCCGTCGCTGTCCCGGCTTTCCAGCCGCGCACCCCTGGCATGGAGCTCTTTCAGGATATCGGTATGGCCTTCATAGGCGGCGCGGGAGAAGGGCGTCTGGCCTTCCTTGTCGACGGTATCGACCGCCGCGCCGGCCTTCAGCAGCAGGCGCACCACGTCGAGATGGCCGTTCTCCGCCGCGAGCGCGAGCGCGGTCTTGTTCTCGCCGTTGCGGGCGTCGAGGCCGGGGTTGTCTTGCGCGAGCAGCAGGACGAGAATATCGATCGCGCCGTTTTCGGCGGCGAACATCAGGGCGGTGCGCCCATAGTGGTTGCGGCGCAGCGGGTTGGCGCCTGCGTCGAGCAGCTGTTTCGTGGCTTCGAAGAAACGCGCATAAACGGCAAGCAGCAGAGGAGTTTCCGCCCCGTTATCCGCCGTGTCCACCGCAGCGCCCGCCTTCAGCAGCGCCGCGATCGCATCGACCGCGCCTTTCTGCGCGGCCGTATGCAGCGCGGTGCGTCCGCTGCCGTCGCGCGCCTCCAGCTCCGCCCCTGCTTCCAGCAGCCTTGGGATCAGCGCGGGCTGCGCGACCGCGGCCGCTACAACGCCCTGTCCGCGGCTGTTGCGCGCCTCGAGCGTCGCGCCCGCCGCGATCGCCGCGCCGAGGCCGCTCAGGCTGCCGCGCGCGATGGCATCGAACAGGGCGGCGTTGGCCTTGTCGGCGCGGCGGGCGGCGCTGTTGAAATTGAACAGGCCCATCAGATGGAGAATCCTGTTTTCGGTTTTGGCTTCTGCTCGGGCTTGCCGAAGCTGGCTGTTTTCGGCGCGACGGCGGGAATGCGCGGCTCCAGCGCTTTTTGCTCCGCGAGGGCAATGACTTCCTCTGTCGAGGGGTCGCGCATCGGCGGCGCATCGGGCAGCGCCTGGAGCATGATCAGCGTCAGCGTGCGTCTTGTATCCGCACTGTTGACGCTGCGCAAAAGATCAAAGGCCGTCTTGCCGTCACCGTCCTTCAGGAACAGGTCCGGATTTTTCGAGAGGATGAAGCGCACCATGCCCGGGTTGTCCTTCCAGACCGCCATCATGAGCGGCGTGCGGTTATTGTTGCCGCGCGCATTGATATCGGCGCCCTTGCGGAGCGTGAGGTTGATCAGGTCGGCATCCCAGGCCTCGACCGCCGCAAGCAGGTTTTCATTCACGATGCGGTACTGTTCGGGGTCGATTTCGGGCCTGCCGTCCATCGCCATCCCCTACAGCCGGAACTGGTTGTTGTTGCGCGGGCGCGGCTTCGCGCCGAAGCTTGCCGTTTTCGGCGCGGAGAATGCCTGTTTTTCCGGCTTGGCCGCTGCCGCCGCCTTGATCGTGTCCTCGGTCACCGGCGCGCCCTGCTCCATTTCGGAGCGGACGACGTCGGGCAGCGCGTTCACCAGAGCGTCGATAAGCTGCTGGCGGTTGCTGTGGTAATAGGCATGGGCGTTGCGCGCGATTTCCAGCGTAATCTCGCCGCTGTTGTTTTTCGCGAACGGATCTGCCCCCTTCGACAGCAGGTATTTCGCGGTCTCGAGGTCCCCGCCTTTGACGGCCAGCAGCAGCACGGTATTGCCGCGCGCGTCGCGCACATCGACATCGACGCCCTGCTCGATCATGAAATCCGCGATCTCGCGGCGCAGTCCGACGCTGTGCATCAGGTGGAACAGCGGCGCGGTCCGGCGCTCGCTGCTGCCGTTGCCGTTGCGGGAATAATCGGTCGTGACGTCGCCGGCGGAAGAGTGGATATCTGCGCCCTTGCCCACATACAGCCGGATATGGGCAAGATCGCGCGCGACGACCGCTTCGCGCAGGAGCTTGTCCATCACGGCCTGTTCCTCGCTGCTGAGGGGCTGATCCTGGGCAGCGCTCATGGCTGCGCTTCGATGACGGCGACTTTATACATGAGCCGCATCCTAGCCGAACCGCGACTTTATGTCAATGAAACGACCCCTGTGAAGATTTAAGGAAATCAAGTGACTGCACCACGCCGCGGGGTTGACAGCAGAGTCCCTGGCCCGTAAAGAAAACCATCAGGTTTTAAA
>DASPMW010000079.1:0-47710 GCA_035626855.1 Patescibacteria group bacterium
CCGGTCGCGCAGCGTTTCGCGCAGGAATATTTTTTTGCCGGGTTTCAGGAAATCGGGAATGCGTCCGGGAATCTCCTGCACGCGCTTCGGGTCATATTCCATTTCCCGCCCGCTTTTGAAGCGGAGATAAAGAACATCATCGCGCGTGATGCGGCCGTTGACGACAGGGCGCTCCAGTGAATAATCGCGCAAGACCTGTTCCTGTCCGTCGACGGAAAGGACTGCGCCGCGAAAAATAAAGCCCGGAATGTCCTTCGCTTCCATCCCCGGTTATGACGGCTTGAAGCCGTCGGCAGTCGGTTTCTTCGGCGCGACGGTTGCGTTGTCGTTGGTTGCGACAGGCGGCTGCACGGGCGCTGCGGCGTTGAAATCGGCGGCGGGCGCGATCGGCTTGACCGGCAGGTAGGGCGCATATTCCTTCTCGAGCGCGGTATAATAAAGCTTGAGCGAGCGCACTTGCGTGTCGGTCACTTCTGCCCATTTGTCTTTTTTCTTCGGATCGTCGCCGTTCCGGTCTTCGTCGATCTTATCAAGCTCTTTGCGCGCCTTGGCGACTGTCATCCACGGCACATCCGGATCGGTGTCGAGGATGTGTTGCGCGATGTAGCGCTTCATCGCGTCCTGTTTCTCCACGCTCAGCTCTTCCGGCGCGTTTTCATAGACGATGCGCCCCGCGAATTTCACGAAACGCGTGATGTTTTCGTCCTGCTTGATTTCTTCGGCGAAACGGGCGCGGAAATTGGTGACCAGCGCCGCCGCCTCTTTCCATGTCGACGTTTCGCGGAATTCCTGCATCCAGTCTTCCAGCTTTTCCTTCACTTCCGGCGCGGGTTCTTTCCACATCAGCTCTTCCGGCTGTTTTGTCCAGGTCGGCTGACGCGGGCTGCGCGCGGCTTTCGCGAGCTTCGCCGCTTCCTGCACATTCTCCATGAATTGCGGATCGGCCTTGATCATCGCGGCGCGTGCCTTCGCGAGGTTTTCATCGAAGCCGGCCGGCAGCACGGGGTCCGACATTTCCATCGGCATCAGGATGGGCTGCTGGGATTTGAGCACCATGCGGAACGGCTTCAGCGGTTCGGGTTGGCCCTTCGGCGTTTTTTTCGACTGGTCGAGGATTGCCCGCTTCAGCTCCTCCACGCTCATCTTCATGTAGAGCGCCGGATCGAAGCTGAGATCGAACAGGATTTCAGTATTGCCGCTGCCGTTGCGCGCGCCCAGCGAGGTTACGGCCGCCGGGTTCTTGTTGCCGAAGGAATACGCGGTATGCGTAAACACCTCGTGGTTCCGTACGAAATCATTGACGCCTTGCGCGTTCGACAGCTTGGTTAGATGATCCCACAGCGCCGGAGCGGATTTTTTGACGAGCTTCGCGAGGCCGACGGTCGCCTTGATATCGTTCATGGCGTCATGAGCTTCTTCCGCGGAAAGACCGACGCCATTCTGGCGGGCGACAACGCCGAGCTTCACGCTGGGCGCGCCGTTCGCGTTTTTAACATCGAGCTTCAAAAGACCGGGCATATAGGCCTGCGCCGCCTGGACCGCGATCATCACGTCGAAGCGGCCGTTATGCTGGCCGTTGGACGGGTTTTTCGCGGAAAGCATGTCACGGTCGAGCAGGTTCTGGTGCAGGTTCTGCGCGAAGATATCGTCATCATAGCCGATATTATTGTAACCCGCGAACACGACGGGCCAGTACTGGCTGCGCGCCCACTGGTCTACTTCCTGCATCAGCTCGAAATGGGAATTCCTGGCGTTTTTGAGGTCGGCGGCCGTAAAGCCGGTTGTCAGCAGCGCGCCCGGCGCCGGCACGGTCCAGGGGGAGACACGCGCCTCGAGTTTTTTCATCGAGAGGATATTCATATCGCTATCGGTGAAGATCAGGCCGATCTGCAGTATCTGACTGAAGTCACGTTCGAGGCCGGTGGTTTCCAGGTCGTAAAAAATATACATAAGCTCGCGTCCCCTTCGCTATGTACCGGCCGAAACGGCGTATCGTTCTATGATGCAGTTGATATACTGGTAGCATCGAAAAACGGCGAGCACAATATCTTAGGGAAATAAACTTGCGGGATTGATAAAGATTTTGAAATTATGACGCAGAGCACAAAATCCGCCGACCAGAAAAACCCCGCTCTCTCCGGCGCGGGGAAAAAAGCGAACGCCCTCAGCCTTCTTGTCGATAAATTTAAAACGGAGCGTGAAGCGCTATTCGCGGAGATAAGCAAGGATGTTCGTCGAAAGAATGGCGGTTATTTTCATAACAGTCTATCCGCGCAAGCCGATGCCGCCCTTTGCACTCTCGCCGAAACCGTCTGCGCCGGCGCAAAATCCGACCTGCCTGCCGTGGTTGCGGTCGGCGGTTACGGACGTAACGAACTCGCCCCCTATTCCGATCTCGACGTCCTGTTCGTTACGACTGGCGATCTGACGACAGATGGCCGCAAGATGGTCGACGGCCTGCACCAGACGCTCTGGAACGCAGGTGTCAAGCTCGCCTATTCGGTGCGGACGGTTGCGGATTGCGAAGCCGCGATGGAAACCGACCTCCATTTCCTAACCAGTCTTTTGGAAAAGCGGCTCGTTTGGGGCAGCCGCAAAACTTATGCCGCGCTCGACAGCGCGGTAAAAAAGCATCTCGACGCCGCCGCCCCAGCGACCTTCATCGCCGCGAAACTGGCCGAACAGGAAGCGCGCCACAAAAAGCTCGGGGACAGCCGTTACCAGCTGCAGCCGAATATCAAGGAGAGCAAGGGAGGCCTGCGGGATATCCAGACACTGCTCTGGATCGCGAACTTCCTCTACGGCATTACCACGCCAGAAGGCCTTGTCGAAAAAAATGTACTCACGGCGCAGGAGGCGGAAACGCTGCAGGATGCAGTCGAATTTTTCTGGGCTGTCCGCTGGCACCTGCATCTCGCCAACAAGCGCTTTGACGACAGGCTCGCCTTCGACATCCAGCCCGAAATCGCCGCGCGCCTGGGTTACAAGGAAACCGAGCTTAACAAGCGCGCCGAGCATTTCATGAAGGACTATTTCATGACGGCGGCAGAAGTGGGCCACCTGACCCGCATCATCTGCGCGGATCTCGAGGCCCGCTCGCTCAGCGCGGGCGCGACTGCGGGAACGAAGAAACCGGCGCTCGCCAATATCGTCGAAGGGTTTCCCCTGACGCACAACCGACTTACTGTCGCCGATAAAACGCATTTCAGGAAAACGCCGTCGGACATCGTGCGCATTTTCCGCGCCAGCCAGAACAGCGGCTATGACATCCATCCCGACGCGCTGCGCGCCGTCCGTAATGCGGTGAAGAACGCCGACTTCACCCAGGATGGAGAGGCGTTCCGCCTTTTCTTGCTCATCCTGCTCGATGAAAAAAAATCCGAGCAGACATTGCGGAGATTGAACGAAGCGGGCGTGCTTTCCGCGTTGCTGCCGGATTTTGGCAATATCTTCGCGCATATGCAGTACGACATGTACCATGTGTACACGGCGGACGAGCACACGATCCGCGCCGTTGGCATGATGCACAAACTAGAAAACGGCGAGCTCGCCGAGCAGGCGCCGCTTGCGACGGAGCTGTTCAAAAAAATCCAGTCCCGCCGCGCGCTATATGTCGCGATGTTCCTGCACGATATCGCAAAAGGTACAGGGGGCAAGCATTCCGAAGCTGGCGCGAAGATTGCGCGAAAGGTATGCCCCCTGCTCGGCCTCGCCCCCGAGGAAACCGAAACCGTCATCTGGCTTGTCGAATACCACCTCGTCATGACGATGGCAGCCTTCAAGCGCGACCTGAACGATCCGAAAGCGATCGAGGATTTCGTCAGCTATGTACAGTCGCCCGAGCGGCTCAAACTGCTCACAATCCTCACCACCGCGGATATTATGGCGGTCGGTCCCGACAAGTGGAACAACTGGAAAGGCGGGCTGCTGACGGAACTCTACGACAAGGCCTATGAATTTATGTCAGGCACGCCGAAAGACCGCGACGATAACGACCAGTTCATCATCCTGCAAAAACAGGCGCGGCGGTTGGTGGGCCGCAACGCGCCGACGCTGCAATACCTTGCTGATTACGCGCCAAAATATTTCTGGCTGAGTTTTTCGCCTGAGACAATCGCTGGCTTTGCGCGGTCGATCGAAAAGAACACGGGCAAGGAAGCGACCGTCATCCGCGTCTCGCCAAATGCGGCGCAGGATTTCACGGAAGTCTTTGTCTTCACGCCCGACCGCAAGGGGCTGTTCGCGACCCTGTCGGGCGCGATGGCGGCGGCTGGCGCGTCGATCGGCGATGCGCGGATCTTCACGCTGACGAACGGCATGGCGCTTGACGTATTCCAGATTCAAGACCTGCGCGGCCATGTGTATGACAATAGCGGCTTCTTGCAAAAGACGTTGAAGGCGGCGCTGGCTGGGACGCTCGACCTCGCCCAGGAAATCGCCGAACGCCGCCGCACCGCGCCGCAAAAAGGCCGCCATTTCACTGTGCAACCGCGCGTGATCATTGACAATAACGCGAGCGCCAGTAACACCGTGATCGAGGTCAACGGCAAGGACCGGCCCGGCTTCCTTTACGACATCACCTCCGCCCTCACCGCGGAAGGTTTACAGATTTCGGCCGCGAAGATCACGACCTTCGGCAGCCGTGCCGTTGACGTCTTTTATGTGAAAGACAGCTTTGGCCTCAAGATCGTCCACCGCGCCAAACTTGCGGGTGTGGAAAAAAGCCTGATGGCTGCGCTTGTCAAGAATCAGTAACGGCGCATATAATTTTACTGCTTAAAAAACAAATGGTTGGAGTCCTGTCTTGGCGATCAAAGCCGTCGAAAAAAATTCTGTGCCGCCGTCAAGCAACTGGACTCCCGACAGCTGGCGGTCGAAGCCGGCGAAGCAGCTTCCCGTCTACGACAACGAAGACGAATTGAAGATTGTTGAAAACACGCTCAAGAATTATCCGCCTCTCGTTTTCGCTGGAGAAGCCCGCCGCCTGAAAAAAGCGCTCGCCAAAGTCGGCGCGGGCGAAGCCATCCTGCTGCAGGGCGGCGACTGCGCGGAAAGTTTTGCGGAGTTCCATCCGCGCAATATCCGCGACACCTTCCGCGTGATTTTGCAGATGGCGATCATCATGTCGTTCTCCGCCTCCGTCCCGGTCGTGAAGGTCGGCCGTCTGGCCGGCCAGTTTGCGAAGCCGCGCAGCGATGGCAATGAAACCAAGGACGGCGTCACGCTGCCGAGCTACAAGGGCGACATCATCAATGGCTCCGAATTCACGCCGGAATCCCGCCGCCCGAATCCGCAGCGCATTATCCAGGCTTATAACCAGTCGGCCGCGACGCTGAACCTTGTCCGCGCCTTCGCGCATGGCGGCTATGCCGACCTGCACCGCGTCAACAAATGGATGCTCGATTTCGTCAAGGGCCACCCCATGTCCGATCGCTACCGCGATTTGTCCGAGCGCATCGACCAGGCGCTCGCCTTCATGGCCGCCGCCGGCATCACGGGCGAAAGCTCGCAGCAGATCCGCGAGGTGGAATTCTATACCTCGCACGAAGCACTGCTGCTCCCCTACGAGGAAGCGCTGACCCGCGTGGATTCCACGACCGGCGAATATTACGACGTCTCCGCGCACATGCTGTGGATCGGCGACCGCACGCGCCAGCCCGACGGCGCGCATGTCGAATTCCTGCGCGGCGTGAAAAACCCGATCGCCTTCAAATGCGGCCCCAGCCTGCCGGTCGATGACATGCTGAAGCTGTTGGACATTCTTAACCCCGAGAACGAACCGGGCCGCCTCACCCTCATCTCCCGCATGGGTCATGACAAGGTCGCGGAACACCTGCCCGGCTTGATTCGCGCAGTAAAAAAATCGGGCCACAACGTCACCTGGTCCTGCGACCCGATGCACGGCAACACGCGCACGGCTTCCAGCGGCTACAAGACGCGCGAATTCGGCAATATCATGTCGGAAGTAAAACAGTTCTTCGACATCCATTACGCCGAGAGCAGCTATCCCGGCGGCGTGCATTTCGAGCTGACCGGGCAGGACGTCACCGAATGCGTCGGCGGCGCTTACAAGATCACCGACGAAAACCTTTCCGAGCGTTATCACACGCACTGCGATCCACGCCTCAATGCCTCGCAGGCGCTCGAGCTTGCCTTCCTGATCGCCGATGAGCTGCGTGGGCACTACGTGCGTAAGCGGGACGCTGCGGATGATGAAGGCATGAAGGTGTAAATGGGAAAACATTTCACCATCACCGCCGCGCAGCTGAATCCCACGGTTGGGGACATTTCCGGCAATATCAAAAAAATTCTCGATGTCTACCAGAAGCACAAAAATCAGGCCGACCTGATCGTGTTCTCGGAAATGATCGTCACCGCCTATCCGACCGACGATTTAACCCTGAAGCCGTTCTTCATCGACCGCGTGATGAAGGGCGTGGAAAAACTCGCGCAGCAGATCGACGGCACAGGCGCAGGCATCGTTATATCCGCGCCCTGGCGCGACCAAGGCAAGGTGTTCAACACTGCCCTGCTAATCCATGATGGCCAGATTGTCGCCAAGCGCTTCAAATGCCACCTGCCGAACTACGGCGTTTTCGATGAAGTGCGCTTGTTCTCCGCGGGACACCTGCCCTTCCCGGTGGAATTCAAGGGCGCCAAGCTTGGCATCCTGACCTGCGAAGATATGTGGTTCCCCGATGTCGCTTCGCACCTGAGAAAGCACGAAGCCGAAATCCTCATCTCGCCGAACGGCAGCCCTTACGAAATGGACAAGACCCATGTGCGGCTCGATCATGCGCGCAAGCGCGTCGCTGAAACCGGGCTTGCGCTGTTCTACATCAATCAGGTGGGCGGCCAGGACGAACTGGTGTTCGACGGCGCGTCCTTCATCATGGACCATAACGGTAAAGTGCTGACGCAATTCCCGAGCCATCAGGAATACGTCGTCACGACGATCTGGGAACAGGGCGTGGACCGCGTTTTCACCTGCAAATCGGCGGAGGCGTCGCACACGCTTTATGCCGGCTCTGAATCCGTTTACCAAACCCTCGTGCTCGGCCTGCGCGACTACGTGAACAAGAATAATTTCCCGGGCGTGCTGCTCGGCATGTCCGGCGGCATCGACAGCGCCTTGTCGGCCGCTATCGCAGTGGATGCGCTTGGTCCCGACCGCGTGCAGTGCTACATGATGCCCTCGCCGCATACCTCCCAGGAAAGCGTTGATGACGCGGCGGAATGCGCGAGACTGCTCGGCATCAAGCACGGCATCATCCCGATCGAACCCTCCATGCAGGCCTATGGCGCAATGCTGAAAAACGCCGCCAACCAGAACATCACGGGCGTCGCGGCCGAGAACATCCAGGCGCGCACGCGTGGCATGCTTCTCATGGCGCTGTCGAATTCGACCGGCTACATGGTGCTTTCGACCGGCAACAAATCCGAAATGTCAGTCGGCTATGCGACGCTCTATGGCGATATGTGCGGCGGCTACAACGTGCTCAAGGACGTCTACAAGATGATGGTGTTCGAGCTGTCGAAATGGCGCAACCAGTGCCACCCTGCCAATGCGAAAGGCCCCGCCGGCCGCGTCATTCCAGAGCGCATCATCACCAAGCCGCCCTCCGCCGAGCTCAGCCCCGGCCAGAAGGACGAAGACAGCCTGCCGCCCTATGCGGCGCTCGACGACATCCTGCATTGCCTCGTCGAGGAGGAAATGAACATCGACGCGATCGTCGAACGCGGCCATGCGGTCGAAACCGTCAACAAGGTCTGGAAGCTGCTCGACCACGCGGAATACAAGCGCCGCCAGGCCTGCCCGGGCGTCAAGATCAGCCGCAAGGCCTTCGGCCGCGACCGGCGCTACCCGATCACCAACAAGTTCACCGACCTGATCGTCGAGAACGGATAACGCTACAGACTTGGCTACGGACTGAAGAATGAAACAGGGGAGTTTCAGGGGTCATGGAAGACACGTTCGATACCATCGTCAAGGCGCAGGACATCTATAAAAAGATGATCGCCTGCGAAAAACCCGCCGACTTCAAGAAAGTGTTTTCGGACGCGATCTACGAATATTCGCTGACCGATTTTTATCCGGTCGTCGTGCGCGCGCAGCTCGCCGCCGCGCTAGCCGCCTGCGCCGAGCAGACCGACGTAAAGGGATTCAATTTCACGGACTACCTCTATGCCGGCTTCGGCCTGCGCCCGCACCATTTCGTCCAGCTCTCTGTACAGACCGTCGCCGATATCATGGAGCGGGACGCCCGCGACGTAGAAAGAATGTTCCGCGGCTTTGGCTACACCACTGAAAACGGCGAAGTCACCAGCCACCCGCTCGACGGTGCCGCGCCCAAAATCGTCAACTTCGCGGATGCGCGGAAACGTAAGGGTGCCGCGTAACCAGCCGAATACGGCCGTTTCCGCGCGAAACTTGACAGTCCCTGTGTGATTATGTAAACATATATCCCGCAACAACGGGCTATGTCATGTCGTCGAAACTTTCCCTCGCCTTCCGCAAAGCCGCCGCGCGCGATGTGCCGGCGCTGGCCGAGGTATATGCAGCTTCCTTCGCCGACAAGAACGAACAGACCGATCTTCCCGGCTATCTCGACTGGACCGTTCAAAACAGGGACCAGCGGGTCATTATCGCGGAAACACCAGAGCACAAGATCGCCGGCTTCGTGATCGCCGCCTTTGATTCCGCGATCGCCCGCAACGCGGTCAATGTCGAGCAACTCGCGGTCGCCCCCGAATGCCAGGGCCGCGGCGTTGGCCGCGCGCTGCTTGAAGAAGTCGAAGCCACGGCGCTAAAAAACGATTTCTCCCGCGTCACGCTGCATGTCCGCGTCGATAACGAAAAGGCCAAGGTACTTTATGAGAGCGAAGGCTTCCGAGCCGCCGAGGCCGAGCCGGGCTTTTACATGGACGGCACCGCCGCACTGCCGATGACAAAGGAACTGCCGCCCGCCAACCTTCCCGTTTTCCACATGCCCAACTTTGTCCGCCGCTGGACAAGCAGCTACGCCTGATTACTTGAAGCCGAGGATGGGCCGCGGATCGACCAGCCCGAATTTCGCGAGCAGAAATATCGCCGCCGTAAACACGAACGGGGCGCCCGCCCAGAACGCCTTGCGCAAATTACTGCCGCGCGCCCCGAGGAACGACTTCACAAGGTAAAGCAGCATGAGCGCAAGCGAAAACAGCGCCGCCCCAAGCACAAGGATCGGCGCCTTGTCATTGCCGCCATGCGCAACGATAACGGCGAGAATGAAAACGATCATCGGCGCGAAGCGCAGCTGCGTAAATCTGTTCATTCCTGATTTATATACCGCGCGGCGACGGGGTCAAGCGACGCGATGAATTTATCGACGGCGTCAGTATAGTCGCCTGGCAAACCAAGGTCGTTATTGATCTCGCCGTGTTTCTTGTCGATCGGGATAACCTCCGCGCGAATGCCGAGCCCGTTGCTCTTTTCCGCATATTCCTTTGACTGCCCGCACGGATTGCCCGCCCGCTGCGCGGAGCAGACGGAGAGCCAGGGCGCGGCGGTTTTATCGAGATGATGGAACGGGGAGGCTGCGATCCAGCCCTCTTCCTCGTCACCGAAAGCCTCGGCATAGCGGTCCTTCATGAATTCGATCGGGTGCTTCATCTGCGTGACGACATTCGTCGTGCCGCTGTCGAGCGAAATTGTGCCCAGCACCGGTTTCACGCCGGCAGCCGCCCGCAGCTTCGCATCAGCATTGACAAGCGAGACCAGGTGCGCGCCCGCGGAATGCCTCATCAATATCACGCGCGACGGGTCGCCGCCCCATTCCGCCGCATGCGCCTGTACGAAGGCAACGGCGCGGGCGACATGCTCCGCCTGCTGGATGGCGAGGCTCCCCTCCGCCACCATGGGATAATTGGCGCTGACATAGATGAAGCCAAGCCCGGTATAATGCTCCAACTTGTTGCCGGTCATGCCACGCATCGATTTGTCGCCGACGCACCATCCGCCGCCATGCACCATGATGATGACCGGCGCGGATTCGGCCGTCTTCCTTTTCGGCAGGTACACATCCAGTTTCTGCAAAGCCTGGTCGCCATAAGCGACATCATGCAGGTCACCCGGCGGCCCTTTCGAATTGCGTCCGCCACGGTTGCCGCTCAGCAGTTTGGAAACCTTTTCCTTATGGTCGGCGCAGGAACCGCTGCCGAATTCCTCCAGGAACCCGCCGGCCTCTCCCGTCGCCGCCCGCTCCTGCATCCGCTTCGCCAGAAACTCCCGCAGCCGGCCGCCTTCCGCCTGCGCCGCATGGCCCGCAGATACCACCAATAAAATCGCCAGGATCAGTTGCCGCATCATGCTTCCCCCTGCCTATAATACCGGCTCTGCGGCTATCTCCCTGCGAGCGCGACCAAACGGTTGTTATGCTTGATTGAATTGCCATATAATCCGCTTGGTTTTTCGCGGCCATGTAGTATATTAACGGCTCGAATTTGAAGGAAAAATGAAATGACCGTCGCCGTAAGATTTGCCCCCAGCCCCACCGGAAAGCTGCATGTCGGCTCGGCGCGCACCGCGCTGATCGTCTGGCTCTGGGCGCGCAAGAATAACGGCACGTTCATGCTCCGCATCGACGACACCGACCTCGTCCGCTCGACCGAGGAAAACGTCGAGGACATCATGGAGGGCATGAAGTGGCTCGGCCTGAACTGGGACAGCTTCGCCCGCCAGCGCGACCGCGGCCCTGATTACGCGCGCACGATCGAGAAGCTGAAGGAAAACGGCCGCCTTTACCCCTGCTATGAAACCGAGGAAGAACTCGCGCTCAAGCGCAAGGTTCAACTTTCGCGCAGCCTGCCGCCGATCTATGACCGGGAGGCGCTGAACCTGACCCCCGAACAGATCGCCGCGCATGAAGCCGCGGGCCGCAAGCCGCATTGGCGCTTCAAGCTGAACCATACCCCCATCGTCTGGGAAGATCTCGTGCGCGGGCATGTGGAATTCGACGGCAAGGATATGTCCGACCCCGTGCTCGTGCGCGAAGACGGCCGCCCGCTCTATCACATCTGCTCCGTCATCGATGACATCGATTTCGGCGTCACGCATATCGTCCGTGGCGAAGACCATGTGACCAACACGGCAACCCACGTGCAGATGTTCGAGGCGCTCGGCGCCAAGCCGCCGCAATTCGCGCATGTGACGCTGCTCGGCGATATGGAGGGCGGCAAGCTCTCCAAACGCAAGGGCGGTTTCGGTATTAAAAGCCTGCGCGAGGAAGTCGGCATCGAGCCGATGGCGCTCATCTCCCTCGTCGCGCGCATCGGCACTTCCGATCCGATCGAGCCGCTGTTCACGATGCAGGAAGTGATCGACAGCTTCGACTTCTCGAAATTCTCCCGCAACCTGCCGAAATTTGACGAAGACGAACTTTATCGCCTCAACGCCAAGATTTTGCACCAGACGCCCTTCGCAGCCGTGAAAGACCGCCTCGCCACGCTGAACTTGAACGAGATCGACGAAGCCTTCTGGAACGCCGTTCGCCCGAACCTCGAGATTTTGTCCGATATCGCCGACTGGTGGCATGTGGCGAAGGGCAACGTTACGCCCGTTATCCAGGACGCCGATTTCGCCAAGACCGCCGCCGAGCTGCTGCCGCCCGCGCCGTGGGACAACACGACCTGGCAGAAATGGGTCGAGGACATCAAGCAAAAGACCAACCGCCGCGGCAAGGAGCTGTTCATGCCGCTCCGCTGCGCCATCACCGGCCAGGAACACGGCCCCGACCTGAAAGACCTGCTGCCCCTCATCGGGCGGGAACGGGTGCTGGAGCGGCTGAAGGCGGCGTAACCACCATCGTCATGCCCGCCTTGTGCGGGCATCCGGTAGCGCGTCCGCGCGTCACGTGACTCACAAAGGCAGGCTAACGCCTGCGCCGGATCCCCGCACAAGGCGGGGATGACAAGGCAGGAAAGAATGGCCGGCACCAACACCGCAAAAGAAAACACCAAGCCTATCCCCCTCGCCCCCGCGGTCATTCTCGTGCGGCCGCAGCTGGGGCAGAATATCGGGATGTGCGCGCGGGCGATGCTGAACTGCGCGGTGACAGAGCTGCGCATCGTCAAGCCGCGCGACGGCTGGCCGAACCCGGATGCGACGGCAGCGGCATCAGGCGCAATCGCGCTGCTGGAAAACGCAAAGATTTTTGAGACAACCGCGGAGGCTGTCGCCGATCTTGACTTCGTCGTCGCCACGACGGCGCGCGAGCGCGGGATTGTGAAAGATATCTATACGGCGGAGGCGGCGGCTAAGGAAATCCGCGCGCGCAATACCTCGACGCAGCGCTGCGGCATCATGTTCGGGCCGGAACGCACGGGGCTGGAATCCGACGATGTCGCGCTTGCGACCGCGATCGTCAATATCCCGCTTAACCCGTCCTTTTCGTCGCTCAACCTCGCGCAGGCGGTGCTGCTGACCTGCTATGCCTGGCTGAATGCCGAAAATCCGTTCCGAGAGGAACAGGTGATCGCCGAAACCGGCGACACGGCGCCGGCGACCAAGGGCGATGTCGAAAATTTGATGAAGCATCTGGAAGACGATCTCGATACCGGCGGCTTTTTCCGTAGCCCCGAACAGCGCCCCACGATCCTGCGCAATATCGGCAATTTCTTCTTCCGTTCAAACATGACGCAGCAAGACGTGCGTACGATGCACGGGATTTTTTCATGTTTGACAGGGAAGCGAAGCTGGAAGTGACGCCAGCGGCGTATACGATTCTGAGACGCGCGGACGCGCTTTTGGCTCCCCGCCTTCGCGGGGATGACGTGATTGTTAGAGGTGCAGTCCCGGATCTTTCTTCTTCGGCGGCGGCAGGTCGCTGATGCTGCCGTCGATGTGGCGGCGGTAGGATTCAGCGAATTTCTGGCGCAGGCTGGGCACGCGCTCGAGGAGCTGCTGGAATTTCGGTGACTCGGCGAAGTCGCGCATATCGGTTTCCATCGCCTTCACGGTCGCCTCCTCCGCGCGGGCGCGCTTGCTCCGCAGCTCGTCGAAGAAGGGCGTGTTTTCGGCCACCATCTTTTTGCGCGCGGTTTCGACGCGCTTGTCGCCCGTGAACCAGCCGATCATGATCGAGGGCAGCATGAACAGCGTCGAAGCGGGCATGCCGACGAGCGCGATTGACACCACATCGATTGCAAGCGTGGTGCCGATGGTGGCGCCAAAATAGCCGCCGAGCCATTTGCCCTTGGCCTTTGCCTTGATGTCACCTTCGGCGGTTTCGATGAACGTATCGATCGCCTTTTTCTGGTCTTCCAGCTTCAGGATTTTCTCGGCCGGGTCGCGGGACTCTACCGCGTCGGAGAATTTCTCGTCGATGGTGCGGAGGATGTCGTTGCGGGCTTCCGCCGCCTTCGCCGCTGCTGCTTCGCGTTTTTTCCTGAAGAACATGGTCGCCTCCGGTTGAGATGTTACGGATAATAACCGCCGCACCCCCCAAGTCAAGAAAACAAAAAAGCCGCCCCTTTCGGAGCGGCCTTTTGTTGAAACCAGTCCCGGATTAGCGGGAATAGAATTCGATGATGAGGTTCGGTTCCATGCGGACCGGGTACGGCACTTCCTCGAATTTCGGGCCGCGGATGAATTTGCCGGTGCCTTCCTTGTGGTTCACTTCGAGATAGCCCGGGACTTCGCGGTCGGGCGCGTCAACTGCCAGCACGACGAGCGCGAGCTGGAGCGATTTTTCCTTCACTTCGAGCACGTCGCCGTCTTTCAGCTGCAGCGAGGGGATCGTGACGCGCTTGCCGTTCACTTTCACATGGCCGTGGTTCACGAACTGGCGCGCGGCGAAAATGGTCGGCACGAATTTCATGCGGTAGATGGTTGCATCGAGGCGGCGCTCCAGCAACTCGACCAGGTTGTGGCCCGAGTCACCCTTGCGGCGGCGCGCTTCTTCGTAGAGGCGGTAGAACTGGTTTTCGCCGATATTCGCGTAGTAGCCGCGCAGTTTTTGTTTTGCGAGCAGCTGGATCGCGTAGTCGGTCGGTTTCTTGCGGTTCTGGCCGTGCTGGCCGGGACCGTATTCGCGCTTGTTGTGCGGCGATTTCGCGCGGCCCCAGAGGTTGACGCCAAGGCGGCGGTCGATTTTGTGTTTAGCTTGTGGGCGTTTAGCCATTTTATTTCCTTTAAGATGTTTTAGATCGTTTTTACAATTGTCCCGGTAGTTCGGCCCTCTTGACGAGGCGACGTGGAAGGATAAGGCGCACCTCCCCGCATTCCCGGGAATGTGAGCGAATATAAGGGTTTCCGGGAGCATGTCAACGGCGAATTATGAATAGGGGCCGTTTTGCTGGGATTCGTTGAAATACGCCGGAATTTTTCATGCAAGCGCAAGCAGTTAGCAGAAACCTTTTGACAGTTAATTGCGCTTATGTCATCGTTAAATTGAGGAACAAAAGGAGTACGGAAATGACAGGGCGGGTGACGAAGGCGATAAGAAACGTAGTAAATTCAACGGCAGAATGGATCAGGGCTTCAGTTTCGGCGGTTTCCGGGATTTCAGGCTCCTCAATGCCTCCTCCCGACGGTCCTGCTCCCTCAGCGGATGATACATCAGCGGCAGCGCCTCACGATAGCCGGAGCCGATCCACTGGTTATCAACAAAATCGGGGCTCGCAAGCGGCAGGCGGGCCGCGGCATCCCGCTCGATTTCCTCGATCTTCGCCAGCGCGTCGCGGTCCGGCAGCGTCCCAGAGACAAGGTGGGATGACGATCCCCGGTCAAATAGAAAGTGCTGGCGGATCCAGCTGCCGTCCTGCCCGAACGACGGGTCAAGCGACCAGAACACCGTGCAGTCCTTCCCGTCCTTCTTCGTCCGATAGCCGGCCGTGCGGAAGGTTTTTTTCTTCGGCTCGGTCATGGTGCGGGCGCCGGCGGCTGGGGCGGCTTGGCGCAGATGCGCGGCTCCTTGCTGCCGATCGCGCGGGCGAAGCGGGACCTGAGCGCCCGCAGGCACCCGACCAGCGGAGCAAACCTGACCATGCCGCCCTGCGCGTCATTGGCGCCGGGCGTCACGAATTTACCTTCGGCAGGCGGTTGAAGCGCGGGCCGCGGTTCGGCGGCAACGCCGCGCGCTCGGGCTCGATCTGGTACACGCTCGGCAACTGGCGCATCAGCTTCGCGAAATACCGGTCGCATTTCACCTTGGCAAAACCGCTCGCAAGGATGCCGCGCGTTTCGATCTGGACGGTTGCGCCGTTTTTCTGCGCGAGGCGCCGGATGGCGCGGACCATCTTGTCGGCAGCCTGCGATTTCGCCTCGGCCACGCTGCCGAATTCGGCAGCCAACCCGCCGGGCTTGCGGCGCGGCAGTCTGGCCATCACCACATAGCTGTCGGGCAGCATCGAGGATTGCGACGGCTTCGCCATGATTACAGCCGCGGGCCGCCGGGCTTTTTCTTCGCCGGATAAACGAAATTTTCCTTTTCGACGGAGCCGACGGAGGGCAGCGTTTTCAGCTTCGCCGCAAAGGCATCATCGCATTTGATGACGCCGACGCCGATGAAGGTGAGCTGGCTGGTCCACTGCACATCACTCTCGCGGCCCTCGGACTTGATGAGCGCATCGACGGCGCGCACCATGTCGTCAAAGCCGTCGTCCTTAGCGGCTGTCAGAATGTAGCTGTTCGGAACGGTTGCCGGGCCCTTCGGGCGGCTTGGGTCATAGACCATGGATAACTCCTGAAATGCAAAAGCGGATATCCATTGGTAGCCCCTTGGCCGCGCATAATCAAGGGGGCAAAAAGTTCGCCTATTTCCGGGCTTTTTTCGCGAGTTTGCGCTCATGAGTTGCGATATAAATCCCTGCCGCGACAAGGACGACTGCGCCGGCCAGCTGCACTGTCGCGGGCGCTTTCCCCCAGAGAACGAGGTCAAGGAGAATGACCCAGATCATGGCCGAGTACTGGAAGGGGACGACGGTCGATGCCTTGGCATATTTCAGGCCGAGATAGATCATCGCGAGCGAAAAGGCGTCGAGCACGCCAAGGCTGAGCAGCAGCGCCCAGTCGCGCGGCGCCTGCGGCGCGATGAAGTCATTGTGGAAGAACAGCCCCGCCAGCAGGAACATGCCGGAATAATAGAAAAACGGGAAGGACCAGGTGCTTTCGGTGTCGGAGAGCTTGCGCACCATCACTTGCGTCGTCGCGAACAGGAACGTGCCGGCAAAAAGGCGCAGGATGTAGGGCAGCTGCGCCGGATCGAAGGCGACGGCAAGCGCGTCGCCTTGCGTTGCCACCATCGAATAAGCAGCCGCGCCGAAGCCGGCCAGCACCGCGGCCCCCTGCTGCCAGGTAATTTTCTCCTTGAGGAACACGGCGGATAAAATCGTGATCATCAGGGGCCCGGTAAACGCGATCAGGTAAGCGGTCAGGAGCGGCAGATGCGGGTAGGCCGGGAAAATAAGGAAGGCTGCCGCGACGTTGACCACCATCAACAATCCCTGCATCGGCCGTTGCAGCCGCAGCCCCTTCAGCTCGCCCTGTTGCGCGGAAACCGCGACCATGCAGATAAGCCCGACGAGCCCGTCGAAAAACATCACTTGCGAGGTCGGATAGCCGAGTTCCTGGACGTATTTATTGAGCGCGGAAAACAGCGAAAGGATGAAATAGGCGGCAACGGTGAGCGAAATGCCGACGGCGGGGATATGCTTGCGCGCCATCAGCGGCCCGCCGCGATATGGCGGAGCGTTGCCGCCGTTTCGGCGTTCAGGCCCTGCGGCACAAAACCTGTTTCCTCCGGCGAATGGCCCGTGAGCGTTTTATAGAGAACGAGCGCGGCGAGATAGCTTCCGGCCGTCGAGGGGTGGTGGCTGTCGGCTTCATAAAGCGGGAATTTAGGATTATCCCGGAGCGCATCGGCGAATGCCGCCCCGACAGGCGCGACCGGCGCATTCACCTGCGCCGCCAGCGCTGCCGTGGCGGCCGCTATTTTCTCCCGCATATTTTTGGGTGTTTTCAGGAAGCTGTAGCGCTTGTCGGTGTACCAGAAGCTGTTCGGCTGGCGCGCCCAGGTTTCGAAAATGACCAGCTTGGCATCGCGGCGCATCGCCTCCTTCGCCCAGTCGCCCGCGGCAACGGCGGTCGTCTCCGCCTGCTCCGGGAACATCGCCCAGAAGCTCTGCTCCTGCAGCACGACATAATCGATCCTGTCTTCGCCGATTCCGGCGCGGATATCCTTGTCGGCCCAGAGCGCTGACAAGTTAGCGCCGTTCTTCGCCGCGACGCGGGCCGTGATTTTCGGTCCCGGCGCAGCTGCCGCCACCTGCTCCAGCATGCCGGGCAAGTTGTTGCGGAGGGTATAGCTGTTGCCGACCAGCAGGACGGAGATATCCTGCGCGGCGAGAGCAGGCGCGGTGAACAACAACAGGAAAAGCGCGAGGAAAAACCGCATCAGAACGTGGTCGCGTAAATAAGGATGCAGCCGACGCCGAGCATCGCCGCAAACAGCCAGACCGCACGGCGGTCGCTGATGCGCACGCCTTCATACTGGTGCTCGTGCACGAGGCGCGAGACGCGGGCGACCTGGAGCATGGTCGCGATGATGAAGGCGTAGGAAAGCAGGTATACTTTGTCGGTCATCAGGAGGTAGTCGACATCGGGAAGCGCGGAATTGGAGGTCAGCTGCAGGGCGACCAGCGTCAGCAGCGCGGTGATCGCAACGCCGAGGCGGCCTTCGATATAGGCGGGATGGACGAAGAACACGACCGCCGTGCAGAGCAGCACGAGCAAGACGGGCATGAACACCTTGATGCCGGTCGCAAGCGGCGGGCGCGAAATCGGAACCGCGAAGATGGCACGGGAATAAACGGCGGCTTCCGGCTGGCTGACATCGCCGAAATTCGTCGGGTATTCAAAATTTTCGACATCGAGCCGCGGTTCTCCGGTCGTGAAGCCGGAAAGGCGGATGCGTTTGTTCAGGGTCACGGGCGAGATCGCCTTGTCGTCGGGGACGTAAACAAGTTCGTTGGTCGCGTGAACGGTGTCTTCCATCGAGAGCAGCAGTTCCTGCCGGTCGAAGGGATATTGCTGGAGGGGAAATTTGGCGCTGAATTCCCCCTGCTCGCGCACCACCATATATAATGTGCCATCCGGCATTTTCTGGGGCGCGTCATAGGCCGGCGTTTTGACGTGATCTGCGGGGTTGAAGGCGTTCATGAACTCGTAGGACTTTGACGGGTCGATCGCCGGATCCCGCCAGCGGAACCAGACATATAAATCCATTCGGTAGCTGTCAGAATGAAGGTCGATCTGCTGGATATCGTTCACATAGGCGCCGACCATGACGCGCTCGGCGCTGATCGCGGGCGACGACATAAGCATCATCAGCATAACGAGCGCTAAAAAACGCAGCATTCGTGGAATACCCCAAGAAAAACCTTACGAGGGTTTTAGCATAAGGGTAGGAGTATGGCCATAAGGGGCTGAATTAACATAGTAATTCGACTTGTCACATGAATGTAACAAATCTTTTCAAGACGGTCACACGAGTGACAAAATTTCCTGACCGTCCGAACCTATCCTTAGTTCTGTGGCTATAACGCAGGAGCAGGGAAAATGTTCACCGAAAAAGAATTAACCGCCGAACGCGAACGTCTTTACCGCTTTGCGCTGCGCCTTACTCGCCAGCCCAGCGACGCCGAGGACCTCGTGCAGTCGACCATGCTCCGCGCGCTCGAAAAACGCCGCTATTTCCAGCAGGGCACCAACCTGTTCAACTGGGCATCGCGCGTGATGTTCAATATCTTTGTCTCCCAGTACCGCCGCGAAAAGCGCATCACCGCGCGCCACGAGGCCGCTTTCACCGAAGCGCATGGCATCACGCCGCCCGCGCAGGAAACGGTAACCGACCTTTCCCGCATGCGCGAATGCATGAAGAAACTCTCCAAGCCGCATCGCGACATGCTCGTGCTTGTCTGCATCGGCGGCCTGCGTTACGAGGAAGTCTCGAAGCGCCTGAGCATTCCGGTCGGCACGGTGCGCTCGCGCCTCTCCCGCGCGCGCAACGAGCTGCAAAACCTGCTTCAGGCCAATACGGGAACGCAGGTGTTCCGCCCCGCAAATACGGGCGCCCTCTCCGCCGTTTAAGCTTAGTTTGCTTTCCTGTTCGCAAGCGTCTGGCGCAGAAGCCGGAAATCGATCGGCTTCGTCATGTGCTGGTCGAAGCCGGCGTCATGCGCATGCTTGCGGTCCTGCTCACGGCCATATCCGGTCAGCGCGATCACGTAAATATTGGCAAGCTTGGGGTCCGCGCGCAGCCGCTGCACGACCTGGTAGCCGTCGATGCCTGGCAGGCCGATATCGCAGAGGATCACCTGCGGCATGAAATCATGCGCGAGCGTGATGCCGGCTGGCCCGTTCGACGAGGTGCGGACCTCGTGGCCATCATTGGCAAGCAGCATCTGCGTGGTTTCGGCGGCATCAAGGCTATCCTCGATGATCAGGATGCGCAGCTTTGATTTTCCCGCCTTTCCCGCCGGCGCGCAGGCGGGCGCGACGCCCGTCTCGCTTTGCTCGCAGGGCAGGTGAATGGTGAACGTCGATCCCTTGCCCGCGCCTTCGCTTTTCGCAGAGACCGTCCCGCCGTGAAGCGAGGCGAGGCCCTTGACGATTGCAAGGCCGAGGCCGAGGCCGCCGCGCGCGCGGTCAAGCCCCTGCTCCGCCTGGTGGAAAACCTCGAACACATGCGGCAGCACGTCGCTTTCCATTCCGATGCCGGTATCGGTGACCGAGATCGCGGCCATGCCCTCGCCATCCGCTGCCAGGCGCACGGTGATCGAGCCGCCGACCGGTGTGAATTTCTGCGCGTTATGCAGCAGGTTGCCGATCATCTGGCCGAGACGCGTGCAATCGCCGCTCATGGTGAAGGAATGTTCGGGCACTTCTACATTAAAATTAAGCCCCGCCCCTTCGATTACGCTGCGGTAATCCTCGGCGGTCTGGCGCGTAATATCCTTGAGGTCACAGGGCTCGCGCCGCAGCAATATCTTGCCGCTCGCGAGGCGCGTGGAATCGAGCAGGTCATCGACGAGGCGCGTCATGTGCGAGACTTGGCGGTCGATCACGTCGGTCAGGCGGCCGATCTGCGGCTTCTCCCCGCCGATCTGCTGCAGCAGGTGCACGGAGTTGCGGATGGGACCGAGCGGGTTGCGTAGCTCGTGGGCAAGCATGCCAAGGAAAGCGTCCTTGCGCCGCTCCGATTCCTCCGCCGCGCGCCGCCGCGCTGAATCTTCCGCCTGGCGCTCCGCCTGCTGGCGCATCTGGTGCAGCTCGATGAAGACGCGCACCTTCGCCTTCAAAACTTCCGGCATCACCGGCGTCAGCAAAAAGTCGACCGCGCCGCTGGCATAACCCTGCGCCGCGTGGATGTCGTCGGAAAAGGCGGTCAGGAAGATGATCGGCGTTCTCGCGGATTTTTTGCGGGAGCGGATGAGCGTTGCGGTTTCAAATCCGTCCATGCCCGGCATGTTCACGTCGAGCAGGATCACGGCAAAATCGTTCTGGAGCACGACCTTCAGCGCCTCCTCCCCGCTATTGGCGGTGATGAGGTTCTGGCCGAGTTCTTCCAGGACCGTCTTGTAGACCAGCAGCTTGTCCGGCAGGTCATCGACCAGCAGGATGTTGACGCGGTTATCCTGCGGCACCGCCTCGTCGGTCGGCGCCATCGGGATATCAGTCGCCTGGGGAACGGAGGGTCCCATCAGCGTTGCAGCCAGGCGCGGAGGACGGTCATCATCTGTTCGGTATCAACGGGCTTGGACAGGTAATCCCAAGCCCCCGCCTCAAGGCACTTCTCGCGGTCGCCTTTCATGGCTTTTGCGGTGACGGCCACGATCGGCAGGTTCTTGAATTCGGAGATCTTGCGGATCTCGCGGATGGTTTCCATGCCGTCCATCTCGGGCATCATGATGTCCATCAGCACGATATCGATCTCCTCCTCCCGCTGCAGCATATTGATCGCGTCGCGGCCATTGTCGGCCGAGAGCACGACCATATGATGCTCCTCCAGCACGCTCGTGAGCGCAAAGATGTTACGCGCGTCATCGTCGACGATCAGCGCGCGTTTGCCGATCAGCACCTTGTCGGACTGGTGCAGGTCGGAGATCTTGCGGCGCGCCTTTTCCGGCAGGTTCGCGACGGGGCGGTGCAGGTGCAGCGCAACGCTGTCGACGAGACGGTCATAGGACTGGACGCGGCTGACAGGGTGGAATTCCGACAGGCGGCGCCAGATATCGCCCATTTCGTTGTCTTCGCCGTAGACGACGACAGGCATGCGACCCTGCGACACGGCCGGCGCCGGCGAGGTATCGCGCTCCGCCGCCTCGATCAGCATCTCGGCAATGCCATCCTGCCCGGGCGTCAGCACGAGGCAGCTGAACTTGCCGTCTTTAAGCGCCTTGATGCCGGCCTTTGCCGTCTTGGGCGCGGTGATCTCCACGCCGTCAATGGTCAGCTCCTCCAGCATCCTAGCGCGCGCCTTGGCGTCAGGCTCGATCAGCAGCAGTTCGTGTTTTTCACGGCCGGCGATATCGCCGAGCTCCTTCAGGAGCCCGTCGAGGACGTCGCGGCTTTGGATCGGCTTGGTGACAAAGGCGAAGGCGCCTGAATCAAGCGCCCGTGCGCGGGATTCGTCGGTCGAAATCACGCAGACCGCGATATGGCGCGTGGACATATCGTTCTTGAGGCGCTCCAGCACGCGCCAGCCCTGCATATCCGGCAGGTGGATGTCGAGCATGATGGCATCCGGCATGTAATCGGGCGTCATCACAAGCGCAGCGGCGCCGAGCGAGGTGACGAGCCCTTTGAAGCCGTTGTCACGCGCGGTATCGAGGAGGAAGCGCGCGAAGCCCAGATCGTTTTCCACAATCAGCACGATGCGGTCGCCCGGCTGGATTTCATGCCGGTCGTCCCCCGCCTCGTTGACAAGAAGTCCTGTCTGCGGCTCGATCGGCGGCAGGATGATCGTTTCCGGCTCCTGCAGCGCCCGGATCGGCGGCGGGAGAGAGACGACATTGCTGTTGTTCGCGTTATCCAGCGCCTGCTGCGCCGCTTTGCGCGCACGCACCGAGGCATAGGAAGCCGGCAGGTAGAGAGTGAAGGTCGACCCGTGGCCGAGGCGCGACACAAGGCGGATCTCGCCGCCGAGCAGTCGCGACAGTTCGCGGGAGATTGCAAGACCAAGGCCCGTACCGCCGTATTTGCGGCTAGTGGAGCCGTCCGCCTGCTGGAACGCCTCGAAGATGATCGCCTGCTTGTCCGCTGCGATACCGATACCGGTGTCGGTGACCGAGAAGGCGATCACTTCCGAGGAGCGGTTCAGCTCGTCGTTATCCGGCGACCAGCCGGCCTGCACAGGCTCGACGGACAGCGTGACCTGGCCGTGATGCGTGAACTTGAACGCGTTCGAGAGCAGGTTCTTGATGATCTGCTGCAGGCGTTTCGAGTCCGTGTAAATGGAGCGCGGCAGTCGGTTGTCGAAGCGGAGCAGGAAGTTGACGTTTTTCGATTCCGCGACGTGGGTGAAGGTACGCGCGACATAGCCCTTGAGGTCGTCGAAGCGCAGGTCGCTGCTTTCCACCAGCACCGTCCCGGATTCGATCTTCGACAGGTCAAGAATGTCGTTGATGAGCATGAGCAGGTCATTGCCCGAGCTGTGAATGGTTTTCGCGAAATCCGTCTGCTTCGGCGTCAGGTTTCCTTCCGGGTTTTTCGTGAGCTGGTCGGAGAGGATGAGCAGCGAGTTCAGCGGCGTGCGCAATTCGTGCGACATGTTGGCCAAGAATTCGGATTTGTATTTCGACGTCAGGGCAAGCTGTTTCGCCTTGTCTTCCAGTTCCTGGCGGGCCTGCTCGACCTCGCGGTTCTTGCGCTCGACCTCCTGGTTCTGCTGCGCGAGCAGGTGGGCTTTTTCCTGCAGTTCCTGGTTGGTGTTCTGGAGCTCCTGCTGGCGGGTCTGCAACTGCTGCGCAAGCGACTGGGACTGCGTGAGCAAATCCTCCGTCCGCATGTTCGCCTCGATCGTGTTCAAGACGATCCCGATCGATTCAGCAAGCTGGTCGAGCAGCGCGACGTGCGCGGGGTTGAAGCCGTCGAACGAGGCAAGCTCGAGGACGCCCTTTGCCTGGCCCTCGAAGATCAGCGGGAGGACGAGGACGCTGCGCGGCGAGGCTTCGCCGAGCGCGGAGGAGATGCGGATGTAATTATCCGGCAGGTTATCGAGCACGATTTTTCGTTTTTCAAGCGCGCACTGGCCGATGACGCCTTGGCCGAGCTCGATCTGCTTGCCGATCTGCGACTGGCCCTCGGATGCGAAGCTCGCAAGCTGGGTGAGCTTCGGATTGCGGTCCTTGCTGTCGAGAACGTAGAACTCCGCCTGCTGGGCGGAGACGACCGGGCAAAGCTCGGAGAGAATGGTACGACCGACGTTCGTCAAGTCGCGCTGGCCCTGCAGCATGCGGGAGAATTTCGCGAGGTTGGTTTTCAGCCAGTCCTGCTCGGTGTTTTTCTGCGTCGTGTCGCGCAGGTTGCGGATCATCTCGTTGATGGTGTCTTTCAGGACCGCGACCTCCCCCTGCGCCTCGACGGCGATCGAGCGGGTCAAGTCCCCTTGAGTCACGGCGGTCGCGACCTTCGCGATCGCGCGGACCTGGGTTGTCAGGTTCGCGGCAAGCTGGTTCACGTTCTCCGTCAGCGCCTTCCAGGTACCGGAAGCGCCCGGGACTTTCGCCTGACCGCCAAGCTGTCCCTCGACGCCCACCTCGCGCGCGACGCCTGTCACCTGTTCGGCGAAGGTCGCGAGCGTGTCGATCATCGAGTTAATGGTGTCGGCAAGTTCCGCGATCTCGCCCTTCGCTTCGACGGTCAGTTTCCGCTTCAGGTCGCCGTTCGCGACCGAGGTCACGACCTTCGCGATACCGCGGACCTGGGAGGTCAGGTTGTTCGCCATCATGTTGACCGAGTCCGTCAAGTCTTTCCAGGTACCGGAAACGCCCTCGACCCGCGCCTGGCCGCCCAGCTTACCCTCCGTACCCACCTCTTTCGCGACGCGCGTCACCTCGGCGGCGAAGGAGTTCAGCTGGTCGACCATCGTGTTGATCGTTGCTTTCAGTTCAAGGATCTCGCCCGCCACGTCGACCGTGATTTTCTTGGACAAGTCGCCCGCCGCGACGGCCTTGGTCACGTCGGCGATGTTACGCACCTGACCCGTCAGGTTACCCGCCATCGAGTTCACGGAGTCCGTCAAGTCTTTCCAGGTGCCGGCGACGCCGCCGACATTCGCCTGACCGCCCAGCTTGCCCTCGGTACCGACCTCCCGCGCCACGCGGGTCACTTCCGCCGCGAAGGAGCGCAGCTGGTCGACCATCGTGTTGACGGTGTTCTTGAGTTCCAGAATCTCACCCGCCACGTCGACGGTAATTTTACGCGACAAGTCGCCGTTCGCGATCGCGGTCGCGACCTCGGCGATGTTACGAACCTGGGCGGTCAGGTTACCGGCCATCATGTTCACCGAGTCCGTCAAGTCCTTCCAGGTGCCCGCGACGCCCTCCACGTTCGCCTGACCGCCAAGGTTACCTTCCGTACCCACCTCGCGCGCGACACGCGTCACCTCTGATGCGAAGGACGAGAGCTGGTCGACCATCGCGTTAATCGTGTTCTTCAGTTCGAGAATTTCGCCTTTCACGTCCACGGTGATCTTGGACGACAAGTCGCCATTCGCAACCGCCGTCGTCACCTGCGCGATGTTACGAACCTGCGCGGTCAAGTTACCGGCCATCGAGTTCACTGAATCGGTCAAGTCTTTCCAGGTGCCGGAGACGCCCTCCACCTTCGCCTGGCCGCCAAGTTTTCCTTCCGTACCGACCTCCCGCGCGACGCGGGTCACCTCGGACGCGAAAGAGCGCAGCTGGTCGACCATGGTGTTGATCGTCGCCTTCAGTTCAAGAATTTCCCCCTTGACGTCGACGGTAATCTTTTTCGACAAGTCGCCCGCCGCGACAGCCTTCGTCACGTCGGCAATGTTACGGACCTGACCGGTCAGGTTACCGGCCATCATGTTCACGTTGTCGGTCAAGTCTTTCCAGGTGCCGGCGACGCCCTCGACGTTCGCCTGCCCGCCAAGTTTACCCTCGGTACCGACCTCCCGCGCGACGCGGGTCACTTCGGACGCGAAGGAGGACAACTGGTCGACCATCGTGTTGACGGTCGCCTTCAATTCCAAAATCTCGCCTTTGACGTTAACGGTAATTTTGCGCGACAGATCGCCATTCGCGACCGCCGTCGTCACGTCGGCGATGTTACGCACCTGCGCCGTCAGGTTGGATGCCATGAAGTTCACGGAGTCCGTCAAGTCTTTCCAGGTGCCGGCGACGCCCTTCACATCGGCCTGACCGCCAAGCTTGCCCTCGGTACCGACCTCACGCGCGACGCGCGTCACCTCTCCCGAGAAGGAGTTCAGCTGGTCGACCATCGCGTTAATCGTGTTTTTCAGCTCAAGGATCTCGCCCTTCACGTCGACCGTAATCTTGGACGACAAGTCCCCGTTCGCAACGGCCGTTGTCACCTGCGCGATGTTACGAACCTGCGCGATGTTACGAACCTGCGCGGTCAGGTTACCGGCCATCGAGTTCACGGATTCAGTCAAGTCTTTCCAGGTGCCGGAGACGCCCTCCACTTTTGCCTGGCCGCCGAGAATACCCTCGGTACCCACTTCGCGTGCGACGCGGGTCACTTCGGATGCGAAGGAGCGCAGCTGGTCCACCATGGTGTTAATGGTGTTCTTCAACTCAAGAATTTCGCCCTTCACGTCGACCGTCACTTTTTTGGACAAGTCGCCCGTCGCGACGGCGGTCGCGACTTCGGCGATGTTACGAACCTGACCCGTCAGGTTACCGGCCATCATGTTCACGGAGTCCGTCAAGTCTTTCCACGTACCCGCGACGTCCTTCACTTTCGCCTGACCGCCGAGCTTACCCTCCGTACCCACCTCGCGCGCGACGCGCGTCACCTCGGAGGCGAAGGAGCCAAGCTGCGCGACCATGGTGTTAATGGTGGTTGCTGTGCGCAGGAAGTCCCCCTGCAGCGGGCGCCCGTCGATATCGAGCGCCATGGTGCGCGACAAGTCACCTTGCGCGACCGCGCCGATGACGCGGGCGGTTTCTGAAATCGGGTGGACAAGATCGTCGATGAGGTCGTTGACATGGTTGACGGAGTCTCGCCAGAAGCCGTCCGCATCGGCGAGCGACAGACGGTGGCTGATCTTACCCTCTTTACCGACGGACTCGCTGAGTCGATCGAGTTCGCGCGCGAGGCGCTCGTTCATTTCCATCACATCGTTGAAGGCGTCGGCAACCTTGCCTGCGAGGCCTGTCCACTCCGCTGGCAGGCGCACACCCGCCTGACCCCGGCGCATGGCGACGAGGACATTGAGCATGGCGACCATCTCGGCGTTGAAATTGGGGGAAACTTCGGTTGCTTGAACTGCGACGGCGTTCGACATGAATTTTACACTTTCGATGAGGCGGCGGATGCGCGGAAAAACTTATACTCCATTATAATTCCTTTCTTTTTCGGGTTCTCTTAGAGAATTTTGCAAAGTGCTGGGAACTATTTTATCAGCGTGTCGTACGGCCCCCTGTCGCTGCGGCGGGTTTATGCACAGCAACCTTTTTTTAACTTACGGCGTTGGCACTGCGGACCGGCTTTCCTTTGGACTATGAAGAGGATAGCCAGATGGCGGATGATATTTTACAGAACTACCACTCCCCGCCGCACCCCCGTGTGCTGGCCGTCGACGACGATGCTGATATCCATTTGCAGCTAAAACCCTATCTGGAACAACAGCGATACCATTACACCTCCGCGGCCGACGGCAGCGAGATGCTCGCAAAACTCACCGAATCCAGAGCGGACCTGATCCTCCTTGACGTTATGCTGCCTGGCAAAGACGGCCTCGATCTTATGGCCGATATCCGGGGAGTCTCAAAAGCGCCGATTATCCTTCTTAGCGGGCGCGCCAGCAGCCACGATAAAATCGTCGGCTTGGAAATGGGCGCCGATGATTTTGTCGCAAAACCCGTCGAACCGCGCGAGCTGACGGCGCGCATCAAGGCGATACTCCGCCGCGGCGCAAGCGAGGTGGAGGCAGAAATGACTCTCCCCAAGGCGCGCCGCGTCTCGTTCGGTGACTGGGTTCTCGACAGGCAGCAATATCAGCTGTTCGATAAAAACGGCAAGTCGGCGGACCTCACCCTCGGCGAATTCCGCTTGCTTGAAACATTAATCCTCGCGCCGGAATGCGTCTTGTCCCGCGAGCAGTTGTTTGAATTGACACGCAGCGGCACGCTCGATGCCTGCGAGCGCGCAATTGATGCCCAGATCGCCCGCATCCGCAAAAAACTCCATGTCAGCCGACCCGCGCGCCCGTTCATCAAAACCATTCGAAAGGTTGGCTATATGTTCTGCGGCAAGCCGGAAATTATGGAATCTTAAATCGCTTCATTCCGTGGAACATAAACCCACGAGTTCCGTTGGCCACTGTAAGTCCAATTTCTGCCTGCGGACAACAGGGGGTTTATGCCGGCGTCTCAACAACGATTTTTAGACCGGAAAGAAGCGGGTCAGGCGCTCGCGGTCGAACTGCGCCAGTTCAAAAGCCGGCCGGATACAATCATCCTTGCTCTTCCGCGTGGCGGGGTTCCAGTTGCGAGCGAAGTCGCGCTTGCCCTTTCTCTGCCACTCGACATCTTGCTGGTTCGCAAGCTCGGAGTCCCGGGGCAGAGCGAACTCGCCATGGGTGCTATTGCTCCCGGCGACACGCGGTATTTAGACGATGATGTCGTAACGGCATTTCAGGTATCGCCCCGCGATCTGGCCGATATCACCGCGCGCGAGAAAAAAGAACTCGAGAGACGCTACCACCTTTACCGTGGCAACACCGCGCCAACCGAATTGACCGGGAAGACGGTGATCGTCGTTGACGACGGTCTCGCAACCGGATCGACGATGCTGGCGGCGGTGGCTTCCGTCAGGCAAGCCGGCGTGCGGCGCGTCGTGATCGCCGTTCCTGTTGCGCCGCCCTCGACCTGCCAGGCTCTCGCGGCAGTCGCGGATGAAATACATTGCGCCCGGCAGCCGGAAATTTTCCTGGGCGTCGGCGCGTGGTATGGCAATTTCCGGCAGGTGACCGACGCCGAAGTCGTCGATATTCTCGCCCGTCACCGGAAGCTCGCCGCGCCCCGTGGCGATAGCTTCCAGAACCTCATTTCACGTTATGCAACGCCAATAGCCGATGACAACTTTTCTGCTGTCGTCAAGGCGGCGAGCGGGCTCCAGTTTGTGCTCCTTGGCGAGGCGTCGCATGGCACGGAGGAGTTTTATGAAGCCCGCGCACGCATCACGCGGGACCTGATCGAAGCTGGCAAGATCGATGCCGTCGCGGTTGAGGCGGACTGGCCCGACGCATATCGGGTCAATGAATATGTCACCCATAAATCCGCGGACGCATCTGCGGAAGAAGCGCTGAGCGGTTTCGAGCGTTTCCCGACCTGGATGTGGCGGAACACAGTGATCGAGGAATTCGTCGAGTTTATGCGCGACTGGAATGCGACGAAGCTGGATCACCCCGTGCCTGTCGGGTTTTACGGGCTTGACCTGTACAGCCTTTCGTCCTCGGCGAAGGCTGTGATTGGATATCTTGAAAGCGTGGATGCGGCCGCAGCCGAACGCGCGAAGGCGCGCTACGGCTGCCTCGACCAGCATATGAGCGATCCACAGTCCTACGGCTACGCGGCCGCGCTCGGCATCTCCAGGACCTGCGAAGACGAGGTCCTGGCCCAGCTTTCCGACTTGCTGTCGGACAAACTGCGCCGCGCGCCCGGAATCTTTTCCGCGCAGCAGAATGCCAAGCTTGTCCTTGCGGCGGAAAAATATTACCGCGAGATGTTCACCGGCGAGGGCAGCTCCTGGAACATGCGGGACCGGCATATGTTTTCCACGCTTGAAGACATTTCGGCGCATCTTGGCGCCAAGCTGAAGCGCCCCGCCCGCATCGCCGTCTGGGCGCATAACTCCCATCTGGGCGACGCGCGCGGGACGGATATGGGCCGTCGTGGCGAAATCAACCTTGGCCAGCTTGTGCGCGAACGCTACCCCTCCGAATGCATCGCCGTCGGTTTTTCGACCGCGGCGGGAACGGTGACGGCAGCCAGCGACTGGGACGAGCCGCCTATGCGCCGCGAGCTGCGGGCCCCGATTTCGGGAAGCTACGAGGAGCTGTTCTCACGCAGCGGGCTCGATAATTTCGCGATCGACCTGAGGCTGGAAAACCCGCTGACCACCCAGTTGCGGGAGCAAAGACTGCAACGGGCGATCGGCGTTATTTACCGTCCGGAAACCGAGCGCTACAGTCACTACTTCCATGCCAGCCTGCCCGCGCAGTTTGATTTCCTGATTCACTTCAACCACACGACCGCGCTACAGCCGCTTGGCGCTGAACAGCACACGCGTGCCGGCGAAATGGATGAAACCTACCCCTACGGAATATAGAAGGAGAACCGATGCCACATCGTCATTCAGAACCCGGCAAGCGCGTGCCATTTACGTCAAAGCGTCTCGACCTGGCCTACGGCGTGGATATTCCGGTGCTGGTACACCTGCAGGATGCAGTGCTCGCGGCGGATCTCCACCTGCCGGACCACGCGCTCGGAATGGTTGTTTTCGCGCATGGCAGCGGCAGCAGCCGCTTCAGCCCGCGCAACCGCGCGATCGCCGATGTCCTTCGCCAGCATTCGATCGGCACGCTCCTCCTCGACCTGCTGATGCCCGACGAGGAAATGGTCGATGAAAGCGCGGCCCGTTACCGCTTCGATATTCCGCTGCTCGCGGAGCGGCTGAGCGGCGCGGTCGAGTGGGTGGAACGGCAAATGGGGGCGCACGAACTGCCGATCGGTCTTTTCGGGGCGAGCACGGGCGCCGCGGCTGCCATCATCACTGCCGCGCAGCAACCTGATCGGGTCAAGGCAATCGTTTCGCGGGGCGGCCGCATCGACCTTGGCGGAAAATCCTTGCCGCATCTGAAAACGCCGACGCTTATCATCGTCGGCAGCGAGGACAGACAGGTCCTCTCCCTGACGCAGCATGCGCAGCGCATGATACGCTCGGAGACCCAGTTGGAGGTTATCGACGGCGCCACCCACCTGTTCGAGGAACCCGGCAAGCTGGACGAGGTCGCGCGCCTGTCCGCCAAGTGGTTCCTGAAGCACCTCGCCGGCAAAGAGGTCAGGCACAGTTCCTGACGCGGTAACAAGGTGGTGGGCCCGGAGGGACTTGAACCCCCGACCAAACCGTTATGAGCGGCTCGCTCTAACCAACTGAGCTACAGGCCCGGCACCGGCGCGACTATATCACAAGGCCGCTTCGCCGGAAAAGGGTGTTTATGCCAAGCCGATGCGGGGCTCGGGATCAGGCGCGTAATGACGGTTGACGGCGATCCCTACCCCCCGCCACAGCAGCGACACCATCACTATCGATACATAGCCGTCGAAAGCATAGTGGAACCCGAAATAGACCGAAGCCAGGAAGATCGAGCCGCAGAACAGGGCCGCCGCGACGAACCATGCGCGGCCGATGCGCCAGGCATAGAGCACCATCAGCCAGGCGATCGCCACATGCAGGCTTGGCATCGCGGAGAGCGCATTGACGTTGACCATGTTGCCGTTTGTTGCCCAATGAACCAGCAGGTCGCGCGACGTATAGGCGATAATGAATTTCTGGGGGCCCACCGTGTTGAAATGCCTGACGAGGTCGACGTAAGGATCCGCGAGCGTGGGATAAAATCGCGCAAAGAACAGCGGCCCCACGGATGACATCGCAAGCGCCATTGCGGAGCCGATGACAACCCAGGAAAGAAAGAACACCCAGTAGAACTGCAGCCGCCGGCGCTTGTCCCTGTCTAGGAACAGGTTGAACCCGATACCGATATACAGCACAACAAACCAGACGTAATAAATAATATCCAAATACGTCGCCAAGCCCAGCCTGTCTATGATCGGCACCAAAAACGAATGCGGATAATGGCCGAAATGGAGCGCCTTGTCCCACACGGCAAGCAAGGGATCCCAGTCATACGGATTCACGAAAGCGATCAGCGATTTCTGAATAAAGAAAAAGTTGATCGCGTAAAGAACGGGAAAACCCGCGCAGGCATAGGCGAATAACTCGCTGTTCGTGTAGGCGCGTGCCGTCGCAGAAAGCTGCGCCTGTGCTGCGTGGCACCGCGCCTGGAAACCGCCCTTGCCTGTCACAAGCCGGTGCAGGAATATCCATGCCGCCATTAATCCGAGCAGCAGCAGGCACTTGAATGTGACAAGCAGCATCGCCCAGCCGACCCGCATGAACTGCATGACGGGAACGGCATAAATAACCGTCTCCGCCAGCACCGCCGCGACATAAGCGAAGGCGAGAAGATAAAGTAGGCGGTAATCCCGAAGCGCATTGCGCAGGCCAGGCTGGTTCATCCCTCCGCCCCCAGCAGCCGGTTGCGCCCATGGTGCCGCTTCAAGACGCGCCCCGCGCCCCACCAGATCAGCGACACCCCCGCCACCGACACGTAACCATCGACCGCGTAATGGAAACCGAGATAGATCGATCCCGTGAAAATGACCGCAAAGAATGCGCAGGCCGCCGCGAAGGCTGCCCGTGAAATTCCCCGCGCATAAAGGACGAGCAGCCAGGCGATCGCGAGGTGCATGCTTGGCATCGCGGAGAGCGCGTTCGGATCAAAGACCTGGTCGTTATGCGCCCAGCCGAGCAGCAGATCGCGCGTCTTGGCGGCGAACATGAACCCCTGTTCGCTCATGCGTGTCAGGTTTTCGCCAACCGCCGCGTAAGGCGACGGCCAGGGGATGAAATCTCCATAGAACAAAGGGCCGACGGAGCTAAACGCCGTGGCGCCGAAAGTGCCGAGCACGATCCAGGCAAGCAGGTATGTCCAGAGAAATTGCAGGCGTTGCAGCAGCCGGCGCTCGACGAAAATGGTGTAACCGGTCGCAAAGAACATCACAAGCAGCCATAGCGCATAGGAGACATCGAGCACCTGCGCCAGGTTCAGCGCATTGACCGCGGGGATCAGGTATTCATGGGGGTAACCAAAATGCAGCGCATGGTCGAAATCCCGGAAAACCGGATCCCAGAAAAGCTTTCCGCCGGGGTTAACCGTGGCGATAAGCGATTTGCTCATGAAAAAGAAATTGTCGGCGGACATCGCGAGAAATGCGACAAGCGCGTAAGTCCAGCGTTCGCCTTCGAGATAACGCCGCGTGGCGATATCGAGAGCGCCGGCGGCATTGCGCCACCGGGCAAAAAACGCTCCTGACCCGCCCATGAAAAACCGGATGAACGTCACGAAATACAAGCCCGCCGCGAAAACGACCGCAATCATGGCAGACATAAACAGATAACCGAAAATGCGGGAAATCTCCGCCAGCGGCACGCGGCAAAAAATCGCCTCGGCGATGACTGCCGCCGAATAGAGGCCGGCCACCCAAAGGGCAGCGCGGTGGTCCCGAAACGCGTTTCGCCAAGGGCTCATGACAGTGCACCCGCGGGTGAATTTTCAGCGCGCCGCCTGAATACGCGCCCCGTCCCCCACCAAATCCCACCCATCGCGAGGATCGAAACATAGCTGTCGATGGCGTAGTGGAAGCCGAAATAAATCGAACTCGTCACAATGCCAAGACCCATGAGCACCGCCACAGCAAACAATACCCTGCCATGATGAAAGGCGTAGAGCGCGATGAGCGTGCTGGTCGCTGCGTGCATGCTCGGCATCGCGGATGGCGCGTTTGGCACGAGCTGCGCCTTATGGCGGTACCACATCAGAAGATTGTCGTAGAGGAAGAAGAACGGGGAAAGGCTCTCCTTATGCGCGGCGAGGTATGCGCCAAGGCGCTCATAAAGCGGCGGCAGTTCCGGATAAATGTCGTGGAAGAACACCGGCCCCGCCGATGAAAAATATGTCGCCGCCAGACCGCCAAGCAGATACCAGCCGAGAACGTAGCAGGACACGAAGCGAAACCGCAGCACGCTGCTTTTTTCGCAGAAAAGGGCAAACCCAAGGGCGACGTACATATAGAAGAACCAGCCCACATAGAGCATCTGCAGCAGGAAATCAAAGCGGCCGCCGCCGAAAGCATCCAGCAGCCAGTCGCCGGGATAGCGGCCAAAGTGCAGTGCCTCGTCAATCCCAGCGAAGGTCGCGTCCCAGTGATAGGGATTGGCGAAGCGTATCGTCGCCTTCTGCATGATAAAAAACAGCGACTGGAAACAGGCAATGAAACCGATGACAGCGCCGGCGAATACCGGGCCATTGAAATAAGCGCACAGCCATGCCTTATAGGCAGCAATTTCCCGCCCCGGCGAGCGCCCGACTTCGCGCAGGAACCCGCCTGCCAGAACGAGGGAGAGAAACAAAAGCGTCAGGCCGGTAACATGCCGGAGCGCAAGGCATATCCAGCCGACAAGGCCCGCGAAAGACAAGCCGAAATGCAGAATCTGCGCGACGGCGAAAACGTCATAGATAAGCCCGATGAGCAGCAGGAGGCGGTAATCTCGCCATGCTTGCGCAAAGGACTGCTTCATGACGCACCGTTTCTAGGTGTCGAGGAAGCTTCTGAGCTGGCGGGAACGGCTGGGGTGTTTCAGCTTGCGCAGCGCCTTCGCCTCGATCTGGCGGATACGCTCGCGCGTGACGGAGAACTGCTGGCCCACTTCTTCCAGCGTGTGGTCCGTGTTCATGCCGATGCCAAAGCGCATGCGCAGCACGCGCTCCTCGCGCGGCGTCAGCGTCGCCAGCACGCGCGTCGTCGTTTCGCGCAGGTTGGCGTGGATCGCCGCTTCCACCGGCAGGATGACGTTCTTGTCCTCGATGAAATCGCCGAGCTGGCTGTCTTCTTCGTCGCCCACAGGGGTTTCGAGCGAGACAGGCTCTTTCGAAATTTTCATCACCTTGCGGACTTTATCGAGCGGCATGCCAAGACGTTCCGCCAGTTCCTCCGGCGTCGGCTCGCGGCCGATTTCGTGCATCATCTGGCGGCTGGTGCGCACCAGCTTGTTGATCGTCTCGATCATATGCACGGGAATGCGGATGGTGCGGGCCTGGTCGGCGATCGAGCGCGTGATCGCCTGGCGGATCCACCAGGTGGCGTAGGTAGAGAATTTATAGCCGCGGCGGTATTCGAATTTATCAACCGCCTTCATCAGGCCGATATTGCCTTCCTGAATAAGGTCGAGGAACTGCAGGCCGCGGTTCGTGTATTTCTTGGCGATGGAAATCACGAGGCGCAGGTTCGCCTCCACCATTTCCTTCTTCGCCTTGCCGGCCTCGCGCTCGCCCTTCTGGATGGTATGGACGATGCGCTTGAATTCGGTCAGCGGCAGGCCCGAGGATTGCGCGATTTTCTCGATGTCCTCGCGCAGGTTCTTGACGTCATCCTTGTGCTTTTCGCCGAATTTTTTCCAGCCCTTGCCGGGCAGCTTGACGACATTCGTCATCCAGCGGGGATTGTTTTCGTTGCCCGCCCATTTCTCGAGGAAGTCCTCGCGCCCGACGCCGCAGGAAACGGCATGGCGCATGATCTGGCCCTCGAGGCCGAGGGTCTTGCGGTTCATGTTGTAGAGCTGCTCGATCAGCTGCTCGGAGCGATAGACGTTCAAGCGCACTGACTGCATCAGCTCGACGAGTTCGGCCTTGGACCGGCGGTAGCTCTCGTTCAGGCGTTTCGGGATTTCCTTGGTTTTTTCGAGCGCTTCGCGGCGGTCTTCCAGCACCTTGGCAAGCTTTTTGTGCGCCTTGGTGATCATCTTGAACTTCTCGATGATTTGCGGCTTCAACTCTTCTTCCATCGCGGCGAGCGACAGGCTGCTTTCGTCTTCCGCCTCGTCGTAGACGGGTTTCGGCTCCTCGTCATCGATGATGATGTCGTCTTCGCCGGCCGCAGCGGCTTTCTTCGCCTTGGCTTTCTTGCGCGCCTCTTCTTCCTTCAGGCGCTCTTTCTCTTTCTTCTCGAGCTTTTCGGCGACGGCGGCCTGAATGGCTTTCGCTTTTGCGCTGATGCCGGCGTCATCGCCGCTGGCTGCAGCGGGCGCCGCGGATTCCGGCGGCGGATCGCCTTCCGTGTAAGTCGCTTCAAGGTCGATGATATCGCGCAGGAGCATCTCGCCGTTTTCGAGCGCCTTGTGCCAGGTCATGATGGCCTGGATGGTCAGCGGGCTTTCGCAGATGCCGCCGATCATCATTTCGCGGCCGGCTTCGATCCGCTTCGCGATCGCGATCTCGCCTTCGCGGGACAGCAGCTCGACTGAACCCATTTCACGCAAGTACATGCGGACAGGGTCATCAGTGCGGCCCAGATCGGTTTCGGCGAGGTTTCCGGCGCCCTCGCCCTCTTCCTCGTCCGAGGTTTCAGCTTTTGCGGCAGGTTCGTCTGAATCCGGTTCTTCCTCGACGAGGTTGATGCCGATATCAGACAGCATCGCCATGGTTTCGTCGATCTGGTCGGAAGTGTATTCGCCGGGCGGCAGCAGCTTGTTGATCTCGTCATAGGTGACGTAGCCGCGCTCCTTGCCCTTGGCAACGATCTTCTTTACGGCCTTCGCCAGCGCACCCTGAACGGGACTGTCATCCCCCTCGTCCGCGCCATCGAGATCCTGTTCTTCGTTTGCTTTTGCGACCATGCGGTATTACGCCTCTTTCCAGCGGTCATTGTCCTGACCGCGCGTGTATGCTTCCAGCCATCCCTGACGGACTATTTCAACAGGCTGTCCGGGCTTGGCAAAACCTGCATATACATACAATGAATTGTCAAAGAGCGCATCGAGAATCTTGCCATACCCCAGCTCATTAAGATGTTGCTTAACTGCCTGATGGTCAAGGTATATCCCATTATTTTCTTTGGTCTCGTGCCAGTGGGTCAGAAAGGTCATGACGGCCTGACGCAGGCGGTCGTAGTCCTCGTGGCCGGAATGTATCATGCCGAATTGCTCGGCCACTTCGTCGAAGAGCTCCGGGTAATTGATGACGCAGGCGATCAGCGCCTTTTCCCGCAAAAGACGGGAAACCCGGACCGGCTTCGCCTTCACGTTCAGCGGGCGGTAAGGCGTATGGGCGCCGGGGGGCAGCTTCTTGCCCTTGAAAAAGCCGCCGGGAGCCTGTGTCCGCGCCTGCTGGCTGCGTGAACCGACGTTGAAGAAAACTTCGTTAACCTTTTGACCTATCTCGTGAATAAAAAATTCCTGGACGTTGCTGTCGGCAATTTGCCGCGCACGTTTCTCGAGCGCGAAGCGAAAGCCCGCCTTCGCCTCCGGCTGACTGAAATTGCGGTCCTTGGCCTCCTCCTGCCACATCATTTCAAACAGCCCGATCGACTGGTCGAGCACCCGCTGCATGGCCGGCACGCCCTCGTCCTTGATGAGGCTGTCGGGGTCGTGTTGCGGCGGCAGGAATGCAAATTTAACAGAATAATCGGGTTTCAGGATGGGCAGGATGCGCTCCAGCGAACGGGCTGCGGCGCGCTGCCCGGCATTATCACCGTCGAAGCAGAGGACAGGATTTTTCTTCCCGTCCGGCATTACCTTCCACAATTCCTCGATCTGAGTTTCCGTAAGAGCTGTTCCAAGCGGCGCGACAGCGGCGCGGAAGCCCGCCTGCACGAGGGCGATGACATCCATATAGCCCTCGACCACGACGACCGTTTCCCCATCGCCGATCACCTTGCGGGCGCGGGAGAGGCCGTAGAGGTTGCGGCCCTTGTGGAAGATCGCGGTCTCGGGGGAGTTGACGTATTTTGGCGCAGATTTGTCGAGCGGGCCGCCGTGGCTTTCCGGCATGACGCGTCCACCAAATGCGACCACCCTGCCCTGCAGGTCCAGCACGGGAAAAATCACTCGTGCACGGAAGAAGGGATAGATGTCGCCCTTCTTGCGCTCGCTTTCGCGAAACAACCCCGCTTCCATCATATCTTCAATCTTGTAGCCGTCTTTCTCGAGGTGCTGCCTTAACCCCGCGTCGTCGGTCGCAAAACCAAGGCGGAAACTTCGAATGGTATCTACGTTCAATCCGCGTTCCACCAGATATTGCAGGATTTTCTTGTGTTTGGGATTGTGCAGCTGGGCTTCATAATATTTGGTCGCGCTGTTCATAAGGTCGTAGAGCGACATCTGCTTTTTGAACTTCTGCTCTTCCTCTTTCGTCGGCTTCGGCACTTGCAGACCGGCGAGCGCCGCCAACTGCTCGACCGCATCCATGAACGGGAGGTTGTCATGGTTCATGAGGAAGCTGATGCAGTCGCCATTCGCGCCGCAGCCGAAGCAGTGATAAAACCCCTTCTGGTCGTTCACGGTGAAGGACGGGGTCTTTTCCTTATGGAACGGGCAGCAGCCCTTGAACTCGCGGCCGGCGCGCGTCAGTTTCGTCCGCTTGCCGATGATATCGGACAGCTGAACGCGGGCACGCAGTTCTTCTACAAAGGCCTTCGGAAGCGACATAATGCCGTATAAATAGGATATTTCCGGCCGCCAAACAAGCGCGGCGGGTCAGGGCGCCGGGCTTCTGCGGGTAAAACGCGCGGTTTTTGGCGCAGGAAGGGATTGCGACAGGCGCGTGGCGCTGTCCGCCAGGATAGCATCCTGCTGGCGCTGCAGCTTCAAAATAACGGCGGCGGCAGATTTATTGCCCGCCGCTTCCGCGAGTTGGAGGGGCGTCCGTCCGTCCGGCAGCGCGGTATTTAACTTGGCGCCAGCGGCAGCAAGATTTTCGATAAGATCGACATATCCCTTTTCAGCGGCGTAATGCATGGCCGTCCTGCCGTCCCGCATCACACGGTTCGGGTCGGCACGGTGGCGCAGCAGCACCTCGACACCGTCTTTATAACCAAGCTCGACGGCCTCGATGAGCGCGGTCTTGCCGAACCGGTCGATCGTGTCCGCGGGCACGCCGCGAAGAAGGTAGCCTTCCATCCATTCCGCCTTTTGCAGGCGGGCGTACTGATTAACTCGAAACGGATCGACGGCCATGTTGACCGCATGCGACACCTCGCCGCCATAGCGCGTAGCCAGTACATCGTCGGATGGATTGCTGCCGTCATCTTCAGGCGAAATGGCGGTTGGGTCCGCCCCTGCGGCCAGTAGTTTGCGCACGGAAACCGCGTTGCCCGATTTGATGGCGGCACGAAGCACGCTGCCGCCCTGCGCGTCTGTCAAATGAATATCCGCTCCTGCCTGCAGCAGCATTGTAATGGCGCGATCATTTTCCGCGCGGGCCGCGTGATGCAGCATGGTGCTGCCCTGATGCAGAGCGTCGGGATTGGCTGTATCCTCGAAGAGCAGCCGGTGCAGCGCGTCGGGATTATCGCTGCGAATGGCGTTCGCCATCAGGGTCGCGGCCGCCTGCGGAGACAGGTTCACGGCATCGGCCCCTTGCGGAAACGCGCGGTTTGTGGGGCATTGACGCTGGTCGTCAAGCCGACTGCCTGTTTAACGGCGCTGCCCAATTCGCGGTTATAGTAAGGGTCGACCAGCTTGGTCATGAAACTCCGTTTATACCGTGCGGCAGCGGTGCGGGCGTCTTCCTTGCCGATTTGTCGTGTCGCTTGTGCGCCGCGATCGAGGAGAAGCTTCACCACATCCGCCCGTCCACGCCGTATGCCGAGCAGCAAGGGGGATTTACCGGCGCGCGGCGTAAATTCGATATCGGCATGGTGATCGAGAAGCAGATTGATCACTTCTTTATGCGCCTGGTGGATGGCGTGCATGAGCGGCGTATAGCCTTGGTGGTCCACCGTCTGCAGCGGCAGGTTTTCCTTTAGCAGAGCCTTGAGCCGGACGACATCCCCCTGCTCCGCGGCGGTATGCAGCTCGAATTTACGGCTGGCATCCGTCACCAATCCCGCGATCTCCGGGCTGCACAGTTTCGCGAAGTCGAGGTCGGACATGGCAAGACCGACCGACTGGCCCGTCATTCGAACGCGCGTATCCGCGCCCGCCGCCAGCAGCAACTTGATGCTCTCCACGTCGTCATTCGACATCGCGGCGCGGAGCGCTGACCGCCCGTTTTTCTCCCCGCGGTTGACGTCGGCGCCGTGTTCCAGCAGCAGGGAGATGATCGCAGGCTGCCTCGCTTCGGCGGCCATGACGAGATAGCTGCCGCTCTCGCCTGTCGGCATGTTCGAGTCCATCCTGTGCTTCAAAAGCTGCCGCAAAGGCTCGACCAGCCCCTCCTCGATCATCGCGCGCACAGCGATGATCTTGTTTTCCGGATGCGACAACAGGATAAAGCAAGCGTTGGCGCCATGACGCAGGAGGAATTTCGCAACCTCAGCTTCGTCGGTAAGACCGCGCCCGATGCGATCGGAAGATAACAGCCGCGCCAGCGCTGTTGCACCGTGTTTGTCGCGCGCGTCAACCTTCGCGCCTTCCCGTAACAGCTGTTCGGCCTTCGCAAAGTCACGTGCTTCAATCGCGCGCATAAATAGGGTACGGCCCTTGGCATCTATGGGGCGGGTGTCATTGGCTGGCGTGTTGAAGTCCTGCTGCATCATCCGCCTCTGTTTGGGACGGATCAATCTACAGCAGCTTCGTTTAAGCGTCAACGATTATGCAAAAGGAGCAGGGTGCTGATTATAAAGGATATTTTACGCAAACGATGTTCTTGCTGACGTAATTCTTGCCCCAGATATTCTCTTTCTTGGCAAAGAAATTGTTGTCCCGGTAAAGCGGCGGCCGGTGCACGTGCCACATATAGCCGATCTCCGTGAGGAATTTATACAGGCTGTCGCTTTTCTCGGCCCGGTCATCCTCAAGATAAAGGATAGGGCTGCAGCGCATGATGGTATTCACAGCACCGCGCAGCACCTCTTCCTCAAAGCCTTCGACGTCGATCTTGATCAGCCCTACATTCTGAAAGTTAAAACTGTCCAGCGTCTCAACCTGCACCTCGATCCCGCCATGCGCCTTGCTGGTCGTGCCGATTGAAATGCCGCCGAAGTTGTTCACCTCGTCATAGCGGATTTTCGGCATCACCGTTTTACCTGCGCGACTGGCGAGCGCGATGTTGTGGCACTTGCCCTTCACGTTGCGCGTCAGCAGGTTGAAGACTTCTGGTTGAGGCTCGAAGGATTCAACCGTGAAACCCGAATGCTCGAGCGCCTGGCCGATCGCGCCAATATTCGCGCCGATATCGAGGACAAGCTTGTCCTTTCCCGCCTTTTGCGCGAGGCTGACGACGAATTCCGTTTCGTCTGCGTTATATTCGCCGTAGTTCAGGAAAGACTGGCCGATATAACGGTCTGTATTGAACACAGAGACCTTGCCCCAGCGGCCTTCGAGCGTGCTGATATGGGCCTCCCCCGGCTTCGGTTCCGCTACGGTCATTCGGTCAGTTTCTCCTTGACCCAGCCGCTTGCCTTGGAAAAATCAAGCTGGCCCGCATATTTCGTTTTCATTTCGGCCATGACGCGGCCCATATCCTTCAGCCCGCTCGCCCCCATATCTTTGACCAGCGTGTCGATGACCGCCTTCACTTCGGGCTCCGTCAGCTGCTTGGGCATGAAGCTTTCGATGATGCGGATCTCTGTCGCCTCGCGCTCGGCCAGTTCCGGGCGCTTCCCGAGCTCGTACATCTTGATCGATTCATGGCGCTGCTTTATCATGGAGGCCATCATCGCCATGATTTCATCGTCCTTGATCCCGTCCCAGTTCCCCTTGGACCGTGCAGCGATATCGCGGTCTTTCATGGCGGCGATGATTAGCCGTAATGTTGAAACAGTTGGCTCGTCCTTGGCGTGCTGCGCTGCCTTGAGGCGATCCGTGAACTGGTTCCTGAGCATCTGTTTTTCCTGCTTTTCGGTAGCGTAAGACTGGCATGTATGCTATTCCAAGCCATATATAAATACAACACGCCAGACGTTCAGGGAAAATCATGTTTTCGCAAGCAGTTCCCCCTCATGCCACCGCGGTCCTGCTGCTCGCCGATGGCAGCGTTTTCTGGGGAAAAGGCGTCGGCGCGCAGGGCTTTTCAGGCGGCGAAGTCTGCTTCAACACCTCGATGACCGGCTACCAGGAAATCATGACCGACCCCTCCTATGCGGGCCAGGTCGTCACTTTCACTTTTCCGCATATCGGCAATGTCGGCGTCAACGACGCGGATCTCGAGACCGCCGCCCCCTTCGCCAAAGGCGTCATCCTGCGCACCGATATCACCGACCCCGCCAGCTATAGGTCTGAAGGACATTTCAATGAATGGCTGGTGAAGCACAACGTCACTGGAATCTGCGGCGTCGATACGCGCGCCCTCACCCGGCTGCTCCGAGACAAGGGCGCGCAGAACGGGCTCATTTGCCACTTCGGCACGAACAAGGTCAATCTCGACGATTTCCGCCAGCAGCTCAAAGCCCTCCCCGACATGACGGGGCTCGACATGGCGAAAACGGTCAGCTGCAAAAATATCTACGCCTGGAATGAAGGCGGCTGGGATGCACAGGCCGGAAAATACCAGACGCCGGAGGCAACCGACTTTCATGTGGTCGTCGTGGATTACGGCGTGAAGCGCAACATATTGCGTCGCCTGTGCGAACGCGGCATGCGGCTGACGGTCGTTCCCTGCGACACGTCGGCGGAGGATATCCTTGCCCTTCGCCCCGATGGCGTGTTCCTGTCGAATGGCCCCGGCGACCCCGCCGCGACCGGCCTCTATGCAGTGCCGGTTATTCAAAATATCCTTCGCGCCGGCACGCCGCTGTTCGGCATCTGCCTTGGTCACCAGCTGCTCGCGATCGCCCTTGGCGGCAAAACCGCCAAGCTTCCCTTCGGTCATCGCGGCGGCAACCACCCCGTTAAAAACCTCGATACCGGCAAGGTCGAGATCACGAGCCAGAACCACGGTTTCCACGTCCTGCCGGAAACCCTCCCGGAAAACGCCGTCGTCACCCATGTGAGCCTGTTCGACCAGACGAATGAGGGCCTCCGCGTCACGGGCGCGCCTGCTTACTCCGTGCAGTACCACCCCGAAGCGTCGCCCGGTCCGCATGACAGTGATTACCTCTTCGATAATTTTGTCGCCATGATCCGGGCCAACAGCGCCCGTCCCCAGGAACTCAAGAAGACAGCATGACCGGGGAAGCCGCCATGCGGACGGCCGTTCCACAATGGCGGAGCCCGACTGTTGCGCTGTTCAGCCTGACGCTGTTCGTTTCCGCCGCCTTGATGTTCACGCTTCAGCCTATGCTGGGCAAGATGCTGCTTCCGCTTGTCGGCGGCACGCCATCCGGCTGGCTGGCGGCGATGGCATTTTTCCAGGTGATGCTGCTGATCGGTTATGCCTTCGCGTACCGCCTGTCGCTGCTGCCCGTACGCCTGCACATCTTTGCCTATCTGGGCGTCATGTTGATCGGCGCGGCGTTCCTGCCTCCCATGCTTGTCGGGACGGCGACCGGCAGCATGGGCGTTTTCGGCTTGCTGGCGAAACATTGTGCGCTGCCTTTTATTGCCCTTGCCATGACATCATCGACCCTGCAGCGTGTGTTCATGAGTTCCTCTCATCGCAGGGCGCAGGACCCCTACTTTCTTTATGCGGCCAGCAATCTCGGGAGTTTTGCCGGCCTCCTTCTTTATCCGCTTGCGGCTGAAATCCTCTTTGACATGCCGCAGCAGGCGGGTATCTGGACTTCCGGATATATCCTCCTCCTCGCGCTCGGCGCAACTTGCGCACTGCATGTCAGGCAAAGCGCAGCTTCCTCCCGCGCTCCCGCCGATTCAAATCTGTCTGATTGGCGATGGGTACTGTTCGCATTCATCCCCTCCAGTCTCATGATGGGCGTCACCAGCGAAATCACGACTGCGATATTGGCGGCGCCGCTGCTGTGGGTCGTGCCGCTGTCTGTATATCTCCTGACGTTTGTTGTCGCTTTCAGCAACCGTTTGCTACGCGCCGCCGCTTTTGCGAAACGTCTCCACCCGGCTGCGGCATGCCTTGCCCTGGGTCTGGTTTTTCTTGCTTCCGTGACCCTGCACGCGCCCCTGGCGATCATGGCGGTGCTGGTGCTATGTTTCGGGATCATCGCCTTTGCCTTTCATTCCCGGCTCGCAGCGCTGCGGCCACTCGGCCACCCCGCCGCTCTGGCCAGGTTTTATCTCGCCGTTTCCCTTGGCGGCGCACTGGGCGGACTCCTCAATGTCTTTGTCGCGCCCGTAATTTTCAACCGGCCCCTCGAATTCCCGGTGGTTATGCTGGCGTCGCTTTTATTTGCACCCGCTTTGCGGGAGAAATTTTCGACCAAGGATCTTGCGCGCGTTCTCGTCGGTGCTGTCGGGCTCGCGGTCTGGGCCGCCCTGCGCCACTACACCGCGATTTCCCCTGGCTCGCTCGAAATCTTTGTTATTGCCCTTTTTGTCATTGCGGCCAGTAATGCGCGGCTGGCGCTCGCGGGCTGCGCCCTGCTGGCACTGAACGCATTTGTGCATCCTTCGCCAGGACCGCTTGATCTTCACCTTCGCAACTTCTACGGCATGCTCCGCGTCTATGACAGGTCGTTAACGCTGGATGGTGATAGATATGACATTCGTTATTTGGGACATGGCACGACGGTTCACGGGCTGCAATCCCTCGACCCGGACCTCGCGCAGGTTCCTACCGCCTATTTTTCGAAAGGCGGCCCGGTTGGAGACATATTTGAAACGTTTAAGCCGCTTAATGTCGCCGTCCTTGGACTTGGCGCCGGAACGCTCGCCTGCCACCACGCGCCGGGGCGAAAGTTCACGTTTATAGAAATCGATCCTGATGTGATCCGGATCGCGCAAGATAAATTTACTTTCCTGTCGGGCTGCCCAGGGGCCGCGCCGCACCGGATTATCAAAGGCGATGGCCGCCTGGAACTGGCGAAGCTGGCGGGCGAAAAGTTCGACCTCATCGTGCTCGACGCGTTTTCCTCGGATATGGTACCTGTCCACCTCCTCTCAACCGACGCGGTTGCGCTTTATAAATCGCTCCTGACCGAGCATGGTGTGCTCGCCTTTAATATTTCTAATAATCATGTCATGCTGGCAACCACGCTGGCCGCTATCGCCCGGGATACAGGCATGAACGCAAGATTCAAGGATTACCAGTTTATCGATCCGCCGCTATTCCTGCCGAGCGAATGGCTGGTCATGGCAAAGGACGAGGCAACCCTTGCTCCGCTTTCTGGCCTGGCTTGGGCGACACCGCCTGCGGCAGTCCGCAGCTGGACGGACGACTACTCAAATATCATCAGCGTCATGAGGTTCTAATGGCAACCCAATCAAAACCCGGCGGCACCAGCGTGCTGGTTTTCAGCCTCACCTTATTTCTCTCCGCAGCATTGATGTTTTCGGTCCAGCCCATGGCCGGCAAAATGCTTCTCCCCCTTGTGGGGGGTACGCCCGCCGGTTGGATTGTCGCAATGGCCTTTTTCCAGGTCATGCTGCTGGCCGGATATTTACTTGCGCACGGCCTGTCCAAACTCGGCAGCATGGCGCACGGGGCGGTCTATGTGCTGTGCCTGGCCGCAGGGTGGTTTTTCCTGCCGGTCTCGCTGACGGGAACAATGTCTGGCTCAGTGCCTGAAGCCGGGCGCATTTTCATCCTGCTGACCCAGGCGCTCGCGGTACCCTTTATCGCGTTATCCGCAACGTCATCGACGCTGCAGCGGCTGTTCATGAAAACGCGGCACGGCAAGGCGGACGATCCGTATTTCCTGTACGCCGCAAGCAACCTCGGAAGCTTTTCAGGCCTTTTGCTCTATCCGTTGCTGATCGAGCCGCGCCTCGGGCTGATTGAACAGGCGAAATACTTTTCTGCCGGATATTCCTCGCTCATCCTAGCGGGACTACTCTGCCTCTGGCTCGCCCGGGGAAAAGACAGCGAGCAACGCAAGGTCGCCAACGAAACCGTCGCGCCGCTCGGCGTGAAGCGGCAGGTGGAGTGGCTCGCGCTGGCGTTTTTCCCGTCCTGCCTTCTCATGAGCGTTACCACCTATATAACGTCGGATGTCATTTCGGCCCCGCTGATCTGGATTTTGCCGCTCTCGCTGTATCTATTTACATTCGTTATCGCCTTCGGCCGCAGCAGGATCTCCTCCGCCGCTGCCATTGAAAACCTTCAGCCTTATGTTACCTGCAACGCCATCATTTTCATCTCGCTGATCGGCGCGAAATGGCTGGGCAGCTGGATCGGCGTTTTCTTCTACCTCGCCGTCTTTACGCTGGTGGCGCTTGCCTGCCATATCCGGCTCGCCAGCCTCCGGCCGCTCGGCAACGATCGGCACCTGACTGCTTTCTACCTGATGATGTCGGTCGGGGGCGCGCTTGGCGGTGTCCTGAACGCCTTCATTATCCCGCTTGTGTTCAGCCGACTCATCGAGTTCCCCCTGACCCTGCTGGCAGCCTTCCTCATTCACAAGCAATATAACCTGAGATCGCGCACCGGCCTCGCGATCGCCGGCCTGTTGCTTCTGTCTCTGCTGCTGGTCAACGCGCCGCGGCCGAATATCGGCGTCGATATCGTCGAAGGGCGGATGCTGCTGTTGCAGGCGCTCGGGCTTCTCGTGATTGCCCTGCTTGTCTTCCGCCGAAAATCCCTGCGGGCCGACGTCGTGACGCTTGGCACCCTTTTGCTGTTTATGGTCGTCACTTTCATTTTAGGCGACCGGACAGAGATTTTCAGCGTGCGGAACTTCTACGGCACCATTCGTCTCTATGATGTCGAAAAAATAGTGGACGGCAGGCCGGAGACGATCCGGTACATGCGCCACGGCTCGACCAACCATGGACTCCAGGTTCAGAGCGACGAGAAGCTCAGCATGATCCCGACGGCCTATTTCACGCGCCAAGGACCGGTCGGGGATATTTACGGGATATTCAAGCCGGCGAAGGTCGCCGTCCTCGGCCTCGGCGTTGGCGTGATGAATTGCTACAACGAACCGTACCGTGAATTTACCTTCTTTGAAATCGATCCAGCTGTAGTCGAAGTCGCGCAGGATAAATTCACCTTTCTCAGCGCCTGCAAATCCAAAGCTCCGCCCCGCCTGATCGTGGGAGACGGCCGCCTCGAATTGGCGCGGCTTGACGAGAAATTCGACCTCCTCTTCATGGACGCTTTTACGTCGGATTCAATACCGGTTCACCTTTTGACAAAGGAAGCGCTGCAGCTCTATGTCGAGCGCCTCGCGCCGGGCGGCGTGATCGCAATCAATGTCTCGAACCGGTACTTCGCGCTCTGGCACGCCATTGCGTCGACAGCCGCGACGCTCGGGCTGAAGACCGAGATGAAAGCCGATCTTGCTGTGGAGCGGCCTGCCTACAGTTCCGCCAGCATTTTTCTTGTGCTGACCCGGCCGGCCGACAAATTGAGCCTCGCCGCCCAGGGATGGAGCGAGGTGGCTGCGGTGCCCGGCATCCGTCCGTGGACGGATGACTATACTTCTCTCCTCGGCACCCTTACCCTCGACGTTGCCGCAAATGGCCTGAAACAGGAGTGATTGTATGTTGCCGCAGACGATGATCCTCGCCATCTACTCTTTCGCCATGTTCGTATCGGCCGGCATTATGTTCGCGCTGCAGCCGATGGTCGGCAAGATGCTGCTGCCGCTGGTCGGCGGCACACCCGCGGGCTGGGTCGTAACGCTGGCCTTTTTCCAGCTGATGCTGCTGGGCGGCTACCTGATCGCACATGTGCTCTCCGGTCTTACGGCGCGCGTCCATGGAATTGTTTACCTGATCCTGATGGCGGTAGGTTTCGCGTTCCTTCCCGTTCATTTGAACGCCACGGTTTCCGATCATCCGGGCGCTTTCGACATCTTCCGGCTGCTGGCGGCGACAGTCGCCGTGCCCTTCATCGCGCTGTCGGCCACCTCATCCACACTGCAACGATTGTTCGGCACCACCGGGCATAAATGGGCGGCTGACCCGTATTTTCTCTATGCCGCGAGCAATCTCGGCAGTTTTGCCGGGTTGATTTTCTACCCCGCTTTCATGGAGGCGCATTGGGGCCTCGGCGAGCAGGCGGACAAGTGGCGCATCGGCTTTGCCGTCCTGATCGCGCTTGCGACGACATGCCTTTTGTTCGCCAAAAAAGAACCCCGCACAGCAGCCCCCATCGCCGTCAGCAGTGAGAGAACCCAGACCGCACAACGCCTGCGCTGGATGCTGCTGGCGTTTTTCCCTTCCGCCCTGCTCTCCGCCGTCACGACGCATATTACAACGGATGTCTTTTCCGCGCCGCTCATTTGGATCCTGCCGCTTGCGATTTACCTGCTCACATTTGTCATCGCCTTCGCGCGCCACGCGCTGTTCCGGTTCGAGGATATAGCCCGCTGGCACCGTCTCGTCGTGCCGCTCGCCGTTGTGCTGACATGCGTTTACAACCTGAATATCCGCGTCTCGGTCTACGCCATGGGCTTTCATATCTTCGCCTTCGGCGTCGCGGCGCTCGCCTGCCACATGCTCCTCGCAAAGTCCCGCCCCGCCGGGACGGGCCGCCAGCTGACGGAATATTACCTGCTGATGTCGCTCGGCGGCGCGGCGGGCGGGCTCCTGAACGCCTTCGTCTTCCCCGTGATACTCGACCGCCTGATCGAATATCCGGTCCTCATGGCGCTGTCGCTCATGATG